>CAZTGF010000056.1:0-9277 GCA_964612955.1 uncultured Flavobacterium sp.
TCGTAGTAATATTTAACCTTCTTCATTTGTCAAAATATCCTATTTTTGTGCGTCAAAAACAGGGTTTCCGCCACCTAAGCAGCGCGCCGAACAAATTTAAATAAATGTTCGGTTTATCGGCACACGATCGGGATTTATTTAAGGCCCGATTCCCGCTATCCGCACAAGGCCGCCCGCGGTTTACTACGGTTTAATCCGCCGGCAAAGGCTCGCTCTGCTCCGCCTTTTCCGCCGCAAAAACCATAAGCAACCCGCAGTCGGGCTTTTAGCTGCTATCGGGGGCAGGGCATCCGCAACAATTTCGAAACTCAGCCATGAAGTCACAAGACATCCGCAAAACCTTCCTCGATTTTTTCGAATCCAAAGGGCATCTCATCGTTCCGTCGGCACCTATCGTTCTCAAGGACGATCCCACGCTTATGTTCAACAACTCGGGCATGGCGCAATTCAAAGAGTATTTTTTGGGCAACAAAGTCCCGAAAAGTCCGCGAATTGCAGATACGCAAAAGTGCCTGCGCGTTTCGGGAAAACACAACGATCTCGAAGAAGTCGGCATCGATACCTATCACCACACCATGTTCGAAATGCTCGGCAACTGGAGTTTTGGCGATTATTTCAAAAAGGAAGCGATTCACTGGGCATGGGAACTGCTAACCCAAGTGTACCGCATCGACAAAAACAGTCTTTACGTTACCGTTTTTGAAGGCAGCCCGGAAGAGAACGTTCCGTTTGACCAGGAAGCCTGGGACCTGTGGAAACCGCTTATAGGCGAAGACCGCATTCTGCTCGGAAATAAAAAGGACAACTTCTGGGAAATGGGCGATCAGGGTCCGTGCGGGCCGTGTTCAGAAATTCACGTGGACATTCGTTCGGCCGATGAAAAAGCAAAAGTTTCGGGCAAGTCCCTCGTCAACGCAGACCATCCGCAGGTCGTGGAAATCTGGAACAACGTGTTCATGGAATTCAACCGCAAAGCGGACGGATCACTTGAGAAACTCCCGGCTCAACACGTAGATACGGGTATGGGCTTCGAACGGCTGTGCATGGTCTTGCAGGGCGTTCAGTCAAATTACGACACCGATGTTTTCGGGCCATTGATTCAAAAAATCAGCCAGCGTACGGGCGCCGTTTACACAAAAGACAACGCTACCGAGGCTCAGGAAAAAATAAACATTGCCATACGCGTCGTGGCAGACCACGTTCGCGCCGTGGCTTTCGCAATTGCAGACGGACAACTGCCATCAAACACGGGCGCAGGTTACGTCATCCGCCGGATTTTGCGCCGCGCCATTCGTTACGGATTTACGTTTTTGGGCACGCGCGAGCCGTTTATCTGCGAACTCGTAGCCGTGTTATCGGACCAAATGGGCGATTTCTTCCCCGAAATCCGCCAGCAGCAAACGCTTGTGACCAATGTGATCCGCGAGGAAGAAGCGGCGTTTTTGCGCACTTTGGATCAGGGTCTTCAACTGCTTGACGAGGTGATCAGAAACACAAAAGGCGATCAGGTTTCGGGCGAAAAGGCGTTTGAACTTTACGACACCTTCGGTTTCCCGAAAGACCTTACTGCGCTGATTCTGAAAGAACGCGGCATGCACTACGACGAGGCCGGTTTCAACAAGGCGATGCAAGCGCAAAAAAGCCGTTCCCGCGCAGCCTCCGAAGTGGCCACAGGCGATTGGACGGTGCTCATCGGCGGAAATATCGAAACTTTTGTGGGCTATGATACGCTGGAGCAAACAGCGCGCATCTCGCGCTACCGGATTGTGGATAGCAAAAAGGACGGAAAAATGTTTCAGATTGTTCTGGACAGCACGCCGTTTTATCCCGAGGGCGGCGGACAAGTTGGCGACCGTGGCTGGCTGATTTCAGGTTCGCAGCGCATTGAGGTTCGCGACACGAAAAAAGAAAACAACCTGATTCTGCATTTTACGAAATCCCTTCCTTCAGATTTGGATGCGCCGCTAAAAGCAGAAGTTTCATCGGACCTGAGAGCTAAAACAGCACGCAACCATACCGCGACGCATTTGCTTCATCAGGCATTGCGCAACATTCTTGGCACGCACGTCGAACAAAAAGGGTCGCTCGTAAGCCCGGATTACCTAAGGTTCGATTTTTCGCATTTCTCCAAACTCACCGAAGACGAATTGCAGCAAGTGGCCCGGTTTGTAAACGACCGCATTGCCGAGCAGCTTACGCTTGTGGAGCGCCGGAACATTCCGTTTGCCCAAGCCGTGGAAGAAGGTGCGCTCGCGTTGTTCGGAGAGAAGTACGGAGACCAGGTCCGCGCCGTTAAATTTGGCGACAGCATGGAACTTTGTGGGGGCACGCACGTGGCAAATACAGCGGACATCTGGCATTTTAAAATTGTGTCCGAAGGTGCGGTTGCAGCGGGAATCCGACGCATTGAAGCCATTACGTCGTCGGCTGTGGCAGCGTTTTTCAACGATCAGCAGCAATTGCTCGAACAGGTCAAAGCAGCGCTCAAAAATCCGCAGGACACCGTTAAGGCGGTTCAGAACCTTCAGGAAGAAAACCAAAAACTCAAAAAGCAACTCGAGATTTTGATGCGCGAAAAGGCGATAGGGCTCAAGTCCGGGCTCGAAGCCGAACTCGAATACGAAAACGGCGTGCATTTCCTGGCCAAACAAGTGTCTCTCGATGCTGAAGGTGCCAAAGATCTCGCTTATGCCATCGGACAGGGCAAACAGGATTTATTTCTGGTTCTGGCTACCGTAAACGATCAAAAGCCTATGCTTACGGTTTATGTTTCGAAAGAACTCGCGGCATCGCGCGGACTGAATGCCGGGCAAATTGTGCGCGAGCTCGGGAAATTTATTCAGGGTGGCGGTGGCGGACAAGCGTTTTTTGCTACGGCTGGAGGTAAAAATCCGGACGGCATCGCACAAGCGTTAACCCATAGCCGGTCGTTCATTAAATAGAAATTTGAATATTCCTACAATTTGTCAGTGTGCTTGTACGGGTACACTGACATTTTTGTTGTTACATTATCGATTTAACGGATTTCGTCGGGTAAATAGGAACTTGGTCTGTTTCTTTTGTTGCAAATCAGAGTGTTAGATAATTTTGGGACAGGATAAACCCAAAAGACCCATGAAAGCAAAACTACTCCTGTCTGTATTTTCGATGCTGTTTATCGTTTCCTGCGTGCCCGGCGAACCCGGCGAACCCGTTGAACCCGTGACGCCAGTAGCGCCATTATTGCACAAATCCACAACAATGGGCATGGCCGGAATTCCGGAAGTATGCGAATATTTCTATAACGGCAACAAACTTACTCTGATAAGTTGCTCAAGCGGGGAGCGTACGTTTACCTATGACGGAGATCAAATTATTCAGATCGATGTACTACAGGACGGATCCGTCTGGACCGAGTATTTCGACTACGATAGTCAGGGGCGCGTATCAGTTCATCGGCGCATTGGGGAAGCTTACGGATATAAAGACGTTTATCACTATGCGGAAGACAATACAGCTTTGGTTGAAAGTTTTAGCGGTGGGGTTTTGGTGCAGGATACTTTTGTAGAAACGGCCGCTCTGGTGTTCGATGCAACGGGCGAGGTCAGTCGCTGCAAATTTGGGGGCATAACATCGGATTACAGTTATGACGATAAGAATTGTGCCACGCGCAACATTACGGGATTCGGGCCGATGAGTTCGCTGATTGCCTACAATATGATGGGCGTACAACGCAATGCGATTCAGTTCTCGCGCCAGGCGGCCTGGGGAACCAACGCTTATCAGAAATACATCGAGTATAACGCGGACGATTATCCGGTTCAAATCAGCGTAAACGATCCACTGGACGGAGAAACGGTTTGGATCAGTTATGAATATTACCAATAGTTGTAAGAACGCGCCGGTTTTAAGTAATTTGCGATATGCAATTTTCAACTCCGGTCATTTCAGGCGAACCGCTACATCACATCGGTTACGATTCAAGAACCTTGTTCATGGGTTCGTGTTTTGCCACGCACGTTTCGGCCAAATTCGCGTATTATCAGTTCCGGCAATGGCTGAATCCATTCGGCATTTTGTTTCAACCTACGGCCATCGAACGCGTGATTTTCCGCGCATTGGGTGAACAACCATTCTCGGAAGCGGATCTGATTCCGGCCCATGGAGTGATTTCGTGTTTCGACGCGCATTCGGAGCTCAACGCGCCCGACGTTCCATCGGCCATTGAACGGCTAAATGCGGCAAGCCATCTGTTGCGTTACGCAGTGTTTCAGGCCACGCATATCGTGTTTTCGTTAGGTTCTGCCTGGACGTACACGTACACTGAATCGGGCAAAGAAGTCGCTAACTGTCACAGAATTCCGCAATCGCAGTTTTCTAAATGGATGCTTTCTGCTGCCGATGTTACCCGATCGCTCGCAGGTATCGAACAGCAAATCAGAGATGTAAATCCCGGGGTGAAGCTCATTTTTACAATTTCGCCCGTTCGGCATTTAAAGGATGGTTTTACCGAAAACCAGCGCAGTAAATCCTCGCTTATTCTCGGGTTACACGATTTTCTGGCGTCGCGCCCGGGGCAGAACTACTATTTCCCGGCTTACGAAATCATGCTCGACGAATTGCGCGACTACAGGTTTTACCAGCCCGATATGCTGCATCCTTCGCCTGTGGCCGTAGATTATATCTGGGAGCGTTTTTCGCAGATTCACTTAGCGCCACACGTGAGCGGAATCATGGACCAAGCCGCCCGGATAAGGCGCGCACTCGCACATCGGCCATTTTCGACGCAATCGGGCGAGTACCAAAAATTCAAAGCAGACGTTCACCGGCAAATTGAGGAATTTAAAACCCGGATTCCGTGGGCCGATTTCCAAACGGATGTTTAAAGTTCTTGTCCGCACGCGCGCGTTTGTCGTACATTTATGGGAAAACTTCTTATGCGACGGATTCTTTCGATTGTACTTCTGGTTGTGCTTTTGGTGGTTGTCTGGCATTTTTGTTCCCGCGACAAAGATTCAGGCGCCATAACCTACGACAGCCACCTTATAGAAAAAGAGATTAAAAATGTTGGGAAACTTATCGTGACGGAAGGCCATTTCGCCGAAGTTCTTACCTATAAGGATCAGCAGAAATACCTGATGAATATGCTCTCGTTCGAAAAGAAGGCGCTTTTGGTCGTAAACGCCGATGTTACCGTAGCTTATGACTTGCGAAAGCTCACTTACGAAACAGATGAAGCCTCAAAGGTCATCACCATCACAAACATCCCCGAAGCCGAAGTGAAAATTCACCCCGAATTGCGGTTCTACGACGTTACGCAAAGCAGTATGAATCCGTTCACGGGCGATGATTACAACAAGATTCACGCAAAGGTAAAAGCCGATTTGCATCGGAAAATCCGAGGATCGAGTCTCGAGAAAAATGCCGAAAACCGATTGCTCAGCGAACTTTCTAAAATCCTGATCCTGACGCGTTCAATGGGATGGACGCTCCGGTATAACGGAACCGAAATTGCCGATGAACCGGCCCTGCAAACCCAACTCGCGCTTTAAGCCTGGGCTGCGGGTTCCAAAATCAGTTCAAGCCCGTTCGAGATCAGATGCGCTACTTGGGGGCGGGACGATTTTAACCGTTCAAGGTGAGACAATGCGTTTTGCATAAGCGTTTGGTCTGCTTCTGCGTGGGCGAGTTCCACAATCTCTACCGATAAAAGCCAGTCCGAGGGGTGGCGCTGTTTGATTGCTTCGAAGATTTCGGTCAATGAAATGCCGGACTTCCCCTCGCGTTTGTCGCGCACGGCTTGGTAAAGCGATTCCAGATGTTCGCGTTCGGGCGAGCGTTTTGCCTTGATCGTCTGTGAAGTAGGGACGTGGGTGATTAAATCGAACGAATTTACGTCAGCCGGCCCCGAGAACGCAGAAACAACGCTTTTCCCGACGGCCATGTCATAAGTGCCCCATTCTGGCGCAAAAAGTACCGTATCGCCCTGAGTAACCGTGCAATCCCGGAACGAAATCAGGATAATCTCGCCTTTGAGGTTTCTGGAACCCGTGATAATTTCCCCACTAACGCGGATATCGCCTTCAAATTCGAGCGTGACGCGTTCGCCTTCGTAAATGTCGTAAGCGCGCAAATCCCGCGGGCTCATGTCTTCGATAGCCAGATTAATTCCCTTGAGTTTTCCTATAGGTGAACCGAATCCGTCGCGGTGGGTTTGCGTGCCGTGACCCACGAGTTCTTTTTCGCGGTACGACAGGGCTGTAGGTCCGGTGGCCTGCAGGTAGACCGGCTTAGAATCCCAGGAAATCACATTCGTAAATTTGCCCGAAATCTGTAAGCCCGTGCTAAGTTCTACAGTACCGAGCGCTTTTGAGTCGATGAGCTTTTGAACGCCTTCGAGTCCGCCCGTTCGCAGCGCCATCGTATTCGCAAATTCTTCAAGTACCTGGCTTAAATAGGCAAAGTCCGGGGTAACGTACAGTTGAGGTTGGGGTTTGGTGATATCAAACGACTGTCTGGCCGCGCGAATGTCGTATGGAATCTTTTTCACATTATCGGTCATGCACCAAGTGCTTTCCCCAATCGACGACAGCAATCCTGCACCGTAAATCTTAGGTTTTTCTACCGTGCCGATAAGCCCGTATTCCACAGTCCACCAGTGCAAATTCCGTATGAGCGCCATTTCTGAAGGCTCGCCCATATTTGCCTGAATTTCTTCTACGGCTTTTTCGGCTTTTTCGATTTCTGCGTCCGGTGTATCTTCAGCTTCTTTGAGGATGGACAGCAGTCGGATCGCCTCGTAAAGTTCATAATCGCGGTGGGAGGAAATGGCCTTGCAACCAATTTCGCCAAAACGGCGCAGGTATTCGGCGTATTCCGGGTTTGCGATGATAGGAGCGTGGCCGGCACCTTCGTGAATAATGTCAGGCGCGGGTGTATATTCAATATGTTCAAGTTGGCGAATGTCCGATGCAATCACGAGAACGTTATACGCCTGAAATTCCATAAATGCATTCGGCGGAATAAAACCATCGACAGCCACGGCCGCCCAACCGATTTCTTTGAGAATGCGGTTCATGCCGTACATGTTTGGAATTCGGTCAATTTCTAGGCCTGTCTTGCGCAATCCGTCCAGATAAGATTCGTGCGCTACGGTAGACAGATACGCTACGTTTTTGCGCATCACGTACCGCCATACCGCTTGGTTTACGGGCGTATAATCTTCGTAATCCTGAGGTTTAATGAACTGTTTCAGGTGTTTTGGCAAGCGTTCTATAAGCGGATTTGTATCGTAAGCTGCGTCCATGATCAGAGAAATGTAATTGCGTAAAAATACAAAATTCATCGGGCATTAAAAACCCCGGTGGGCGGACATAAAAAAACCGCCGGTAAACAGCGGTTCTAATTTACTTTTTAGGTTGAGGCGGATAGCTCTCGAGAATTTTGTCGACAAATTCAGCAATGCGTTCGTCTTTCTTCTCGGCACGGGTTTCAAGCGATCCATCGCCTTTTCCCTGCCATACAAGCTCCTTCTTTTTCGCGTCGATCAGATCGATGTAGAGCGATCCTTTTGTGTCGGTGGAAACAGAAGTTCTTGCGCCGCCCCACATCCACGGATGCCAGCCGTAGCCCCAGCCGTAGCCCATGCCGCCGTAAAACTGGTTCACATTTACTTCCTGGCGCGCATTCGTAAAAATGTTCACGAGCAAATCCGGGTTGTCGCTTTTCGTAAATCCTTTGGCGATCAGGCGGTTTTCAATAGCGCGAAGAATGCGGCGTTTATCCAGGTCCGATATTTCGGCTTTATCGATGCCGGTTTTATAGAACGCGAACGTTTTGTAATTGTCAAAGGACGCATTTTTGTCGTAATCGGACGAAACGCGAACCGAGGCGCAGCCGCTCAAAATGGCGACAAGCAGTAACATCGGCAGTAATCTGATGGTTTTCATAGCGTGTGTATTTAGGTAATTGTTAATTCAGATTCACACCACAATAAAAGGTTGCGCTCAGATTGTTCGTGCCGATGGTTTACAAATTGTCGAGAATCGCATCGTCTACGAGTTCGGGCAGCGTCACCTTTAAGAGTGGTTCCTGTTGCATCGCGCGTTTAATCGCGAATACAGCTCCGTCGTTTCGCGCCCAACTGCGACGCGAAATTCCGTTGTTGACATCCCAGAAAAGCATGGATTTCAGTTTCTTAGAAGCCTGGGCAGACCCATCAAGAACCATACCGAAGCCTCCGTTTATAACCTCTCCCCAGCCTACGCCCCCGCCGTTGTGAATGCTTACCCAGGTAGCCCCGCGAAAACTATCGCCAATGACGTTTTGAATGGCCATATCTGCCGTAAAACGCGATCCGTCGTAAATATTGGACGTTTCCCGATACGGTGAATCTGTACCTGAAACATCGTGGTGGTCGCGCCCCAGAACCACAGGGCCAATCTCTCCTGAAGCAATGGCCTTGTTAAACGCTTCGGCAATCGCAATACGCCCGTCGCTGTCGGCATAAAGGATCCGCGCTTGTGAGCCAACCACGAGTTTGTTTTCTTTGGCGCTCTCTATCCAGCGGATATTGTCCTGCATCTGTTGGGAGATTTCCGCAGGCGCGTCTTTCGCCAATTCGCGCAGTACGTCGCGTGCGATAATGTCAGTTTTGTCCAGATCCGATGCAAGCCCGGACGTACAAACCCATCGGAACGGTCCAAAGCCGTAATCGAAACACATCGGGCCCAGAATGTCCTGAACGTAACTCGGATATTTGAAGTCGACGCCGTTATCGGCCATAACATCGGCACCGGCGCGCGAAGCTTCGAGCAAAAACGCATTTCCGTAATCGAAAAAGTAAGTGCCTTTGGCCGTATGTCGGTTAATTGCATCGGCGTGTCTTCTCAGTGATTCCTGAACCGCGTTTCGGAACGCGTCCGGATCATCGGCCATCATTTTCTGAGCGGTTTCAAAATCCACACCTGCCGGATAATAACCGCCGGCCCATGGATTGTGAAGCGAGGTCTGGTCTGATCCTAAGTCGATATAAATCTCCTCTTCGTAGAATTTTTCCCATACATCGACAACATTTCCGAGGTACGCAATCGAGACGGTTTCGCCTGCGTCTTTAGCGCGACGCACGCGTTGGCATAAAAGCTCAGGATCGTCCAGGATTTCATCGACCCAACCCTGAGCGTGTCTCGTCTGAACCGCTTTTGGATTTACTTCGGCACAAACCGTAATGCAGCCCGCGATGTTTCCAGCTTTGGGTTGCGCGCCGCTCATGCCGCCAAGCCCCGAAGTAACGAACAGT
>CAZTGF010000056.1:9377-13103 GCA_964612955.1 uncultured Flavobacterium sp.
AGTTCCTCTTTAAATTCGCGTGCAAGCGTTTTGTGATGCCGCGGTTCAAAATAGCGCAAAGCATTGCGTATGGCGAGTTTTTTTTCGTCCGCCGATAGAATTTCCTTGCGTTTTGGCGCGTGGTTAACGCTGAGGTCATAAGGTTGCAAGTCCGGCAATTCCGCTGGGATTCCTTCTGATAGCTGCTCTTGAAATGTCATTTTTTTGTTCTGAAAGTATTCGTGTTTTTATCGTAACCGTAAGGACAATGTCTGCAACCGCTTCGGCAGCAATACCCGCGTTTGAGGTGGTATTTTTCTGTGAAAACCTTAAATCCTTCGGGGGTCAGGTAATAGTCCTCGCCCAGGATTAATTTATTTTGAGAATCGGGTGCAGTCATTGCCACAAATTTAGGAACTTTGGCGTCAATGATAGTGATTGCGAGCAAATATTTGGTTCCAAAGGGTTTTAGCGCATGGACGTTCTTTCCGTTCGTTTTTTCGAGATGCCGTCCGAACCCCGTGTTGCTACAGCACGAGCGCATCCATTTGAAGCAGCAACTCGAAATGCTTGTCTTTCCTTTTTTCGTTTGGTATGTAGCTGAATTTCTCGTCCGATGGCTTCAGTCCTCAGACCGCAATCGGGCTTACAGGAACATTTGTTTCGAGCGGGAGGCTTATGCGAACGATTCGCAGGCCGATTATCTTAGGCGCCGGCCTTTCTGGGCGTTTTTGAAATACCTGAGCCGATGACAGCGCCTGTGAATGAGTGGGTTACTACCGGACCTGACGGTGTGGAACTGTACCTGAAGCGCGAGGACCTCTTGCATCCCGAGATTTCAGGCAATAAGTTCCGAAAGCTCAAATACAATATCGAACAGGCAAATAAATTTGGGTTCAAGTGCTGGCTCACTTTCGGTGGTGCGTATTCAAATCACATTGCTGCTGTGGCCGCAGCCGGAAGGATTCACGATGTTCGTACAATCGGTATAATCCGGGGCGAAGAACTGGCTTCGCTGCCTCTGAATCCTACGCTCCAGACTGCCGCAGCCAACGGAATGACGTTGCACTTTGTAAGTCGGTCCGATTACAGACAAAAAACGGAACATCAATTTTTAGATGCTTTACACGACAAATTCGGTGCGTTTTACCTGATTCCCGAAGGTGGTACAAATGCGCTTGCCGTGGCCGGTTGTGCCGAAATTTTAACGCCGGCCGATGCTGAATTTGACTATATTTGCTGTGCTGTGGGTACGGGAGGAACTCTGGCAGGACTGAGTCTTTCTGCAACAGAAGGGCAGAAGATTCTGGGTTTTACGGTGCTCGATGCGCCGGATTTGTCACATCAGCTTACATCCCTGGCCCCCCGCAACAATTGGGAACTCATTCACGGGTATCATTTTGGCGGTTACGGCAAAGTTACTGAACCACTCGTGCAGTTCATAAATAATTTTCGGGCGTATCATAAAATACAGCTCGATCCCGTTTATACTGGTAAAATGATGTTTGGCATCTGCGACATGATTCAAAAACGCCGCTTTTCTGAGGGAGCAAAAATCCTCGCCATACATACCGGAGGCCTTCAGGGCATTGCCGGCATCAATCTCCGACTCGAAAAATCTAACCAAACAAAAATCAACAATGATTAAGAAAATTTTATTGCTGTGCGTGCTTCTGGCGCTGGCCAGTTGCGGCTCCAGTCGTTCTACTGCCAGCCGAAGCTCGGTGTACGACAAGAACAAAACGGTAGCAAAAAAGCCTGTGCAAAGAACGCCGCGCCCGGCGAAAACGACAACTCCGGTTCGCTCACAACAGGCGCCCAAATCCGAAACGCTCGAAGCCGTATCGCGTGTACAGGTAACAGCCAAAGTGGTCGAAGATTACATCGCCACTTACAAGGGAATCGCACAACAAAACATGCGTCAGCACAAAATCCCGGCGAGCATAACGCTGGCTCAGGGCATTCTTGAGTCAGGTGCCGGCACGGGTTCGCTGAGTGTGGGCGCAAACAACCATTTCGGGATTAAATGTCATAAGGAATGGACAGGTCCCAGTGTAAGGCACGACGACGACGAAGCTCAGGAATGCTTCAGAAAATACGACGATCCGGCCCAGTCTTATCAGGACCATTCGCTGTTTTTGACTTCGAGGGCCCGGTATGCATCCCTGTTTCAACTGCCCCCAGACGATTACAAAGCATGGGCGCGCGGGCTTCGGGCTGCCGGTTATGCTACCGATGTAAAATATCCTGAAAAACTCATCGGACTCATCGAAAGATACCAACTGAACCAATACGACGCACAGGTGCTCGGCCGCGATTTTGTCCCTGTGGAAACGCCGGCAAACCAAGCCATAGTCGACAATGTCAATTATTACAGAGTGATTCCCGGGGATACGCTTTACTCCATTTCGCGCCGGTTTAATCTGAGCGTAGACGAACTGAAGCGCCTGAATGCGCTTTCGGACAACGCCATTTCGATCGGGCAGCAACTAAAAATCAAATAAAAATGCAGTATAAAAGGAGCAGCCAGCTTTTTGCGGCCGCTGAAAAAGTAATCCCCGGTGGGGTAAATTCTCCTGTGCGCGCTTTCGGAGCCGTTGGAGGAACGCCGTTGTTTATTAAAAGTGCCAAAGGACCGTACTTGTACGACGAAGACGAGCGGCGCTATATAGATTACATCAATTCCTGGGGCCCGATGGTACTCGGCCATGCGTATGCGCCCGTTATCGAGGCCGTGGTTGACCGTGCAAAATCAGGTACTTCGTTCGGAGCGCCGACGGAACTCGAAACGCAGATTGCCGAACTCGCCGTGAAAATGGTTCCCAATATCGATAAAATCCGGTTTGTAAATTCGGGAACCGAAGCCTGCATGAGCGCGATCCGACTCGCGCGCGGATTCACCAACCGCGATAAGTTCATCAAGTTTGCGGGTTGCTATCACGGTCACTCGGACGCGTTTCTGATTCAGGCCGGAAGCGGTGCCTCTACGTTTGGGTCGCCGAATTCGCCCGGAGTGACTCAGGGAACAGCCAAGGACACGCTGCTGGCGCGCTATAACGATATTGAGCATGTGCGCTCGCTTTTCGAGGCAAATGAATCCGAAATCGCCGCGATCATCATTGAACCTGTGGCCGGAAATATGGGTTGCGTTCCGCCTGAACCGGGATTTTTGCAGTCGTTGCGCGAACTGTGCGATGTTCACGGAGCGCTACTCATTTTCGATGAGGTAATGACCGGATTTCGCCTTGCAGCGGGTGGCGCCCAGGAACGCTTCGGTGTTCGGGCCGATATTGTGACTTTTGGAAAAATCATTGGCGGAGGTTTGCCTGTTGGCGCGTTTGCGGGCAGGGCCGAAATCATGAATATGCTCGCGCCTTTGGGACCGGTTTATCAGGCCGGAACGCTCTCGGGGAATCCACTTGCGATGGCAGCCGGTTACGCAATGCTCCAATCGCTCGATGCTGACCGCGACATTTACGACCGCCTCGAAAAAAAGACGGCTTATCTGGAATCGGGCATGCGCGGAATTTTCGATAAAACAGACCTTCCGTTTACGATAAACCGAATCGGCTCGATGATCTCGATTCATTTCGACAAGCAGCCAGTGACGGATTTTGAGTCGGCAAAACGCGGGGACAATGCGCGCTTTAAAGCGTTTTTCCACGGCTTGCTCGAACGCGGGGTTTATATCGCACCTTCGGCTTATGAAACCTGGTTTTTGTGCGATGCGCTTTCTTATGCCGATCT
>CAZTGF010000057.1:0-1736 GCA_964612955.1 uncultured Flavobacterium sp.
GACGCAGCCTCACTTCGCAACAAACTCTGTCCGCACGAAACAACTTTCAAAACTTCAAAAGCGTATATTGCACATTGCCAACTATTAGCCAAATGAAAAAACACTATTACCTTTTTGCAACCCTGTTTGCCATCGCTACTGCAACCGCTCAGCAACCCCTGCCAAAAGAACTCACCCCAGCCGAACAGCAATCGCTTCCCGGAATGACGTTCCGCAGCAGCGCATTGCTTTCCGCCCCGCCGCCGGGCAACGTGCGAACGGCCGCCGAGTGGGAAGAAGTCGAATACCTTGTACTAAGCTGGACATGGGGTTACGAATCCATACAACGCCAAATCATAGCCGCAACCATTCCAGAGTGTAAAATCATCATTACAACGACACAACCCGATCAGGTTTCGGCCTATTTGAGCAGTCACGGCATCGATCTCGAAAAAATCACGTTTTTGAACCAGCCTGCAAACAGCATTTGGATTCGCGATTACGCGGGCAATACGATTTACACAAACGACGTAGGCCAGCGCGCGCTCGTAGACTGGATTTACAACCGGCCGCGACCTTGGGACGATGCCATGCCCTCATCGCACGCAAACCTGCTCGATATCCCTATTTATCAGACAAACTCGGGTACAAACGACCTCGTGAACACAGGCGGCAATTTTATGTCCGACGGCCTTGGAACTGCGTTCGCCTCAGAACTTGTTTTCATCGAAAATGCTGCGGGTAACGTATTCAACGTTACGCCAAAAACGCCAGAACAAATTGGCACGATCATGCAGAATTACATGGGCATTTCCAATTACGTTACCATGCCTGTGTTGCCGTTCGACGGCATTCACCACATAGACATGCACATGAAGTTGCTCGATGAAGAAACGCTGCTCGTAAGCCGGTATCCGCCCGGTGTGGCAGACGGCCCGCAGATTGAGGCGAACATCAACTACGTTCAGCAAAACGTCACCTCAGCTTTTGGCACGCCGTACAAAATTCACCGCATCGATGCGCCGCCCAGCACGAGCGGCAGTTATCCGGATACAGGCGGTTACTACCGAACTTACACAAACGCCGTTTTCGTGAACAAAACCGTCATCGTGCCTGTTTATCGGCCCGAAGTAGACGCCGCGGCCATAGCCACCTATCAGGAATTGCTGCCCGGTTACAACATTGTAGGCATCGATGTGGACAACGCCGAGGCGAATTTAATCTCAGGTTCGGGCGCGATTCACTGCATTACGCATACGATTGGCGTGGCAGATCCGCTGTTGATCGTACACAACGCCATTGAACAGGCGCAGGCATTTTCAACGCAAAACGTTTCTGCGCTTATCAAACACGTGTCGGGAATTGCAAACGCAGTTGTTTTTTGGAGGACTTCGGGCGAGGAAACGTTTAGCCAAACGCCGATGACTTTTCTGGGCGAGGAACAATTTGAAGCTTCGATTCCAATCGGAAATGAAGATGTTGAATACTATATTCACGCGGTCGCGAATTCGGGAAAATCGCTTTCACGGCCCATTGTGGCCCCCGACGGATTTTGGCGCATCGCAGTAGAAACACTGAATCTAGAAAGTTGGGCGGCGAACCATTTGACAGGTCCGTTTCCGAACCCGGCCAGCGATAAAGTGCGGTTTCATCTGGACAGAATCCCGGACGAGGTCAGTGTATCGGTCACGAATCTGCTCGGACAAACGCTGCGGCCATCGGTCCGGATTCCGGGAGACGGCATTCTCGAACTCGAC
>CAZTGF010000057.1:1836-13030 GCA_964612955.1 uncultured Flavobacterium sp.
ATATGGCGCAGAAAATAATGCCCAAGTCCTTTTCCTTCGGCCGCACCCTCGATAATTCCGGGAATGTCGGCCATTACAAATGACTGAAAATCGCGGTAGGCCACAATGCCCAGGTTCGGTTTCAACGTTGTAAACGGGTAATCGGCAATTTTTGGTTTGGCCGATGTCAGCACCGAAAGCAATGTCGATTTGCCGGCATTAGGAAAACCAACGAGCCCCACGTCCGCCAGCACTTTTAACTCGAGGACGATATCGCGTTCCTGTGCCGGAAGCCCGGGTTGCGCATATCTTGGCGTTTGGTTTGTCGAGGAGCGAAAATGCCAGTTGCCCAAACCTCCTTTGCCTCCTTCGGCTACGGCGCGCTTTTGTCCGTGTTCGGTAATTTCGAACAGAATTTCGTTCGAATCCCTGTCGCGTACTACCGTTCCGAGCGGCACTTCGATGTATTTGTCTTCTCCGTCGGCTCCCGTGCTTCGCGAAGAACCGCCATCGCCCCCGTGCCCCGCTTTTACGTGCCTGGCAAATTTTAAGTGGTAAAGCGTCCAGAGCGCCTCGTTGCCTACAATGTACACATGTCCGCCTCTGCCGCCATCGCCTCCATCGGGACCGCCTTTCTCAATAAACTTTTCGCGGTGCAAATGCGTAGAGCCGCGTCCGCCTTTTCCGGAGGATACAAATATTTTTACGTAATCGACGAAATTTCCTTCGGTCATAATTTTTTAGCTTTGCCGTTCTTTAAGTGCGTGTACCATGACTTTGTCGATTTTAACGCCGTCCATGTCCAGTACTTCGAGTTCGTAATCTTGCCAAACGAGCTTTTCGCCCTGTTTTGGAATGCGCGAAAGTTCCGTCATAATCAGGCCGCTCACCGTCGTAACCTCGTAATCGTTGATCAGATCGTCGAGTTCAAAATACGTCAGAAAATCGTGAAGCGAATAATGGCCGTCAACAAGCCAAGTCCCGTCTTCACGCGCAATGAGCTGAAAATCTTCCTTGTAAAAATCCGACGCATCGCCCACAAGTGCTTCCAGAATGTCGTTCAGCGTAATAATTCCCTGAAAAACGCCGTATTCATCGGCTACAAACGCATAGTGAACGCCGCTTTCCTTAAACGTTTCGAGTGCTTTGTAAGCCGTGGTTTGTTCCATCATAAACGGCGCTTCGGCCATGATGTCGGCAATGTTGAATTCTGGCTCGTCGTAATGGGCGAAAATGCTCTTCAAATGCACAACACCCACAATGTCGTCGTAATTTTTATCGTACACCGGATACACCGAATGCAGTTCGCGCAACATCAACGCCCTCGTGTGTTCGCGGTTTGCGTTAAGCGGAAGGAACATCACGGATTTGCGGTGCGTCATCAGCGAATTTACCTTTCGGTCGCCAATGTGGAACACGCGTTCCATAATATCCTGTTCAATTTCCTGAACTTCGCCCCCTTCGGTTCCTTCTTTTATAATTGCCTTGATTTCTTCTTCGGTCACTTTTCCGTCGGCCGATGGCTTGATCATAAAAACCTTGAGCAAAAATTCGGTCGAAACGGTAAGCAACCAGATAAACGGCTTGGTAATTACCGAAATCCACTTCATCGGAACCGCTACGATCTTGGCGATTTTTTCGGGATAATTCAGTCCGATCCGCTTTGGAACGAGTTCGCCCAAAACGAGGGAAAAGAACGTCAGAATAACAACAACGACACCGACGGCCAGCGAATCCGCGTAGGGTTGCAACGCCTCAAAACGCACGATGTACGATTTAACGTCGCTCGTGACTTTATCGCCCGAGAAAATACCCGTCAAAATGCCAATCAGCGTAATGCCTATCTGAACTGTCGAAAGGAATTTGTTAGGCATATTGGCCAGATCCAGTGCCACCTGTGCGCTCGTATTGCCTTTTTTTGCCGCGTTTTCCAAACGGTTCTTGCGGGCCGATATCAACGCGATTTCGGACATCGAAAAGACGCCGTTCAGCAAAATCAGAAAAAATATAATCAACAGTTCCATGCAGGGTGATTAAAGCGCATCGATCACCGAACTGAGCCGGTGCGTTATTTCCGCAATGGGACCGATGCCGTCCACCGCGTGAAATTTCTGTTGTGCCTCGTAGTACGAAATCAAAGGCGCTGTTTTTTCGTTGTATTCGCGGTAGCGGTGGCGAATTTTGGCCTCGTCCTGATCATCCGGACGCCCCGATGTTTTCCCGCGTTCGAGCAAACGTTCCACAAGTACTTCGTCATCGGCCTCCAGAGCGATCATCGCGGTGACACTCCAGCCTTTGGAAGAAAGAAACGCATCCAGCGCCTCGGCCTGAGAAATAGTGCGCGGAAATCCGTCGAACAAAAACCCTTTCGTATCCGGATGTTTTTCTACTTCGGCCTGCAACATGTCGATGGTCACCGAATCCGGCACGAGTTCGCCTTTGTCCATATAGGCCTGAGCGATTTTTCCGAGCTCTGTGCCGTTTTTAAGGTTATAACGAAAAACGTCGCCCGTTGAAATGTGTGTCAGGTTGTATTTTTCTTTTAGAAATTCGGCCTGAGTGCCTTTACCGGCGCCCGGTTTTCCGAACAATACGATATTGATCATGGTAAAAAGTACAGTTATGTTGTTGTATTAAATAGTGTCTGCAAGTTGGTAAACCGCTGGCAGGTTGCGCCCTAAACCGTCGTAATCCAGGCCGTAACCCACAATGAATTTATCCGGAATGCGAATGCCGATATAATCGAGTTTAACTTCCTGCCGATAGGCATCGGGCTTAAAAAACAGCGTGGCAATTTTAAAGCGCTTTACGTTTTGCTTTTTGAACATCTCTTTTAGCGCAACTACGGTATGCCCGGTATCCACGATGTCTTCCACGACAACCACGGAACGCCCTTCAAGGCTTTGGTTGAGCCCGATGAGTTCTTTTACCGCATTGGTCGTTTGGGTGCCTTCGTAGGACGAGAGTTTTACAAAACTTACCTCGCAAGGCCCTTCGTATTTTTTGAGCAAGTCCGACATCACCATAAACGCGCCGTTCAGCACCCCTACAAAGACTGGCGTTTCCCCGGCGAAATCGTCTTCAATCTGTCGCGCCATCTGAGAAATGGCAAAGTCAATTTCGGCCGCCGTAAGAAAAGGAACGAACTTTTTGTCGTGAAGTTGTATCAACATTTCGTGTTTTAACAAGTTGCAAATATAGCGAATGCTTTGGCTCGATGCGAGATAAATATACAGAATTGCCGACGCCTTTGCACTGTTAAATTACATTTAATGTTTAAAAATCCGTAGCGCTAATCGGGCGCAATCACTTAACTTCAAACGTTAAAATTTTAGATATGAAGCCACGTTTACTCCTGTTTTCCGCCTTGGTTTTTGCCGTTTGGGGTTGCAAAGACAAAAAGAAAGAAGAAAATGTAACCCAGCAAGAAGACATTGTTGTACAAACGGCCGCCGGTCCTGTGACGCTTCCGCCCCCTTATGCCACGGAATCGGCCCGAAACGAAAGCCGCATGGTCGATTGGCCCGAAGCGGCGAGGCCAAAAGCTCCGGCCGGTTTTACGGTGGAAATGTACGCCCGGGAATTGGACAATCCTCGTCAAACCTACATGGCCCCAAACGGAGATTTGTTTGTCGTGGAAAGCAACACGCGCAACAGTAAGGATCAGATTACGTTGATCCGCGACCGCGACTACGACGGCAATTTCGAAGCCCGGAATGTATTTCTCAAGGATTTGAACCAACCTTTTGGAATGCTCGTGCTCGGCGATTGGTTCTACGTAGCCAACACCGATGCGCTGCTGCGGTTTCCGTACAAGACCGACGATTTAAAAATTACCGCTGCGGGCCAGAAAATCCTGGATTTGCCCGCCGGGGGTTACAACAACCACTGGACGCGAAACCTCATCGCTTCTG
The DNA here is from genome assembly GCA_964612955.1 of uncultured Flavobacterium sp. Taxonomy (GTDB): domain Bacteria; phylum Bacteroidota; class Bacteroidia; order Flavobacteriales; family Flavobacteriaceae; genus Flavobacterium. The sequence goes on from CAZTGF010000057.1 coordinate 5,730, forward strand.
AAGACGGCAAAAAAATCTACATCTCTGTAGGTTCAGGCAGTAATGTGGGCGAAAACGGCATGGAACACGAAGTGCGCCGGGCCGCGATTCTCGAAATTAATCCCGACGGTTCAGGCGAACGTATCTATGCCGAAGGGCTCAGAAACCCCGTAGGAATGGACTTCAACCCCGAAACCGGTGAACTTTGGGCGGCGGTAAACGAGCGGGACGAGCTCGGAGACGACCTTGTTCCGGATTACCTTACAAGCGTAAAACCCGGTAAATTCTACGGTTGGCCTTATGCGTATTTCGGCCCGATTGAAGACCCGAGACGCGCCGGAGAACGCCCCGATCTCGTAGCCAAAACCGCAGTTCCGGAAGTCGCACTCGGCTCGCATACTGCGGCTTTAGGACTCGCATTTTACACGGGGAAAACATTTCCGGACCGCTACAAAAATGGCGCGTTTTCGGCCCAGCACGGCTCGTGGAACCGAAGCGCGTTAAGCGGTTACAAAGTCGTGTTTGTGCCTTTTGAAAACGGCAAACCCACAGGCCCGGCAGAAGACTTCCTCGTCGGTTTTCTTGAACCCGGCAGCGATACGAATGCGTACGGACGTCCGTCAGCGGTGCTCGTTTTGCCCGATGGCTCCCTGCTGGTAAACGACGACAGCGGCAATACACTGTGGAAAGTCAGCTACCGGCAATGAGAAAATACTGTTGTTTTTTATTCGGAATAATGGGTATAAGCGGCTTTAGTCAGTCCGATGATCCGACCCATACGACAGAATTGCGCGAAGTCACGATCAGCGCGTTCCGGCCGAGCGACAGTCTCATGAATACGGCAATCTCGATTGCGCGCATCAACCCATCGGACCTGAACCGTACGGGCGGGTACGAGCTGGCCTCGTCTTTAAACCGCTTACCCGGGATTTCCATGCAATCGGGCGCCTGGAATACGAACCGCGTCAGCATTCGCGGCATCGGCTCAAGAACTCCGTACGGAACCAATAAAGTGCGCGCGTTTTACGGTTTTATTCCGCTGACTTCGGGCGATAGCGAAACCACAATTGAAGACCTCGATCCCGAAAACATCGGCGGCATTTCGATTGTCAAAGGACCACTTTCGAGCGCGTTTGGCAGCGGTCTTGGCGGCGCAATTCTGATCGAACCTAAACGCTCTCCGGCCCAGGGCACGCAACTCTCGGCAGGCGCAACACACGGCGGGTTCGGACTTATGAAAAACCGGCTCAGCGCGGCGATTGGCTCAGAACATCATGCCCATCGCATTTCTGCTCACAGCCTTTCTTCGGACGGATTCAGGAACAATTCCGATTACGACCGACTTGGCTTGACGGCATCGGGCCACGCAGGCAACTTTTCTTATTTTGTGAATTATACAAATTTGAACGCGTTTTTACCGAGTTCCATTTCGCGCGCAGATTTTGAACAACGCCCGCATGTCGCAGCGCCCACCTGGCAAGCCGCCAGAGGATACGAGGATTACACTTCGTTGTTCGGCGGAATTTCGCACGAGGCAAAAATTTTTAAAAACGCGGTACTTCAAACAGCCGTTTACGCGAACCGCCACGATTCGGAGGAAGCGCGTCCGTTTGACTATTTGCAGCAACTTACAAACGGCTTGGGTTTCCGGGCGCAGGTTTCGGGAAATTTTGGCATATTCCGATGGATTGGCGGGGTGGAAATGTTTTTCGATACACTCGAGAGCGCCACTTTCGAAAATTTGTACGAGCAAAACAACGGCAACGGCAGTCTCATCGGCGAACGGGTTACGTATAACGAGCAGCGGCGTCAGCAACAGAATTATTACGTGGAACTTTCGGCCCGGATGTCGCGGCATTGGACATTACAAGGCGGCGTAAACCTGAACCAAAGCGGATTCCGGCTCAACGAATCGGATATGGAAACCCAGCGCAACAATTACACGCCCGTGGTAGCCCCCCAAATCGGGGTTTTGTACCGGCCCGATGCGCTCCAATCCTATTTCGCCAAAGTAAGCCGCGGTTTTTCGTTGCCGGCCATTAGCGAAACGCTGGACGAGCAAGGCCGCGTCAACACGGATTTAAAACCGGAAGTTGGCGAAAACTTCGAAATCGGCGCCAAGCGGTTTTCTAAAAACCGGCGCTGGCACATTGAAGCGGCGGCCTATTGGATGAACGTGCGGAACCTGCTCGTAGCCCAACGCGTGGACGACGACCGTTACGTGGGCACAAACGCCGGACGAAGCCTTCACCGGGGCGCGGAAATCTCCATCGGACACGAAAGCCGGATCGCAAATTGGGTCGTTAACGGGAAACTGTCGGCACAAGCGGGCAAATTCACGTTTGAAAGATTTGACAACAACGGTCAGGATTTTTCGGGAAATGCGCTGCCCGGTGTTGCGCCTTATACTATATATACGGGCATCACGCTTTCGAACCTCAACGGCTTTTACATTCTGGCCGATGCGCGCTTTTCTGACCAAATGCCGCTGGACGACAGCAATTCGGGCTATACCCGTAGCTATGCGGTTCTGGACCTAAAGGCCGGGCATAGGTTTGGGGTTGGCAAACAATCGCGTTTGCACATTTTTGCGGGCGTTAACAATGTGGCCGACACACGCTACGCCGCGATGATTCTTCCCAACGCACCCGGTTCAACTCCCGAAGCAAGACGGTCGTTTTATCCGGGGGCACCTCAGCATTTTTACGGCGGATTATCGATTAGTGGCTGGTTTGACTGACAAATCGTGTAATATCGGTGTAAAGTTGTGTAAAGGTTCGCGCGACGGGTTTTCTACTTTTGAAACTCAACTTAAAAATATTGAACATGAAAAAGATCAAAGCCCTTTCCGGAATCTTAGCCTTAAGTTTATTCGCGTTTACGTCTTGTAGCGACGACGACAACAACGACAATGGAGCCAATGACAACCAAATCGCAGGAACTTACCGTCTCGTAGAAGTGAACACCTCAAGTCAGACCGATTTTAACGAGGACGGAACTTCGAACACGAACCAAATGCTTGAGTCTGATTGCTACGACGACACCCGCTTCACGCTAAACGCAGATGGCACACTCACCTACCACAACAATTACATTCTTGTAAATACGCAAAATGGCGATGACAGCTGCAGCTCATTCCAAGCCGACGGAACCTGGGTTCTTGATACTACTGTAGGAACCACGATGATCATCGACGCCGAATACATCGATAACAACAACGATCCGGTAAACATGTCGATGACAAAACAAGGCAACAGAATTACAACAATGGTGCTTTTTGGAATGTATCCTGACCGAAACGACGCAGGGGGTGCCATTATGACGCCGGGAAGCATTACTTATGTTTTTGAACGCGAATAACTACGCGAATAACCTAAATAACACTATTTTTAAAGCCGGGTTTTTAATCCGGTTTTTTTATGTCCGATAGTTTCCTTTACCAGATAAGAAACACCGATACAAGTCTGCGCTCCGGAGAAGCAGCGGTTCAAATGGCGTTTCGAGATTCAAAAAACCTGCGCCTGTTGTTTCAAACGGCGTTGGACACATCGGATCCCGATTATTTCCGGGCCTGTCGCATTCTTGAACTATTGCTGGCCGGCGATTTAAGCCCCATACAACCTTACGTAAAACCGTTTTGCGCTTCACTTTTAGCACTGCGGCACGAAACTGCATTGCGATCGATGTCAAAAATTGCCGTAGCACTCGTTAAAGCCGATGCAAATTCAAATAGCGCATTTGCAAGCATGTTGGGCCCGGCGCAACGCCGCCAACTTAAAGAGGCGGCCTGGAGCTGGCTTACGGGCGACGTTAAAGTAGCCACAAAAGTTTGGGCGATGCGCATTCTCGAGGTTTTTGCGCTCAAAGAACCCGAAACAAAAGCTGAACTGCTCGCGGTACTTCAGCACGGATTTCCCGAACATTCAGCCGCTTACCGCAGTGCCGCGCGCCACATCGTACAAAAACTATCAAAAAAAGCCCGGGGTAAATAAAAAAGGACGGCCAAAAAGCCGCCCTCTTTCTTAATCAGGTGCCCAAGACTGGACTCGAACCAGCACACCCGAAGGCGCTGCGACCTGAACACAGTGCGTCTACCAATTTCGCCACTTGGGCAGTAACGGGAACAAAAATACTACAAAAACCCACAAAAAAAATAAACGCCGACGAAAAAAAATTGACATTGCGCAAATCCGGCTAATCGGTTGCGGTTTTCTATCTTTGTGTGCAAACAACACTACATGAATTATTTTTCCTCAGGCTTTACGCTCGGGATTCTCGGTGGCGGCCAGCTCGGCAAAATGCTCCTTGGTGTAACCCAGCGTTTTGACATTCGAACAAGCATTCTGGATCCGGCGGCCGACGCGCCTTGTGCCGAAATCGCTCACGAGTTTACCCAGGGCTCGCTTACCGATTTTGACACCGTTTACAACTTCGGCAAAAGGGTCGACTTACTCACGTTTGAAATTGAACTCGTCAACGTAGACGCGCTCGAAAAACTCGAATCCGAAGGCGTTAAAGTATATCCATCGGCCCAAACGCTTCGCCGCATTCAGCACAAAGGCCGTCAGAAAGATTTTTACAAACAATGCGGTTTACCTACCGCGCCATACACGAGATTTGACGATTTGCACGCCCTCGCATCTGCTGTAGAAAATGCGCAACAACCGCTGCCATTCGTATGGAAAAGCGCCGAATTCGGGTACGATGGCAACGGCGTAAAAATCGTGCGCACGGCTCAGGATTTACAATCGCTCCCAAATCAGGAGTGCATCGCAGAACAGCTCATTCCGTTTAAACACGAACTCGCGGTAATCGTCGCGCGCAATCCGTCGGGCCAAACCGCCGTGTATCCCGTTGTGGAAATGGAGTTCCACCCCGAGGCCAATCAGGTCGAATACGTGATTTGCCCGGCGCGCATAAGCGAAGAAACCGCCCGGAAAGCCACTCAAGTCGCTCTGGCCGCATCGGAAAAATTCGGTCATATCGGGTTGCTTGCCGTGGAAATGTTCGAAACCCAAACCGGGGAGATTCTGATTAACGAAGTAGCGCCCCGCGTACACAATTCCGGTCACTATTCCATTGAAGCCGCCATTTGTTCGCAGTTCGAGAATCATTTGCGCGCCATTCTGGATTTGCCGCTCGGAAGTACCGAAAGTCTCGCCTCGGCCGTTATGGTCAACCTCGTGGGCGAACCAGGGCATTCGGGCAACGTCGTTTACCAGAACATGCACAAAATTCTGAACATGCCCGGCGTATCCCCCCATATTTACGGCAAAAAACAAACGCGGCCTATGCGCAAAATGGGTCATGTTACGATCGTTCACCCCGATATTTCAAAAGCGCGCAGTGTAGCCGCCTCAGTTAAAAACACTATAAAAGTCATCAGCGAATAATATGAAAGTAGCCATCGTCATGGGCAGCATTTCAGACATGCCCGTTATGCAGGAAGCCATCGACATTTTAAAATCGTTCGGCATCGAAATTTTTACCGACATCGTTTCAGCACACCGCACGCCGGAAAAACTGTTCGAATTTTCTTCCACCGCGCACCAAAAAGGCATTTCCGTGATTATTGCAGGTGCAGGCGGCGCGGCCCATTTGCCCGGCATGATTGCGTCCCTCTCCCCTTTGCCCGTAGTAGGCGTGCCCGTAAAATCGAGCAATTCCATCGACGGTTGGGATTCGGTGCTTTCGATCCTGCAAATGCCCGCAGGCGTACCCGTTGCCACAGTAGCACTTAACGGAGCTAAAAACGCAGGCATTCTCGCGGCGCAGATTCTCGGGGCGCAAAACCCGGAAATCCGCCAAAAAATTTCAGATTACAAACAACAACTAAAAGCCGCCGTTAACGAAGCAGCAGCCAAACTGAATTCCTAATGTTTTTCTGGAGCTCATCCCGCTTTGCGCTGCAATCTTTTTCAAAGGATTTCCGCTGCAATCGGGGCTAGGGCTTTTTCACACCATTGACTTATGATTCTAGAACGACCATTCCCAACAAAACACGATACCGCACCGTTTTCGCAAATCGGCACCGAGGATTACGTTCCCGCGTTTGACGCTGCCATTGCCGCGGCCCGCGAAGAAATAGAGGCGATTGCCAACAACCCCGAACCGCCCACTTTCGAAAACACGATTGCGGCTTTGTCGTTTTCGGGCGCCGTACTGGACCGGCTTTCGAACATTTTTTTCAACCTGCACTCGGCCAACACAAACGATCGAATGCAGGAAATTGCGCAGCAGGTATCGCCTTTGTTGTCCGAATTCGGAAACGACGTGCGTTTGAACGAAAAACTGTTTGCGCGCGTCAGAACCGTTTGGGAACAGCGCGATTCACTAAACCTCACGCCCGAACAAAGCACGCTGCTGAACAAGAATTACAAGAGCTTTTCGAGAAACGGCGCCAACCTGCCCGCGGACAAAAAACAACAGCTGCGCGACATTGACAAGGAACTTTCTGCATTAAGTCTTGCGTTTGGCGAAAATGTCCTAAAGGAAACCAACGCGTTCTCGCTCCATTTGACTAACCCCGAAGACGTATCGGGCCTGCCCGAAGGCGCACTTGAAGCGGCAGCCGAACTCGCGCGTTCACAGCAAAAGCAAGGCTGGATTTTTACGCTTGACTTTCCGAGTTATATGCCGTTTATGACTTATGCGGACAACCGTGACCTGCGCAAAAAAATGGCGCTTGCTTACGGAGCACGCGGCTTTGGAAACAACGAATTCGACAACCGGAACACCGTGTTGCGCATGGCAAACTTGCGCCAGCAGCGCGCCCGGCTTTTAGGCTACGACAACCACGCCCGGTTTGTACTCGAAGAGCGCATGGCTGAAACGCCGGCCAAAGTCACAAGTTTTTTAAACGATCTGCTCGAAAAAGCTACGCCTGCCGCCAAACGGGAATTCGAAGAACTTTCCGAATTCGCCAAATCGATGCACGGTATTGAAACGCTCGAAAAATGGGACGGCGCTTATTATTCGGAAAAGCTGCGCCAGCAAAAATTCTCGCTCGACGATGAAATGCTGAAACCGTATTTCGTACTCAATAATGTGCTTGAGGGCGCATTTGACGTCGCTGGCCGTTTATTCGGGTTGCGGTTTAAAGAAGTGATGGACATTGACAAATACCACCCCGAAGTAAGCACTTACGAAGTAACCGACGATTCGGGAAGGTTTATCGCCGTTTTTTATACCGATTTCTTTCCGCGCAAAGGAAAACGCAACGGCGCCTGGATGACTTCGTTTAAATCGCAGTTCGTACAAAACGGGCGAAACGAACGTCCGCATATTTCTATCGTTTGCAACTTTACGCGACCCACGGCTTC
>CAZTGF010000058.1:0-7412 GCA_964612955.1 uncultured Flavobacterium sp.
ATGATTTACTCTAAAACCTTATACAATTTGTCCGATAACCTGATTCGGAAATCGAGCGCAAAACTCACGAGATCGCCTGCTTTGGCTTGGTTCACGGGCTCGTCGTTTACAAAAATGGTTTCTGGTTTAATGATTTGATGTCCCGTGGTCGGCCCTTTAACGAGCAAACGATCGCCGGCCGCGAATGATCCTTCTTCGAGCAAAAACTGCCCGATTTTCGCCTTCGGAAAATAATGCGCGCCTTTTCCCAGATAAGCTTTTGGCGTTTTTACAACCGGGACGCCGGCTACCTTGGCCGTTACCGGAGCCGGAGCCGCTTTGGCGTGAACTTCGGCGTTTTTGTAGGTCAGCACTTCGGACTTGCCTTTTTTGAAAATTTTATTGCCGTTTTTAATGCCGCGTCTTAATTTTTTCTGCTCGGCCTCGGGCAAATGAATCACGTCCACGCACGCCTCGGAACAGCAACCTTCCATTGCAGCGGCACAGTCGGCACACTGAATAAACAACAAATGGCAACCTTCGTTAGCGCAGTTCGTATGTTCATCGCACGGCTTTCCGCACTGGTGACAGGCAGAAACGATATCGTCCGTGATGCGTTCGCCCAAACGGTGGTCAAACACAAAATTCTTCCCTATAAATTTACTTTCGAGGCCTTTTTCTTTGATCTGGCGCGTGTATTCTATAATGCCACCTTCGAGCTGGTACACGTTTTTAAACCCTTTATGCTTAAAATACGCACTTGCTTTTTCGCACCGGATGCCGCCCGTGCAATACATCAAAAGGTTTTTGTCCTCTTTGTGTTCGGAGAGTTGTTGCTCTATAATCGGCAGCGATTCCCGGAACGTGTCTACATCGGGTTTTATGGCGCCCACAAAATGGCCGATTTCGCTTTCGTAATGGTTGCGCATGTCCACGGCCACCGTATTCGGGTCGTTGAGCAATTCGTTAAACTCTTCGGCCTTTAAGTGAATGCCTTTATCGGTAACGTCGAAAGTTTTATCGTTGAGCCCGTCGGCCACAATTTTCGGCCGTACTTTTATAGTGAGTTTCAAAAACGAAAAATCGTCTTGTTCCACGGCGATGTTCAAACGCATGCCGCGCATGAATTCGTAAACTTCGAGCGTGTCTTTAAACGCATAAAAATGATCGGCAGGAACCGAGAGTTGGGCGTTAATGCCTTCGTGAGCCACGTAAATGCGGCCCAATACCTCAAGCGGGTTCCACGCAAGGAATAAATCGTCTCTGAATTGTTGTGGATCCTGAATTTGCGCATAGGCGTAGAACGACAACGTGAGTCGCTGCTTTCCGGCATCGTCAATTAAGGCGACGCGTTCCTCTGCGCTTAAAGTGTTATACAGTTGCATGCTATAAACAGATTAAGTGAGAAAATGTGGTGCAAAAGTAGCGTATTCGGATCAAATAGCCGAAACCTGCCACAAAAAAAGCCGCTTTTGAATCAGCGGCTCTGGTTTTTTTAGCAGTGTTCTGCGTAAGCGTCTTTGAGGTTCTCGGCTATGAGTTCTGCCGGGCGGCCTTCGATGTGGTGGCGCTCCAGCATGTGCACGAGCTCTCCGTCTTTAAACAGCGCCATACAAGGTGAAGATGGCGGAAACGGGAACATTTTCTCGCGGGCTGCATCAACAGCGTCTTTGTCAACGCCGGCAAATACCGTGAGCAGTTGGTCAGGTTTTTTGGCGCCGTCAAGGCTCATTTTGGCACCGGGACGTGCATTTCGGGCTGCACATCCGCAAACCGAGTTTACTACCACAAGCGTGGTTCCGGGGGTTTCAATCGCTCTGGTTACGTCCTCGGCTTGATATAATTCGCGGAATCCGGCGCTGGCCAGTTCCTCGCGCATGGGTTTTACCATTTCTTCAGGATACATATTGCAAGCTTTTTTAAGTTACCGTGCAAAGGTACAACTTTCCGCTTGGCAAGGGCTTAAAGTTTTGTGAACCGACGGATTAAAACAACAACCGCAACCCGCCAAAACTGCGCAAACCCTGATTGTTTCCGTAAATGTACGCAGTGTCAAAAGTAAGTCCGTAAGGGTTATCCGGCGTAGGAACGGGGTTTCCATTCGGGTCAAAAATCACGTTCTGGTCAAATGGGTCGTCGGCGCGCGCAATCAACATCGGACTGGCTTTGGCGGCCGTCCAGTTAAGCAGGTTTTTAACGCCGAAGTAAAATTCAAAACTGCGGTTCACTTTTACCGTGGCCTGAATGTTCTGAATGCTCCACCAAGGCGATTCCGGCGCCCTCGGATCAAGCGGACCCTGAAGCGGAAGTTTCATCGGGCTATACAAGTTCCCGGTGTAATCCAGATCGATGCGCGTTTGAGGAATACGCCACGAAATAGCCCAATTCATCGAAAATCGTTCGGTGAGCAACTGGCGCGAACGCACGCCGTCGTGGGTTCGGGTAACGTCCATCAGACTGGCGCCCAGGTTGGCTTTTAGTCCGTAAGGCGAGGTCCAGTCCGCATTCACGCTGATGCCCTGAGCGCGCGAGGTTCCGTCCGTGTTTGCGTAAATGATCTGGTTCGGATGGCTTTCGTAATCGGGCAGAATCGCCGATGTAAAATGCGTGAGCCAAACCGCCGATTCAATATGCAGAATGGAACTGTTCGCAAAATCGATGCGCTTTAGCATATTAAGCGTGCCGTTCCAGGAGCGTTCGGGTTTTAAATCGCCCTCGATAACCACTTCTCTTGAGCCGCTCAGAGCCGCGTGTTCCTCGGTAAAAAGGTTTACGATTCTAAACCCGCTGCCCGCGTTAAACCGGATCGTAGTTTTTTCTGATGGCTGCCATTTGTAAGCCAGTCGGGGCGTAAATATCGAACCGTGATCTTTGTGGTAATCGTATCGCGCACCTAACAAAACGCTGTGTTTCTTAGCCAATGCAATTTCGTCCTGCGCAAAAAATCCGGGAACAGATTCGCGTCTTGCCTGGGGCGTGATCACCGAGTTGTCGTCGTAATACTGGTATTTAAAAGCCGTTCCGATGAGAATGTCGTGTTTGTTTACCCGCGTATCGTAAACGAGTTGGCCGTATGCGATGCGCTGTCTTGCGAGAAACGACGTGCTTCCGTACACAGAATTCTGGTCGTGGTCAGCGTAGGAAAATCCGAGACTGATTTTAGGCGCCACGGGCAAATCGTAAGCGCCTACGAGTTCGAACCGGCTTGTGTAAATGCTTTCGCCGTAAACCTCTTCGCCCGAGCGGTGATGGCGTTTAAAATGCGTTTGTCCGCCCCATCGGTCTTCGTAAAAGTAGCGGCCCATAAGCGAAAAAAGTTTGTCGCCGGGACGTTCGAACATCCATTTCTGAAATACCGAAATTCTGTCTGCGAGCGCCAAATCTGTAAAACCGTCGCCGTTTTCGTCAATCGGATTCGAGTAATTGAAATAGTTGACGCCCGTGAGCATAGACACCTGATTCGAAAGGCGGCTGCTGTAACCAACGTCGAGATTTGCCTCGCCCCATGAGGTCGTAAAACCGTCGAGCGTAAATTCGGTGCGAATCGGCGATTTTGTGATAATGTTGATTAATCCGCCCATGGCCTCACTTCCGTAAAGCGACGAGGCCGGGCCTTTGATAATTTCCACGCGGTCCAGAATCGAAGCCGGAATGCCCGAAAGTCCGTACACCGTAGAAAGTCCGCTTACGATAGGCATACCATCGACGAGCACCATAGTATACGGGCCCTCGAGTCCGTTGATATGAATGTCGCCCGTGTTGCACAAACTGCAGTTTACCTGCGGACGTACGCCGTTGATGTGCTGTAGCGATTCGAAAATGTTAGGTGCGGGATTCTTCTTAAAAAACGCAGGCCGGTAAATTTCTACGGGAACGGCGCTGTTTTGTCGCGTAACGGCTTTTAGCGTACCGGAAATGGTAACTTCCTGCAAAGTGTCGGAAAGCTGGGCAAACATCGGGCCCGATAATAAAAGTAAAAACAGTGTGATATTTAGCTTCATGCCGATTAAAATTTAGACAAAGCTAAAAATTATATTTGCGATGCCAAATTAAAAAATTAAATTTGTGTGGCAATTTGGTTATGAAAGGTAAATCGCTCGAAGAAGTCCACGAATCAATTCCCGCCCCGTCCAAAGGTTCCGTTTGGCGCAAGATTCTCGCGTTCTTCGGTCCGGCTTATTTGATCAGCGTCGGGTATATGGATCCCGGAAACTGGGCCACGGATATCGCCGGCGGAAGTCAGTTCGGGTATTCGCTGCTATGGGTGCTGTTGATGAGCAACATTATGGCGTTGCTGCTTCAAAGTCTGAGTGCGCGTCTGGGCATTGTCACGCGTCGCGATCTGGCTCAGGCCTCGAGAGAAACTTATCCTAAATTCGTCAATTACATTCTTTGGGTTTTGGCCGAAATTGCGATTGCCGCCTGCGACCTGGCCGAGATTTTAGGTATGGCGATAGGGCTGAACCTGCTGTTTGGCATTTCGCTTATGGACGGGGTGCTGATCACCGTTGTCGACACGTTTTTGCTGCTGTTTCTGATTAACAAAGGCATGCGGAAAATGGAGGCATTCATCATTGCACTTGTGGCTATCATAGGGTTTTCGTTCGTGTTCGAAATGTTTTTTGCCCAGCCGGATCTGGCCGAAGTTGCCACGGGACTCATTCCGTCGATCCCAAACGAAACCGCACTTTACATCGCCATTGGAATCATCGGAGCTACGGTGATGCCACACAATTTGTACCTGCATTCTTCACTTGTACAAACGCGGAAGTTCGATCGCTCTCCATCGGGCATAAAACAGGCGCTCAAATACAATTTTATCGATTCGGCCATTGCGTTAAACCTGGCTTTTTTGGTAAACGCTGCCATTCTGATTCTCGCGGCCACGGCGTTTTACAAGAACGGCATGTTCGAAGTGGCCGAAATACAGGACGCGCACCGATTGCTTGAGCCAATGCTCGGAACCGATCTCGCGCCGATTTTGTTCGCCGTGGCGTTGATTGCGGCGGGCCAAAGTTCAACAATCACGGGAACGCTGGCCGGTCAAATTGTAATGGAAGGTTATCTGAACCTGCGCATTCAGCCCTGGGTAAGGCGTATCATTACACGGTTGATTGCCATTTTGCCGGCAGTTATCGCGATTTATATTTTTGGGGAACAGGTTACGGGCAAACTGCTTATTTTTAGTCAGGTAGTGCTTAGCATGCAGCTCGGTTTTGCGATTATTCCGCTGATTCATTTTGTGAGCGACAAGCGTAAAATGAACGGTTTTCACATTTCGAAGACCACGCGTATTGCTTCGTGGCTCATTGCCATTGTGATTATTTTGCTCAATGCCCGCCTCGTGTACGGCGAAATCCGGGATTGGCTTCAGGTTATTGAACAACCGCTTTGGATCTGGCTCGGCGTGGTGCCGCTTTGTGCCGCGTTTTCGGGCTTGCTCATTTATATTATTTTCGAGCCGTTGTTCAGGCGTAAAAACCGTGAAGTAAGACATTTGTCCCAGCTGCGCGCGCTTCAGATAGATTCGGAGGCCAAAGTGCGTTCGCGCCGCATTGCCATTGCGGTAGACTTTTCCGGGGCCGATGAAAACGCGATCAGTCATGCGGTTTCAATAGGTGGCAATCAGGCCGAATACACGTTGATTCACGTCGTGGAAACCATTGGAGCGAAGATTTACGGACAACAGATTAAAGACCGCGAAACCGCACTCGACCAACAGGGGCTCGACGATTATGCGCAAATGATGAGGCAAAAAGGCTACAACGCGAACACAAAACTCGCGTTTGGCGTGGCCTGGCGTGGCATTGCGGCGGTTGTAAATGAGGGCGATTTCGATTTGCTCATCATGGGAACCCACGGGCACACGGGGATCAAAGACCTTATTTTCGGAACCACGGTGAATCGCGTGCGCCACAGGATCGGGATTCCGCTTTTGCTCGTTAAAGAAGAACAAACATGACCTTATCAGAAGAGAATTACCTCAAAACCATTTACCATCTTACATCGGGCCAGAATGCTGCGGTAAGCACCAACGCTATCGCAGAGAAAATCGACACCAAGGCGTCATCGGTCACGGATATGATTAAAAAACTCGCCGATAAAAAACTCGTCACTTACGTGCGCTACCAAGGGGTGCGTTTAACGCCCGAAGGGTTACACGCGGCGGTTATGATTGTGCGAAAACACAGGATTTGGGAAGTGTTTCTCGTGGACAAGCTCGAGTTTAACTGGGACGAGGTTCACGAAATTGCCGAACAGCTCGAGCACATAAAATCCGAACAACTCATCGACCGGCTCGACGCGTTTTTAGGACATCCGGCCGTAGATCCGCACGGCGACCCCATTCCGGATGCCGAAGGAAAAATCAACAAAATTCCAAAAAAGTTACTCGCAGAAGTGGCTTTGAACGAAGTCGTGGTTTGTGTAGGCGTTAAAGATTCATCGGCCGGTTTTCTCAAATATCTCGACAAACAAAGGATTGCCCTGGGCACAGTAATTCAGGTGATTGCCAAAGAATCGTTCGATGGCTCGATGCAAATCCGGTCCGATGGAAACCTGTTGACGGTAACGCATAAAGCGGCATCGAACCTATACGTGCGCAAGAATTAGGAACAACAATCGCCGCAGCTTTTTTTGCCTTTCTTTTTAAACGAACCTCCAAAGAACCGTTTAATCAGAAAAACTACGGCCAGTATTCCAATGGCATACGCGATGATTTCCTGCCAATCCATAGTTTAATTATTTAAGGAATTGAAAAGAGAGTAACGCCGCAACATACGCGAGGGCTCCCATGAATATGAGCTGAACGAGCGGCCATTTCCACGAATTTGTTTCTTTTTTCACAATCGCGAACGTAGCGCCGCACTGCATCGCAAACGCGTAAAACAGCAAAAGCGAAATTCCGGACGCAAAGTTAAACACCGGCGTTCCGTCCGGGTGACGTTCTGCGGCCATTTTATCGCGGATCGTGTTTTCGTTTTCGGCATCGCCCACACTGTAAATCGTAGCCAGCGTTCCTACAAAAACCTCACGTGCCGCAAATGAGCTGAGCACCGCAATTCCAATTTTCCAGTCATAGCCAAGCGGTTCAATCACGGGCTCTATCGATTTTCCGAGAATGCCCAGATACGATTTCTCGAGTTTAAACGACGCAATTTCGCCTTCGAGTTCTTCGTCTGAGATTTCTGTCGATTGCTCGGATACGATTGTCTCGGCCTGGTTAAATTCACCGGGACCGTGTGTTCCGAGAAACCACAATACGATGGAAATTGCAAGGATAATCCGGCCTGCACCGTACACGAATGCCTTGGTTTTCTCAACCACGGTGATTCCTATATTTTTTGCAAGAGGAATCTTATAATGCGGCATTTCAATCAGGAAATAGCTCTTGGATTTAAAATTCAGCGTTTTGTGTAAAATCCACGCGCACA
>CAZTGF010000058.1:7512-13026 GCA_964612955.1 uncultured Flavobacterium sp.
AGGAAATAGCTCTTGGATTTAAAATTCAGCGTTTTGTGTAAAATCCACGCGCACAAAATGGCCGTTCCGAATCCGAGCAAATAGAGCAACATCAACGTCAGACCTTGCAGGTTCACAAAGCCCCACAGGCGTTCGTCGGGAATGATCAGCGAAATCAAAATCGTATAAACCGGCAACCGGGCCGAACAAGTCGTAAACGGAACCACTAAGATTGCGATGAGCCGTTCTTTCCAGTTCTCGATATTGCGCGTAGCCATAATCGCCGGAATTGCGCATGCCGTACCCGAAATCAATGGCACAACACTTTTGCCCGAGAGCCCGAACCGTTTCATAATCTTGTCCATCAGAAACACAACGCGGCTCATATATCCGGTTTCTTCAAGTATGGCGATCGAAAGGAACAAAAACGCAATCTGCGGAATGAAAATTACAATCCCGCCTATCCCCGGAATAATCCCTTGAGAAATAAGGTCGTTGAGCATGCCCGGTGCCATATTTTCGGCCGTGAAACCCGCCAGCCACGCAAACGATTCGTCGATGAGGTCCATCGGGTAACTTGCCCAGGAAAAAATCATCTGGAAAATCACAAACAAAATCGACAGGAAAATAGCGTAGCCCCAAACTTTGTGCGTTAAAATCCGGTCCAGTTTACTGCCAAGGTCTTTGGCCTGACTCGCGTCGATATTCTGCCCGACTTTAAGTACATCGTTGATAAACTGGTAGCGTTTAATCGTTTCCTTTTGCTGCAGTTGTTTAAGTTCCGAATGCGATTTGGTAAACGTGCTGACGATTTCGTTGCGCTCCAGATTTAGGAAATTCACGTCCTGCGTAATCACAAGCCACAATTTGTAGAGCAATTGGTTCGGGAACGCCTGTCTTAGTTTGTCAAAATATTCGGGGTCGATGGCCGAGGCATTCAAACAAGGTTCGGTCGAAAGCGATTTGTACGAAACAATCAGGTTCTTAAGGTCCTGAATGCCCGTTCCCTTGCGCGTGGAAATCAGCGCGATTTTGGTTTTTAGCTGTTCTTCGAGAACCGGAATATCGAGCGAAATGCCTTTGTAATCCATGCGATCGGACATATTTATCGCGAGAATCGTAGGGATTTCGAGGTCTTTAATTTGCGTAAATAGCAGCAGGTTCCGCTTTAGGTTTTCTACCTCGGTTACCACAACAACAACGTCCGGAAACAGTTTGTCGTTTTTGTTAAGCAGCAGCTCAATCACGAGATTTTCGTCCATCGAACTCGCGTTAAGGCTGTAAGTTCCGGGCAAATCCAGAATGTTCGCTTTAACGTTGTTCGGCAATTTGCAAAAACCGACCTTTTTTTCCACGGTAATTCCGGGATAGTTTCCTACCTGTTGCTTAAGTCCCGTAAGCGCGTTGAACACAGAAGTTTTGCCCGTATTCGGGTTGCCGATCAGCGCGACATTAATATTTTCGCTCATGATGTTGCCGAAGTTTCTACGCCGATCTGGCGTGCCGTTTCGCGTCTGATGGCCAAATGCGCTCCGTTAATGTCTAAAAACAGCGGGTCACCTAATGGTGCAATGTGGCGCAGTTCAACAATATTTCCCGGAAGACAGCCCATTTCGAGCAGTTTGAGAGGAAGCGCGTCCACGTCGATGTGCGTGATCACCGCCCGTTCCCCTTTTTTGAGTTCGGCTACAGTTCGCAAGGTTTATTTAGATTGAATAAATGCAAAAGTATGAATATTTTGCGGTTTTGCCCTGCCAAAACGGGGTTTAGCAAACATTTGGGAATTGGGCTATCCGTTTTGAAGCAGCCATTCAATGTCCTCGATTAAGCGCTCCATTTCCGCTTCGTCCGTACCGTCGTAAAATCCTCTGACGCGCCGTTTCTGATCCACGAGCACAAAGTTCTCGGTGTGCACCATATCGTAACGTTCTTCGGGGCTGCCGATTTTTACGGCCAGATAAGAGCGCCGCGCCAGGTCAAAAATCTGCTTTTTATCGCCCGTGACCAGATGCCATTTGTCGTCGATGACGTTCTTTTTTCGCGCGTATTCGGCCAGAACCGGAACGCTGTCGATCTCCGGAGTAACGGTGTGGGAAAGCAGCATCACGCGGTCGTCGTTCTCGAAGAAGTCCTGAAGTTTGCCCATGTTTTGCGTCATTTTCGGGCAAATCGTGGGGCAGGTCGTAAAGAAAAAATCGGCCACGTACACTTTGCCCTCAAAATCGTGCTGAGTAACGGTTTTGTTGTTCTGATTTGTGAGTTTAAAGTCCGAAATCGTATGGTACTTTCCGATGTGCTGTACGGCGCTGTCCACGAGTTCAGGGTTTACGTCGGCCGGTGAATAAATGAAAAGGCGCTTGGGCGGCTTTAATGCGTTGTAAAACAGCGTCACAATGATGGCCGATACAATGCCCATGACGATCAGGAAAATGCGGTATTTTTTAAGAATTTCTAACACGTGGCAAAAATTTGTGCAAAAGTACGAAACATTTGAGCGAGCGGGCGGCTTTAAGATTTCTTTGCAGATTTTTTGAGTAATTTAGGCGCTAAATTTTTAAGATGATGCGACACACAAAACTAACGGCACTGGGAATGTGCCTTGTAGCAGGCTGCGCGTTTGCCCAACCGGCGCCAAATCCCGGCCTGAATCTGGACTTAATGGACACGAGCGTAAAACCCGGAGACGATTTTTTCAGATACGTAAACGGAAAATGGCTCGATGAGACCGAAATTCCGGCAGACCGCACGCGCTGGAGCAGTTTTGACGAATTGCGCCAAAACACCGATGCGGACGTAATGTCGTTGCTCAAAGAGGCCGCCTCGAATCCGAAATTCGGAATAGGAACCGATCAGGGCAAAGCCATTGCGTATTACAACACAATTATGGATACGGTGGCCCGCGATAAAGCAGGTATTGCCCCGCTGAAACCTTACCTGAACAAAATCGACAAAATCAAAACCCTCGCGGATTTACAGGCATACCTTATTGAAATGGAACCTTACGGCGGAATGGCGTTTTTCCGGATGGGTGTAGGGCCCGATGCAACGAATTCTAACCGGAATGTCGTGGGATTGTATCCGTCCAGATTGCCGCTTCCGGACCGGGACTACTATTTGTCTGAGGATGCCGATATGGCGGACAAGCGCAAAAAATACACCGAACACGTAGCGCGGATGCTCGCGTTTTTGGGAGACAAGCCCGCCTCTGCAAAATCTGCCGCAGATCGCATTCTTGCGATGGAGACGCGATTGGTAACCGACCAATTGGACCGCGTGGCCCTGCGCGACCGCCGCAATACGAATAACCCAATGGCGCTTGCCGAACTTCAGCAATTAACGCCATCGGTAAACTGGAACAAGTATTTCGAGACTCTGGGTGTAGGAAAACTCGATACGGTCGTGGTTTCTCAGCCTAAATACATGACTTCTCTGGAAACGTTTTTAAAGCAAACGCCCATTTCCGATATTAAGATGATGCTCCGGTGGAATTTGATAAACAAATATTCAGACCAGCTTTCAACGAATATCGAGGCGGCAAACTTCGATTTCTTCGGGACCGCGCTTACAGGCGTAAAACAACCGCGACCCAGAGACCAGCGCGCGTTGCAGAGCGTAAACGGGAGCCTTGGAGAAGCGCTTGGAAAGTTGTACGTAGAAAAGCATTTTCCGCCCGAGGCTAAAGCGAAGGCTCAGGAAATGATCGACTATATTTTCCTCGCGTTTGAAAACCGCATTAATAATTTGCCGTGGATGAACCCGCAAACAAAGGAAAAAGCGCTTGCAAAACTCAATAAGTTCGACGTAAAAATCGGGTATCCGGACAAATGGCGCGATTACTCGGCTCTTGTGATTAACTCCAAAGATAAAGGAGGCTCGTATTTCTCGAATGTGCAGCAACTCTCAAAATGGCGTTTTGACGAAAGTCTGAAAGACCTGCGCAAACCGGTGGACAAGTCGCGTTGGGGAATGTCACCCCAAACCGTGAATGCATATTACCGCCCGAGTTCTAACGAAATCGTATTTCCCGCGGCCATTTTGCAACCGCCTTTCTACGATTACAAGGCCGATGTTGCCGTAAATTTTGGCGGCATCGGGGCTGTGATCGGGCATGAGATTTCGCACGGTTTTGACGATTCAGGGTCGCGTTACGACGCGGATGGAAACCTCGTGAACTGGTGGCTGGACGAAGATTTAAAACAATTTACAAAACTCGGGGAGGCCCTTTCTGCACAATACAGTGCGCTTGAGCCGCTTCCGGGTGTTTTTGTAGACGGTAAATACACGCTGGGCGAGAACATCGGAGACCTGGGTGGCGTGAATGCCGCCTATGACGGTTTGCAGCTTTACCTGAGAGACAAAGGGCGCCCGGGTCTTATCGACGGTTATACGCCGGAACAGCGTTTCTTTTTGTCGTGGGCGAGCATCTGGCGTACGAAAATGCGCGATGAAGCGATTCTCCATTACGTAAAAACAGACTCGCATTCGCCGGGAATGTACCGCGCTTACATGCCGCTGTTAAACGTTGATGCGTTTTACGAAGCGTTTGGAATTTCGCCGAAGGACAAGCAATACATCGCTCCTGAGCAGCGCGTTAAAATCTGGTAAACCCATTTTACTGTTTATTTTTTTGCCGATTAAAAGGCAAACGAGAGAGCCGGCGTTTTGTCGGCTTTTTTTGTTCGGCGAAATTTAGCTATTGAGGGGGGAAATGTGTTTGGAGGGTTTTAGGGGTATCGTAATTTTACGTTGGGCGGGCACGCGAGTGCGTCAAAAAAAAATGGGTCGAAGGATGCGGTTATCTGGCCGGTTCGGGTTCCACGTGAATCAACACGTCGGCGATGTTTGGGATTTGGCGCTGCAGTTCGTCCTTGAGGTTGTGGGCGATTTCATGGCCTTTTGCCACGCTGATGTCGGCCGCGACAGTCAGGTGCAAATCCACGTGATATACGACTCCCGTTTTGCGTACATGGCACTTTTCGGTGTCGATGACGCCCCGAACCGTTGGGGCGATGGCGCGAATTTCTTCCACGAGATCGTCGTAAAGATGTTCGTCGAGAATTTCTCCGAGCGCGGGCCTAAAGATCAGGTAGGCGTTATACGCAATAAACCCCGAGGCGAGAAGCGCCGCCCAATCGTCCGCACTTTCGTAACCTGGACCCATAAAAAGCGCAATTGAAATTCCGATGAAGGCCATCAGCGAAGTCACAGCGTCCGAGCGGTGATGCCAGGCTTCGGCTTTGAGTGCCTGACTGTGGGTTTCCTGCCCTTTGCGCCGCACCACGCGGTAGAAAATTTCTTTGAGCAATACCACGCCTGCCAGAACAATGAGCGTATACGGTTCGGGCGTTTTGTGTGGGGTGCGAATATGGCGAATGCTTTCGAGCGCAATAACCGTGGCCGAAACCAATAAAAATCCTACAATGGCGAATGTGGCGAGCGCTTCGGCTTTTCCGTGGCCGTACGGGTGGTTGCGGTCTGCGGGGCGGGAAGCGTATTTTAAACCGAGCAACACGGTGAACGAAGCAAAAACGTCTG
>CAZTGF010000059.1:0-6358 GCA_964612955.1 uncultured Flavobacterium sp.
ACGCGGTCCGGGTTCAGCAAATCCTGAACAGCGGTTCCTTCGGCCAAAAACTCGGGATTCGACAAAATCTGAAACTGCACCCCATTTCCGGTATGATCCAGAATGGACTTAATCGCCTCGCCTGTGCGTACGGGAAGCGTTGATTTTTCCACGACAATTTTATCGTCTTTAGCCACGCGGGCAATCTGGCGTGCGCACAACTCAATATATTTCAGATCGGCAGCCATTCCCTTGCCTGATCCATACGTTTTCGTAGGCGTATTCACCGATATAAAAATCATCTCGGCCTCTGTAATGCCGCGCTCCACATCGGTAGAAAAAAACAGGTTACGGCCGCGGGCTTCTCCAACAATGGCGCTGAGTCCGGGTTCGTATATTGGAATGTTATTCAGGTCCGGGTCGTTCCATGCGGCGATGCGCTCTTGGTTCAGATCCACGACTGTAACGTCAATATGCGGACATTTTTGTGCAATCACAGCCATCGTGGGTCCGCCTACATATCCGGCGCCGATACAACATATCTTGGTAATTTTCATGCTAAATGTTAATAGTAATTTTGCAAATATAGATTAATTTCCGCGGGGCAGGTGGTGCCAATACCAATCCACGGCCAGTTTTAGTCCCTGTTCAAATGAATGTTCGGGAGCATAGCCGAGCAACTTTTTGGCTTTGTCGATGCTTGCCAGTGAATGCGGAATGTCGCCTTTCCGGTTTGGTCCGTGAATGACCGGGATGTCCGCAATGGCCGGGTCGTAAGCCGAAAGGTACTGCTTTAACAGGGCCACGAGTCCGGTGAGTGTATTTCTGTCCCCAAAAGCGGTATTGTACACCTGATTTACCGCCTCAGCATCTTGGGTGAGCATGGCGCGTTCGTTCATTTGCACCACGTTGTCGATATAAGTAAAATCGCGCGAATAAGTGCCGTCGCCGTTAATCACAGGGCTTTCGTGTCCGATGAGTTGCAACACAAACTTCGGAATCACCGCAGCATAAGCCCCGTTAGGGTCCTGCCGGCGGCCAAACACGTTAAAGTAACGCAGTCCGATGGTTTCCAATCCGTACGTGGTCGAGAAAATTCCGGCGTAGAGTTCATTTACGTACTTCGTAATCGCGTAAGGTGAAAGCGGGTTTCCGATGTTTTCCTCAACCTTTGGAAGTGCTTTTGAATCGCCGTATGTAGACGAACTGGCCGCGTAAACAAAACGTTTAACTCCGGCATCCCGCGCCGCTACAAGCATATTCAAAAAGCCCGAAACGTTTACGTCGTTACTCGTAATAGGATCGTTTACAGAACGCGGAACAGAACCCAAAGCCGCCTGGTGCAATACGTAAGTGACCCCGGCACAGGCCGCGTGACAAGTGTTCAGATCGCGGATGTCGCCTTCGAGCAATTCAAAATTCGGAAGTTGCAGAAAAGGCGCAACGTTATGGCGGTGCCCCGTGGCAAAATTGTCGAGACATCGCACCTGATAGCCCTTTCCTAAAAAATATTCACAAAGGTTAGATCCGATGAAGCCGGCACCCCCGGTAATAAGTATTCTGATTTGGGCTGTTTGCATAGATTAATTATTTCTGTTTCGTTTCTGAAGAAAATGCCGCACGCGTTGAATCAATCCCTGAGGCGGCTCTTCTTCGTGATAACCGTTTGCGTAAGGCGCATTTCCGTAGCCGTAACCGTAACCATAGCCGTAACCATAGCCGTAACCCGCGCCATACTTTGCCTTATTCTGGAAGCCGTTGAAAATAATGCTAACGTTGTTCAGTTCGCCCCGCTTGTGACGGTTGTTCAGCAGCATGACCATTTCCTTTTTCGTAAAATTCTGGCGCATGATGTAGAGCGTAACATCGGCGTATTGTACGAGTTCCAGCGCATCGGAAACCAATCCCACCGGAGGCGTATCGAAAATAATATAATCGTACCGCGACTTGAGTTCGTCCACGAATTCGTGCATGCTTGAGCCGAGCAACAATTCCGACGGATTGGGCGGAATCGGGCCCGAGGTAATGACATCGAGGTAAGGTACGTGGGTTGGCTGTACAATTTCGTCAAGGCTTTTTTGCCCTATCAGATAATTCACTACGCCTATGTCGTTCTGAATGTTGAAATCTCCGAAAATCTTTGGCTTGCGCAAATCCAGTCCTACAATGACGGTTTTCTTTTCACTGAGCGCGAAAACCGTGGCAATGTTGATTGAGCAAAACGTTTTTCCTTCGCCCGAGATCGACGAGGTCACCATAAGCGTGCGCGCACCCTCACCTTCGGGGCGTTTTTTGTACAGAAACTGCAACGACGATCGTATCGCCCTGAACGATTCTGCAAGTGCCGATTTAGGACGGTCAAAAACTGCGAGATTCGAAACACCGCGTTTAATTCCCACCACGCCAATCAACGGAATCTGCGTGAGCCGCGTAATATCGTCCGTATTCAGAATTTTATTTTCGAGGAAAAACAATCCAAGCACAAGAACCAGCGGCAGCGTCAGTCCCAGAAAAACCGCCATCACGTAATTTACCGTATTGTTCGGGCCCACAAGACCAGAACCTACATCTTTGGCCGGATCGATGAACTGAATGTCCGAAAGGTTCGCCGCCTGAACCACTTTGGCCTCGTTTCGCTTCATCAGCAATGTCGTGATTACATTGTCGTTAAGCTGGCGTTTGCGCGTGATGCGGATGTATTCCTGTTTGTCCTCGGGCAGGTTGCGGATTTCGCTTTCGATGGTTCCTATGCTTTGGTTCAGCGAACGTTCCTCGATGCGAGTGGCCACGCGTGCCGATTCGATATTCTGGAGCAACACCCGCCTCAGCGCTTCGATTTTCCGGTCGAAATCGCGGAACAGTTTGTCGCTTTTTACAGCGTAAGACTGGCGTGAGCGGTCCACCGAAAGGTTGATGAGTTCAGAAACGTTGGCCAAGATGTTCGGATCCTGAATGCCAGCTACAGCCGGTGCGGGAAGTTCAGAAAAATCTACGCGGGATTCCAGATAATTTTCGAGCGAATTCAGGTAAGCCAAACGCCGGCGGATTTCCTCTCTCTGAATGTCGTATCCTTCTAACCGGGCCGAGAATTTGCTGCCGTCTCCCTCGATGTCGAGCAAGTTTTTGCCGCGTGAGAATTCTTTGATTTCAGCGTCCGAAGCCCGCAATTCGTTGTCCAGATCGGCGAGTTGGGTATCGATAAATTCAATCGTATTTGTGGCGAACTGATTTTTGCGCGCCAGTTGTGCATCGATGAGCGTTTCTACGGTCGTGTTCAGGTAATCGACAAGTCGCTTTTTATTGGTTCCCTGCAGCGAAAGCGAAATTACGGCCCCGGTTTTATCGTTTGTTTCGGTGCGGATGCCCTGATAACGCGCTACCACGCGGTCAAAATCGGCAAAACGGATCAGATATTCTTTGCCAATGTAACGGCCCGGCTGCGGATGAATCTCGATTTTTAGGTTCAGAAACGGCAATTGCACCGGCTCTCCTACCTTGTATCGCTTTGCGAACTCGCCCGGGGTAACCTGCACGCTCGAACGTTCTCCGAGCGAATAGTTGTAAAGGGTAGCTTTGCTCTCGGTAAAATTGTGGCGGATTTCAAATGTGTCAGCAGACAGAAATTTCACCGTAATCAGCGAATTGAACAGTTGCGGATATTTGTCGTCGATAACCACATAAAACGGAACTTCGCCGTAAATATCGCGGATGTAGTATTTCTCGCGCGAAAGGTATTCGATGAAGTAATTGAGTTTTTTTACCACCACCTCGTTATGACTGCGCGATTTAGCCGTATAAGCCACTCCCTGAACCTTGTCCGATGTTCCGCCCCAGTTAAAAACCAGGCTCGTGTTCGATGTAAAAAACGGGTTATTCTCCTCCTTTACAGCAATCGTCGTCGCCATTTCGTACACCTTTTCTTTCCGTACGTTTACCTGATAGGCGATGAAAAGCGCAATAAAAACACTGACGAGAAACCACATCCAATAGCTCGCCGTCTTGATAAAAAAACCTTTAAAATCAAAGCGGTCACGCGCTTCCAGAAAAGACAAATCTTTGGTATCGAGCATCCTCTATCGGGTTAATAAGATGGTCACAGTAGTTAACAGCGAAAGTACGGTAATGATCGTGCTCAGCGATTGCATGGCCGTGGTTCCGGTTCCAAGCGCCTTTTGCGGCAGCGGTTTTACGTATATGTAATCGTTGGGTTGCAGATAAAAATACGGGGAATTAAGTGCCGAGACATCGGTAAGATCAACCGTGTGCATTTGCGTACGCCCGGCGGTGCTCCTGATCACAGTCACCGATTTGCGATCCCCTACAGTAGTAATGTCGCCCGCACTTGCCACGGCTTCGAGAATATTGACCTGATCCTGATAAATGGTTTGTTGGCCCGGATTCGCCACTTCGCCGTTTACCGTAAAACGAAAGCCGGCCAGTTTCACAACGACGAAAATATTGGCATCTTCGGTAAAATGTTCATCGAGCAGGCGTTTTTCGATGCGTTGTCGGGTTTCGTCCAACGTAAGGCCGATGACGCTCACCTGTTCCAACAGCGGCATCCGGATATTGCCTCGTTCATCGACAATAAAACCGTTGAAATACACCGATTGTTCACTGCGCTGCGTCGTATTCAACGTTTCGGTAGGCGCAAAAACACGCACGAGTTCAGGGTCAATGGCTTTGATGTTGACGTCGATGATGTCGTTCGGCTGCAAGCGGTAGGCTTGTCTGGGAACCGACTGTATGGCTGCCGTTTGCGCAGGATCGCCCTGAAGGTAAATCAGGTCTTTGGTAGGAATGCACGAGGTTGAAACAAGAGCAAACAAGACCAACAAAAGCAGCGCTTTAGCGTTCATTTTCTAAAAATTATGCCCGCAAAGATAATATAATCACCGGAGAAACCAACTAATTGCCTTTGAACGAAGCCTCAAGCGGAACGCGTTGCAAAATGCTTCGTCCGAGCGTAATCTCATCGGCGTACTGGAGTTCATCGCCAACCGAGATGCCGCGCGCAATGGCCGAGGTACGCACGTTATAATCGCGCAACTGACGGTAAATGTAAAAATTTGTCGTATCCCCTTCCATCGTAGGGCTTAATGCGAAAATTACTTCGGCAACCCGTCCTGATTTTACTTTATCTACAAGTGTTTCAATTTTTAGCTGAGAAGGTCCGATGCCTTCCACGGGAGAAATTTTTCCGCCGAGTACGTGGTACTGCCCGCGAAACTGTCCTGTGTTTTCTACGGCCATCACATCGCGAATGTCCTCAACCACGCAAATCATCGAAGCATCGCGGCGCGGGTCAGCGCATATTTCACACAAAGGCGAATCGGAAATATTGTGGCAACGCTCGCAAAACCGAACCTCTTCCCTAAGTTGTTGTAACGCGCTGGCTAAAAACCGCGTCTGATCGGCCGGCTGGCGCAACAGGTGAAGTACCAAACGCAACGCCGTCCGCTTGCCAATGCCGGGAAGCTGCGCCATTTCGTTAACGGCTTTCTCGAGCAGTTTAGAAGAAAAATCCATCGGGCAAAGATAAGATTTTCAGCCCGATTTTAAAACCTGCCGTCCCGCAGCAACGCGCATTTTTTTGTACTTTGGCTCGCAAAATTCCCGAGATGACCCCAACTGCGATCCTGCTGATCATGATAGCCTACTTCGGCGTGTTGTTCCTGGTTTCACATTTTTCGAGCCGCAAAGAAAATTCGAGCAACGACGCTTTTTTCAAGGCCAACAAAAACGCCAAATGGTATCTCGTCGCGTTTGGGATGATTGGAACGGCGCTTTCGGGGGTTACGTTTATCTCGGTGCCGGGACAGGTAGGCTCGCCCGATGTGCAGTTTAAGTATATGCAGTTTGTTTTGGGTAACGCCATTGGATTTTTGATTATCGCCAAATTGCTGTTGCCGCTTTACTACCGGTTAAACCTGACCTCGATCTACGGTTACATCGAACACCGGCTTGGCTTTTTCTCGTACAAAACTGCCGCTTCGTTCTTTTTGCTCAGCCGCACAATTGGTTCTGCCGCGCGTTTGTACCTTGTCACCATTGTGTTGCAAAGGTATCTGTTCGACGCGTTTGGCATTCCGTTCTGGATGACGGTGATGATTTCGCTGCTGCTGATTTTCGCCTATACCTATAAAGGCGGACTTAAAACGATTATTATTACCGATACGCTTCAGACGACGTTTCTCGTGGCATCGGTGCTGTTTACGATTGTATTCGTCTGCAACAGTCTGGATTTGGGCGCACTCGAGGCGTTTGAGGCCGTAAAGGAAAGTCAGTATTCAAAAGTGTTTTTTTACGAAGATTACCTGCACGGGAATTTTGTCGCAAAGCAGATTCTGGGCGGCATTTTCGTGACGCTTGCCATGGT
>CAZTGF010000059.1:6458-11447 GCA_964612955.1 uncultured Flavobacterium sp.
TTTTCGGCCCTTATGTTCTTTACGATTATCGTGATTTACATGCTGAACAACGTGGCGGTGGTGAGTCTGATTTTCAAAGTGGCCGCCTTTACGTACGGGCCGTTGCTCGGACTTTACGCGTTCGGGCTGTTTATGAAACGCAAAGGCGTTCGCGACAAATACGTGCCGTGGATTTGCCTTGCCGCGCCGCTTGTGACTTATGTTATTGTAGAAACGGCGCCGCTCTGGCTCGGCCCTTATCAATTTGCCGAAGAGCTGATTATCATTAACGGCGGCCTCACGTTCCTCGGACTTTGGCTCGTGTCCAAACCTACGCGCGAACCCGCATCGGACTAATACTGGTTTACGGACAGCATCACAAGCGTGCATCCGGTAACCACCTCAATGCCTTCGGCCCGTAAAATGTCGTAAAGCTCGGGATTCTCGGTTCCGGGATTAAACAACACGCGGCTCGGTGAGAGCGATACCATATAATCGTAATACGGTTTTTGTCGCACGGGGTTCATGTATAAAGTAATTGTATGTACGTCCGAAAACGGCTCGGGCGTGTCAAAAATTTCAACGCCTGCGACAGTGGTTTTCTTTTGTCCGACGGCTACTGTGGGAACGCCGCGCCTCACCAGTGAATTCAGCGCCATGTAGGAATAGCGTCCCGGATTATCCGATGCGCCAAGAACTAAGGTTTTCTTATTTTTCATATCGTTGCGGTTGCTTCTTCTAAATATACTACCTTTATTTACGATGGGCACAAAACCGGATTGCTAAAAAAATGATAACGCTAACCTAAACTGTTGTGCCGCGGCCTGCCTTAATTTTACCGAAAAAATGGAACTTTTTGTTTACCTGTTTGCCGCCTTGTTCTCGGTTCTGAATCCTATCGGCACCGTTCCGATTTTTGTTGGACTTACGCAATACGATGACCAGCGCGAGCGAGCGCGTATTTCGCTTTGGACGTCTTTAAACGTTTTTTTAATCCTGATCATTTCGTATTTCACGGGCCAGTACGTGCTTTCGTTTTTCGGAATCAGTATCGATTCGTTGCGGATTGCGGGCGGACTTGTGATCATGAGTTCGGGGTTTGCGCTGTTGTCCGGGAATTTGTCCAAAACCCGGGGAATTAACAAACGCGTGCAAAACGAAGCCCAGAGCCGTAACGACATCGCCCTTACACCGCTCGCGATTCCTATGATGGCGGGGCCCGGCTCTATTTCGCTGCTCATCGCCGCGTATCAGGAACATACGACCGGAGCAGAAATGGCCATTTCCACACTCGCTGTTCTTTCGGTTTCTGTAGTGATTTTCCTGATTCTGCGTTCGGCCCATTACCTTGCGCGCATATTGGGAAGTTCGGGTATTGTAGCTATTTCGCGCATTGTCGGATTTATCGTTATCGCGATCGGCGTGCAATATATCGTGAGCGCCACAATTAATATCGTCCAAACGCACTGGACATAAAAAAACCCGGCAGTACACCGGGCTTCAATTTCTATTTTTCTGTGATAGGCAAAAACACTTCGGCCATCATGCAACGCGCACTTCCACCGCCGCAGGCCTCAATCGTGTCAAGACTCGAATGCAGCAGGGTTCCGTGCTTTTCAAGCGTTGAAATCTGATCGGGACGCAAACTCTCGAACGCCGCCCGGCTCATCACAATAAACGGACGATCATTTCCACCGCGCACCTCGAGCATGTTCCCGGCAAAATGATTGACCTGTTCTTCGGTGATCAGAATGATTTCCTTTCCGTCTGCTTTCAGGTTTTCGAGTACCTGTTTGCGCTCTTGTTTATCGTCAATCGCATCGGCACAAATCAAGGCGAAATTTTCGCCAAGACACATCATTACGTTGGTGTGATAAATCAGCTTCCGCACGCCATCAACGGTTTGGTACGCTTCAAAAATCACGGGCGCCATATCAAAATCCTCGCAGAATTCAATCAGCAATTCTTCCTCGGCACGCGGCGACAACGCACAATAGGCCTTGCCGTTTACGCGGTCCAGCAGCAGACTTCCCGTTCCTTCGAGAAAAACGCCATCGGCTTCCGCATCGGTGTAATCAATGATATTTTCCATGTGGAAACCCTTCTCTTCGAGCAGGTCCAGGATGTCCTCCCTGCGTTCCTGTCTGCGGTTCGGAGCAAACATCGGGTAAAGCACCACGTCCGCATTCTCGTGAAAAGAAATCCAGTTGTTCGGAAAAATCGAGTCCGGCGTATCGGGCTCCGGTGTATCATCCACGACAATCACGTTTACGCCCGCCATGCGGAGTTTCTGTACCATCGTGTCAAATTCCTCCTGCGCCTGCGCGTTAACCGTTTCGGGCGAAAGCGAATCCAACACTTTCTGATAATAATTGTTAACGGCCGTTTGCTCGTTCATCCGAAACGCCACGGGGCGAATCATTAAAATGGTATTTGTAGTCTGTTTCATCATTTTTGTTTTTGGCGTTCCTGCGGCCGGGCTATTCGCTTTATCCCTCCTAAAGTCGGGGATGCCGCTGCTATCCCTAACGCGAATCCCGCAATAGTGGCAAGGTTGAACAACGCAGCAATCCTTCCTGCTTGGCAATTTCCGCGTACGGAATTTCTTCTACCGTAAAACCGCTTTGGCGCAACCAATCGTTGAGTCGCTTAAAGCTGCGCTCAGACACCACAACTTCGGGCGAAATCGAAAATACGTTAGAGTTCATTTCGTACATTTCATCCCGCGTAATTTCAAACAGGTTTTCTGTGCCGAACAGCGATTCGAGCAGCGCTATATCGGCCTTGTCGCGGAATCCGCCTTTGTAAATGATCGCCTTGTTATAACCCACAGGCTGAAAACAGCAATCCAGGTGTAACGCATTCTCGCGCGCATCTGTCGTTGATTTCACAAGATCGAAGTCGTACACTTCTTTGTGCGGAAACATTTGGCGAATGTAGTCCACGCCGGCGGCATTCGTGCGAGCCGTTTTAATATCCGCGTAATCGGCGCCTTTGTAAGTTCCAATAAAAATACAATCGTTCCAGAGCAACACGTCCCCGCCTTCGATATGCGCCTGAGCAGGCGGCGTCAGAATTTTGGCCGGATCCATCTGATCCATCGCGTATTGAATTGCCGGAAGTTCCTTATCGCGCTCGGGCAAAATATTGGCTTTGACAAAATAATCGTCAATCACAAAAGCAATGTCGCGTGAAAAAATCTGGTTTTCGTTCTCTACCACGCGCGGACGCAACACTTCTACATCGTATTTCTGAAGCACTTTTAAAAAGGCATCCATTTCGGCCACCATGTCCTGTTCTGTCGGGTAAGTTCCCTGCAAAATATGATGAAGCGACTTGGGGTCGTAGGCTTCTTCTGCTTTTGGCGTGGGGCCGTTGCTTTCCGCCGTTCCCAGCACTACCGTCCGCAATCTGGACGTCTCATCCTGTACATTCAATCTCAACATAAGTCCTTATTTAGGTCGTCGACAAAGATAAAAAAGGCTTTTACATCCCAAAACTTTCGCGTCACAATTCACGTATCGGCCCCTGAGGTTATTTCCATCGGATCAACGCATAAAAAAACCCCGAAAATTCAGGGTTTCTATATATTATCGTTTGTCCATTTCGACGAACGACCGCAACGGACTTCCTACGTAAACCTGTCTCGGACGACCGATCGGTTCTTTGTTCACGCGCATTTCTTTCCACTGTGCAATCCAGCCCGGCAAACGGCCAATCGCGAACATTACGGTAAACATGTCTGTTGGAATGCCGAGCGCGCGGTAAATGATGCCCGAGTAAAAATCTACGTTCGGGTACAGGCTTCTGGATTTGAAGTATTCGTCGTCCAAAGCGGCAACTTCGAGTTTTTTCGCAATATCGAGAATCGGATCGTCTACCCCAAGCGCACCGAGCACTTCATCTGCTGCCTCCTTTATGATTTTAGCACGGGGATCGAAGTTTTTGTACACGCGGTGACCAAAGCCCATCAATCTGAACGGATCTTCTTTGTCTTTGGCTTTCGCAAGGTACTTTTCTGTGTCGCCACCGTTTTTATGGATTTCCTCGAGCATTTCGAGTACAGCCTGGTTCGCACCTCCATGAAGCGGCCCCCAAAGTGCGGAAACCCCTGCAGAGATCGACGCAAACAAACCTGCGTGAGATGACCCCACCATACGCACGGTAGACGTAGAGCAGTTTTGTTCGTGATCTGCGTGAAGAATAAACAGTTTGTCGAGCGCTTTCACGACCGTTTGGTCGATTTTGTACGGCCCGGTAGGCAACATAAACATGAGTTTGAGGAAGTTGTCCACATAACCTACAGTGTTATCGTAGTAATTAAGCGGATATCCCATGGCTTTGCGGTATGTCCAGGTAGCAATAACGAGGAATTTCCCGAGGGTTTTGCACACAGCCACATAAAGGTCTTTGTCGCTCTCTATGTTGACTGATTTTGGATTAAACGCTGTAAGCGCACTTGTCAACGCCGCGAGCACGCCCATTGGATGTGCCGTTTTCGGAAACCCGTCGATGATGTTTTTCATCTCTTCGTTCACGAGCGTGTATTTGCGAATGTCGTTTTCGAATGTTTCGTATTGCGATTTGGTCGGCAATTCGCCAAAAATCAGCAAGTAGGAAACCTCCAGAAACGTAGCGCGCTCGGCCAGGTCTTCAATGGCGTAACCGCGGTAGCGCAGAATGCCTTCTTCTCCATCCAGAAACGTAATGGCGCTTTGGCATGAACCTGAGTTTTTAAAGCCGGGGTCCAGCGTAATGGCGCCCGAAATGTCGCGTAGTTTGTTGATGTCGATGGCGGTTTCGTTTTCACTACCCGTGATTACAGGCAGCTCGTAACGCTTGCCGTCGAGTTCCAATATTGCAGTTTTTGACATATGATGTGTGAATGGTTAGAATCGAAATTGATTTAACAAAATTAGCAAATCCGACACGATTAAAAAAATGCAAACCTTACCCTATTCGTTAAATATTGCAAAAAAATTTTGTTATTATGTTAGAATAAATCAATTG
>CAZTGF010000059.1:11547-12934 GCA_964612955.1 uncultured Flavobacterium sp.
TTAAACGATACCTAGAACTTCATTTTAAAAGCGCCCAACCCCGGAAAGTACGCAACATCGCCAAGTTCTTCCTCAATCCGCAGAAGCTGATTGTACTTGGCCATACGATCCGAGCGCGAGGCCGACCCAGTCTTTATCTGTCCGCAATTCAACGCCACGGCCAAATCAGCAATGGTATAATCCTCTGTTTCACCTGAACGGTGCGACATCACCGACGTGTAACCCGCACGGTGCGCCATCTTCACCGCCGCGATGGTCTCTGTTAGTGTGCCAATCTGGTTTACTTTTACGAGAATTGAATTCCCTACGCCTTTCTCAATGCCGCGCGCAAGTCTCGTAACATTCGTAACGAATAAATCGTCGCCCACGAGTTGCACTCTGTCGCCAATCAGGTCGGTAAGGTACTTCCATCCGTCCCAATCGTCCTCGTGCATGCCATCTTCTATAGAAATGATCGGGTATTTTCTGGCCAGCTCCGCGAGGTATTCTGCCTGCTCCTTTGACGACCGGACTTTACCCGAGGCGCCTTCGAACTTTGCATAATCATACGAACCGTTCGCGTAAAACTCAGAGGCCGCACAATCCAGCGCAATCATGATTTCGTCCCCGAACCCATAACCCGCATTCTGTACCGCCGTTTTAATCGCTTCAAGGGCTTCTTCGGTTCCTCCTGCGAAATTCGGGGCAAAACCACCTTCATCGCCCACCGCAGTCGACAAATTCCTGTCGTGCAGCACTTTTTTAAGATGGTGAAACACTTCGGTTCCCATTTGCATTGCCTGTGAAAAAGTCGTAGCCTTAACGGGCATGATCATAAATTCCTGAAACGCAATCGGCGCATCAGAGTGCGAACCACCGTTGATAATATTCATCATAGGCACGGGAAGCGTATGAGCGGAAACGCCACCAATATATCGGTACAACGGAAGTCCTAGTTCATTTGCCGCCGCTTTTGCCACGGCCAGTGAAACCCCAAGGATAGCGTTGGCGCCCATGTTTTCCTTGTTGTGGCTGCCGTCGCGCTCTATCATTTTCAGATCGATCAGATTTTGTTCGAACACCGACATTCCAACAATTTCATCGGCCAGATGCATATTAACATTGCGCACCGCCTTTGAAACGCCTTTGCCCATAAACGATTTGCCGCCATCGCGCAATTCAACCGCTTCGTGTTCGCCTGTAGACGCGCCCGAAGGAACTGCGGCCCGGCCCAAAACGCCATTTTCTGTTACAACATCTACCTCGATCGTTGGATTTCCTCTGGAATCGAGAATCTGGCGCGCATGTACTTTTACTATGATGCTCATAAAACTGTGTTTAGTGGTTATGGTGGTTAATTTTTTTGCAACATGCCGATGAATTCATCGAACAAATAAGACGAATCGTG
>CAZTGF010000060.1:0-8650 GCA_964612955.1 uncultured Flavobacterium sp.
CCGAGGTCAATCAGATGGTCCGCGCACTTGATTAAATCCAGATTGTGTTCAATGACAAGTACCGAATGTCCCTGAGCGATGAGGGCGTCAAACGAAGCGAGCAGCTTCTTGATGTCGTGAAAGTGCAACCCGGTTGTGGGTTCGTCAAAAACAAACATCGCCTTCTCTTTTGTGCCGCCTTTCACGAGAAAGGACGCGAGCTTGATACGCTGTGCCTCGCCTCCGGAAAGTGTCGAAGATGATTGTCCGAGTTGCACATACCCGAGCCCCACATCCTGAAGCGGTTGGAGTCGTTGCAGCAGTTTTTGTTGTTTGTGTGCGCCGAAAAAAGCGAGCGCATCGTCGACCGTCATATTTAATACGTCATCGATGTTTTTGCCTTCAAACGTGACTTCGAGCACTTCCTTTTTAAACCGTTTGCCGTGACAGGCATCGCATTTGAGCTGCACATCGGCCATAAAAACCATCTCCACATTAATGGTTCCTTCGCCTTTGCAGGTTTCACATCGGCCACCATCGACGTTGAAAGAGAAATGTTTGGCCTGAAAACCGCGGATTTTAGACAACTTCGTCTTTGAAAATAAATCGCGAATGTCGTCATAAGCCTTAACATAAGTGACCGGGTTAGAGCGGGACGAACGTCCGATAGGATTCTGGTCGACGTATTCGATATGCTTTACCTTTTCCCAATGGCCGCGCATTTCGGTGAACTGGCCGGCTTTTTCGCTTATGCCTTCGATTTTTTTCTGAAGCGCCGGGAATAGTATCTTTTTGACAAGTGTGCTTTTTCCGCTACCCGAAACCCCGGAAATGACGGTAAGCACTTCGAGCGGAAATTTTACATCGATATGTTGCAAGTTGTTCTCCCTTGCGCCGGTGATTTCGATATAGTGTTTCCACGTACGCCGTTTTTTGGGCACGTCAATCCGAAGGCGACCGCTCAGGTATTTGCCCGTCAGCGAATCGGCGGTTAAAATTTCGTCATAAGTTCCCTGTGCGACAAGGTTTCCGCCGCGGGTGCCGGCTTCGGGTCCGATGTCGATTATCGTGTGCGCAGCTTTCATGATATCCGGGTCGTGCTCTACTACAATCACGGTGTTGCCGAGTTTCTGCAGCGATTGCAATACGCCAATAAGTCGTTCGGTATCCCTCGGGTGCAGGCCGATGCTGGGTTCGTCCAGAATGTACATCGATCCCACAAGGCTGCTTCCCAGAGACGTGGCCAGATTAATGCGCTGGGATTCGCCTCCCGAAAGACTCGACGCGTTTCGGTTCAGTGTAAGATAACCAAGCCCGACCTGTACGAGAAACTGAAGCCGGTTGTTAATTTCGATAAGCAGGCGTTTGGCTACTTTCTGATCGTAGTCCGAGAGCTCGAGTTGCGCAAAAAAGCCACTTAAATCGGCAACGGGCATATCCACGAGGTCCGATATTTTGCGGCCTCCAACCTCGACATAATTCGCTTCGGGTCTGAGCCGCCTTCCTTTGCAGGCGTGGCATTTCGTTTTTCCGCGATATCGGGAAAGCATTACGCGGTTTTGTATTTTGTAGTTCTTTTGCTCGAGTTCGGCAAAAAAGTCGTTAAGTCCCGTAAAATATTTATTGCCTTCCCAAATCAGGTTTTTTTGTTCTTCGGAAAGATTCATATACGGTTTGTGAATCGGGAAGTCAAAACGATGGGCGTTGTTCACCAGTTGGTCGCGGTACCAGCTCATGCTTTCGCCCCGCCACGGATAAATGGCATTCTCGTACACCGAAACCGATGTATTTGGCACGACAAGTTCCGGATCGATACCGATGATATTGCCGTAACCTTCGCAAACGGGGCACGAGCCGAACGGATTGTTGAAACTGAACAAATGTACATTCGGCTCCAAAAAGCCCATGCCGTCGCGCTCAAAAGCGTTGCTGAATTTTTGCGCAAGCGTGCCGTTGGGCTGTTGTACAATGCAAATGCCTTTCCCTTCGTAAAACGCCGTGTTGATCGAATCGGCCGCGCGGTTCCAGAAGTCTTCGTCCTGAGCGAGTACCAATCGGTCCACTACCAGGTGCGGATGTTCAAACGAAACGTCTTCGAGATCGATCTGATCCAGGCGCAGCATTTGACCATCGGCGAGAATACGCGTAAAACCTTGTTGCAACAAAACCTTGAGTTTGTCCGATAATGGCCGTCCGCTTTCGAGCTTAATAGGAGCGAGCAGCAGCCATCGGGGCTCGGTTTGTTTTTTTAAAAAATCGACGACGTCCGAAACGCTGTCTTTTTTAACTTCTTCGCCCGAAACCGGCGATATGGTTTTGCCGATGCGCGCGTAAAGCAACTTTAGGTAATCGTAAATTTCTGTAGCCGTTCCCACTGTAGATCGGGCGTTGGTCGTATTGACTTTTTGTTCGATGGCGATGCCCGGAGAAATGCCCTTGATGTATTCTACTTTGGGCTTGTCCAGCCGCCCGAGAAACTGTCTTGCGTAAGAAGACAAACTTTCGACGTAGCGCCTCTGACCCTCGGCATAGAGCGTATCAAACGCCAGACTCGATTTTCCCGAGCCTGATAATCCTGTGATCACCACGAGTTTGTTGCGCGGAATAGCAACATCGAGATTCTTAAGATTGTGAATCTGAGCGCCTTTGATAAGAATGTATTGGCGGGGATCGCGCGTGGAAATATCGTCGGTCATAGAAATTTCAAAAGGCACAAAGGTAAGCGAAATGCGACAAAATTCCGTTTGAGGTTAACAGCGATTTGGAAATTCACGCATACAAAATTTTGAATCCCGGGCCCTAATTCCGGCCATATTGCACGAATAACGTTAATTTTTTAGGCGATGCTTGTGTTTTAACGTTGTATTGTTATATATTTGGCATTACATCTTAACTCAAACCGTTGCCTATCGACCAAAATTACTTTTTAGAAAATTCGAACAACCCGCTGTCTAAAAGGTATAATTATGGCTTCTGCAACGCTCTCCGATGCTTTATTAGTGAAGAATTACGTCAATGGCGACGAATCTGCCCTCGAGGTTTTGATTGCGCGTCATCAGGCGAAACTCTACGGTTTTATCTATTCCAAAGTCGCCGATAGAGATATTTCCGATGACATTTTTCAGGACACTTTTATCAAAGTGATTCGTACTTTGAAATCTAATTCCTACAACGAAGAAGGTAAATTTTTGCCTTGGGTGATGCGCATCTCACACAATTTAATCGTGGATCACTTTCGCCGCAACAAGAAAATGCCGATGTATCGCGAAACCGAAGAATTTTCAATTTTCAATGTATTGTCCGACGGTGTTCCAAATATCGAGAGCCGCCTTATCACCGATCAGATCCAGGGCGACTTGCGCAAGTTGATTCTGGAGTTGCCTAAAGACCAACGGGAGGTTCTGGAAATGCGCATTTATCACGACCTCAGTTTTAAAGACATCGCAGAACAAACGGGCGTGAGCATCAACACCGCACTGGGCCGCATGAGGTACGCGCTTATGAATTTGCGCAAAGTAATCGAAAAGCACAAAATTGTTTTAACGAACTGACAATAAAAGGAGTCGCGGGGCGTTTTGAATGAAATCAAATCGCTTTATATGGCAAAAATCTACGCATCCAAACCGTTAGCTCCACAGGACATGTTACCTAACAAGGAAACCATACGCTTTTTATTAGCTTATTCTAAAGCGCTTTACGTCGTTCGCAAAGGGCGTCTGAAACTGGAGAGTATTTCTAACTAACTACAACCCCGGCTTTTTGTCGGGATTTTTTTTGAAATATTCGTTCACAAGAGATTTACGGCCGATTTTGAGTTGGATGGGGTCCCGTTCGATTTTCCAACCGCGGGCTGGCGAAATTTGTCGTCCGTAGTAAATAATCTGCAGATGGAGTTTGTTCCACGAGTCCATCGGAAACAACCGCTTGGCATCTTTTTCTGTTTGCGCCACACTTTTTCCGTTTGAGAAATTCCATCGGTACATGAGTCGGTGAATGTGCGTGTCTACGGGAAAGGCAGGATGGCCGAAAGCTTGCGCCATAACAACGCTCGCCGTTTTGTGTCCGACGCCGGGCAGGGATTCAAGGGCTTCGAAACTCTCGGGAACTTCCCCGCCGTAATCCCGGATTAAAATGTCCGATAAGTTCCAGATTGCCGAAGATTTCATCGGGGAGAGGCCACAAGGTTTTATAATGTCGCGTATTTCTTCAATCGACAGTTTTTTCATCTCATACGGGGTAGAGGCGCGCCGGAACAATTCAGGCGTAATCTGATTCACGCGGGCATCCGTGCATTGGGCAGACAGCAGTACGGCAATCAGCAGTGAGTACGCATCGAAATGATCGAGCGGAATAGGCACTTCGGGGTAGAGCGATTCCAGGGTGTTCATCGTAAATTCAACGCGTTCTTTAAGTGTCATTCGTTATATTTGTTAGCATTAAAAGTAAAGGCTATGACGCATCTCTCTCCCGGGCAGCCCGCTCCGTATTTCAAGGCGCTCGACCAAAATGGCGAACTCCGC
Source organism: uncultured Flavobacterium sp. (assembly GCA_964612955.1). Lineage (GTDB taxonomy): Bacteria > Bacteroidota > Bacteroidia > Flavobacteriales > Flavobacteriaceae > Flavobacterium. The sequence goes on from CAZTGF010000060.1 coordinate 4,500, forward strand.
GAACTCAACGATTTTATCGGACGCAAAATAGTATTGTTTTTTTATCCGCGCGCGCATACACCCGGTTGTACGGCTCAGGCTTGCGATTTGCGCGACAACTTTGAAACGCTGGACGCTCAGGGTTATAAAATCATAGGCGTAAGTCCCGACGCGGTAGACAAACTCAAAAAATTCGAAGTCAAACACAATCTTCCGTACGTGTTGCTCAGCGATCCGGAGAAGGAAGTGGCGAAAACTTTTGGCGTCTGGGGCCCCAAAAAATTCATGGGCCGATTGTTCGACGGCATTCACCGCACCACGTTTATCATCGACAAAGACGGACGCATCGAACGCATTATCGACAAAGTGAAAACCAAAGCGCACGCCGACCAGATTTTCGAATAATTACCTGGACTGCTCCAGAATTCTGTTCGGATCGTAGCCAAACAAATGGTATTGCTTGATCGTTTCGGCAATTCCTTTGGGCAGCATCGATTCCCATCCGGGTTGGCCTTTGTGAATCATTTTAAGCACGACCCGGGAGAATACTTCGAGGTTGTGCACGTCGAAATCGTCTATGTCGATTACTTTTCCGTTGAACTTGAAGAACTTGTACAACTCCTTCATACGCGGGTGTACTTTAAGGTTTTCCGACGTAATGATTTCGCCCGTTTGTTCGTCGAGCATCGGATATAAAAACACTTTGAGGTCGCGGTAAAACAGTTTTCCGAACGCCTCCAGAATGCCTCCGCTCAGGTGACGGTAATATTTTTCGTCGAAAATGTCCACAAGGTTGTTTACGCCCATCGCAAGTCCCATGCGCGCTTTCGTATAGTTCGAGAAGTATTCCACCACGCGGTAGTATTCCTGAAAGTTCGAAATCATTACGGTTTGCCCTAACGAACAAAGCAATTCGGCCCGATCCATAAAATCGCGTTCGTCAATTTCGCCATCGGACCTAAGGTTAGACAGTGTAATTTCGAAAACGACGAGCGTGTTGTTTTTGTCTACTTTATTTTCCTCGAGGAACATCTTGAGCGATTTCTCGTACATGTCCATATTTACCACCGTAACGGGACGGAAACTTCCGCGCAGCGCCAGAATATTCTTTTTATACAATGCCGAAGCCGGCAAAATGTTGTGGCCTTCGGGGTTAAACATTACCGCATCGGTCATGCCATTCTTCACGAGTTGCAGACTCATGAGACGGTTGTCCACCTCGGCAAAACGCGGCCCTGAGAAGTTAATCGTGTCAATTTCGAGTTGGTCCTTGTCCAGGTGGTCGTACAGATAGCGCAACAACCGTTTGGGGTCGTTGTATTTGTAAAACGCCCCGTAAATCAGGTTTACGCCGAGAATGCCGAGGGTTTCCTGTTGCAGGCGCGCATCGGTTTCCTTAAAGCGGATGTGAAGCGTGATTTCGTTGTAATCTTCATCGGGCTCAAGCTGGTACTTTATGCCCACCCAACCGTGGCCTTTGAACTGTTTTGCAAAGTCGATCGTAGCCACCGTATTGGCGTAGCTGAAGAAAATTTTATTTGGATGTTTGGTGCGGCTCAGGCGCTTTTCTGTGATTTCCACCTCGTGCGCGAGCATTTTTTTAAGCCGGCTTTCGGTCACATACCTGCCGTCCGATTCGGAGCCGTAAATCGCATCGCTGAAATCTTTGTCGTAAGCGGACATCGCTTTTGCAATCGTGCCGGAAGAACCGCCCGACCTAAAGAAATGACGCACGGTTTCCTGACCGGCGCCAATCTCGGAAAACGTGCCGTAAATGTGTTCGTTCAGATTTATTCGGAGTGCCTTGTCCTTAATCGATGGAATTTGCTCAATTGCTCTGTCTCCTTTTAGCCGGAAGCCGTCGTCTACTAACATACCTTATAAAAAATGTCGTACAAAGTTAAGGAAATACGGCCCCAAATGAAATTTATAGTCTTATTTTTGTGCAAAAACCACGGCTTTGAACGTCTATTTTTTGGGAACGGGAACCTCTCAGGGAATTCCGGTTATCGGCTGCGATCATCCGGTCTGTCTTAGCCAGGACAGCCGCGATAAAAGGCTCCGGGTTTCCGTTTGGGTGCATTGGGAAAATTTCTCGCTCGTAATTGATTGCGGGCCTGATTTTCGGCAACAGATGCTTCAAAGCAAATGTCCGAGGCTCGATGCGCTTTTATTCACGCACGAACACGCAGACCACACTGCCGGACTCGACGACATCCGGCCGTTTTTCTTCAATCAGGGCCCGATTCCTGTTTATGCTTCGGGGCGCGTGCTGGACAATTTGAGCCGGCGTTTTGACTATATTTTTTCCGATGTCGACAAATATCCGGGCGCGCCTTCGGTTCAAACGAATCAAATTTTCGCAAACCAATCGTTTACACTTGGAGGAAAGCAAATTCTGCCCATTCGCGTCATGCACGGAAAGCTCGAAATCTTTGGTTTTCGGATCGAAAATATGGCCTATCTGACCGACGTAAAATCCCTTGCGGACGATCAACTGGCGTTGTTACAGAAACTCGATGTGCTTGTTATTAGTGCGTTGCGCGTAGAACCTCATGCGCTGCACCTGAACCTGGAAGAGGCGCTTGCGATGATTCAGCGCATCGGACCCAAAAAAGCTTATCTGACGCACATCAGCCACCTGATGGGTTTTCACGCCGAAGTGTCGCCCCAATTACCCGATGGCGTATCTTTGGCCCACGATAATTTAGAAATTACGCTGTAAATATGAGAAGATCGCTTTTTATGTACCTGTTTATCATCGCGTTGTTGATGAATGTGTTTACCTATGCTTATTTTTCAAAACAAGCCCAGTTCGATGTCAAACGCCTTGAAAACAGAGTCAGAAATCAGTCGGACAGTTTAACGGTGCTTTACAACCAATGGGTTGATGCCGGACATTTTTCGCTTTTACAGAACCAAAACGCCCAGGATTACCTGAACGTGGATCCCGTGGCTTTGAGTGAAAAAATCAGTGCGGAGCTCATTGACCTGAACACGCGGGAAAATGGCAATCCGATGGTTCCTTACGAACAGATTAACCAGCGCAAATTCATCATCAATAAAGTAAAAGTCATCAACCACCGCTGGATTATCGCCGATTTTACGGACGGAAACCAATGGGGTGAAATACTGCTCAAATACTTTATCGAGGACGATGGCAGCATCACTTATGAGCGCCTCGAATCACAACTTTATGCCCAACAGCGTTAGGCCTCATTGAGCCATTTCAGCAAATCGGCAAAGTTCTGAGGGGCCACCCCATGGCCTACTGGATATTCGTTATAGGTAACATCGCAGCCCAATTCGCGCAGGATTTCGGGAGCTTTTCGCGCCCATTGTACCGGCACTACCTGATCCGCGCTTCCGTGAGAAATAAAATAGCGCAATCCGGAAATTCCTGTAGTTGAAGACAGTTCAAAAATGTCCGGGTTCAGATAACCGCTGAGCGCCGCGACCTGTTTGATTTTCTCCGGGTATTTAAACGAAAGCGCATAACTCAGAATCGCGCCCTGACTAAATCCAATCAGCGTCACGTTATTTTCGTCAACCCGGTTCGATGCGATGAAATCGTCGATAAACGAAGCCACCGATTCGAGCGATTCACGCGCCTGATCGAGGTTCGAGAAACGCTTTTCATCGGCCGTAAAATCAAGCGCAAACCACGCAAAACTCTCGCGCATCAGCGTATGAGGCGCACGCAGCGAAACCACGTGATGCGATTCAGGAAGCATGTCTGCAAACGCAAATAAATCGGCTTCGTTGCTGCCGTAACCGTGTAATAATACGATGAGCGGACTTTTATTGTCGTTGTCTTTCGCATCGCGAGATAAGTATTGCCAAGTCATTATCGGATAGATTTAAAGAATTTTTGAAAAAACACGCCTAAAAACGGCACCGGACGTGCCTGACCGCTGAGCGCCGTCAAAAAACCGTAAAGCCACAAGATAAATACCGAAAGACAGAACCCGAGCATGGCCATCCACGAATCGATATAACCAAATAAAACGCCCGACGGGAAAAACACCCCAAAAATGCCAAGGGCCTGACGAATGTGAAACGACGCAAACGGATGCTTGTCCTCGTTGTTCATAAACAGCGCAATCACCGTTCCGACAATGCTTAGGTAAGCTACAATTGCGGTATTGCGTCCGGGAATATTATCGTTCATT
>CAZTGF010000060.1:8750-11451 GCA_964612955.1 uncultured Flavobacterium sp.
GCGATTCCTTTGCCGCGCAAGGTTTCGTCTTGTGAAAATGCAATGAGCAACCCGTTAATGTCCGAGACGTACTGCATGGCAATTTTCATCAGGTTTGCATCGCAAACGTATTTCTGGTAATCCCCGAAGGCTATCGCACCTGCGCGTTGCATGTCCAGCAATTCGGCGAGAACTTCAGTACGACTCGCCTTTGTAAGTGCCCCGATCGGATGTACAGATGTTGCGCAGTGATGCGCCCTTGAAAGCAACATGGATACCTGCGCCTGATTGTCTGTTACGGGATTCAGGGCCGGCTGAAGCGCAATCGCACAAAAACCGCTCTGGGCCGCTACCGAAAGGCCGTGTGTCAGCGTTTCGCGTTCTTCGTAACCGGGTTCACCAAAACTCACACTCGCATCGAACCAACCCGGGGAAACACATAAGCCGTCGCGCTTAACAATCCGGTCACCATCGTTTGGCGTTAGTTCCGGTCCGATGGCTGCAATGCGCCCGTGCTGAATGCTGATATCGGCGCGTGTCTGGTCGCGAGTGCCGCCCGGATCAACAATTTGCGCGTTTTTGATTAATACGTTCATTTAAGTAATCTTTGGATGAGTATTTCACAAAGCATGAATAATAACGCCAACATTACAAACCATTTCCACAGCAGCATTTCGTCGCGGTTTTCGGTCCATTTTTCAATGGCGTTGGCAATGTTGCGTTCTGTCTCCACGTTTTTCAGGGCCGATGCGGCGATGGGTGCATGACTTTCGGAACGGTCAAAATTAAAACCGGTTTTAGCCAGCAGGTTGCCCGAACGGTAAATGCCGTAAATGCCGTGGTCCGATGGCAGCTGGTCAAAAACCAGCGATACGCGGTGGCTTGTGCGTTTTTGCAACGGAATAAATTCAGTATTGTCGCCCCGTACCTTAAGCACCTCATCTTTGCCCAGCACTTCTGAAAATTCAAGGGTTTCGCCTCGTCCGATAACAAGAGCCTTTAGATCAGAAGCGTGGTCAAGCGCCATTTTATCGAACACGGGAACAATGAGCGGAGAATTCTGAAAGTTTCCGAAAGTTTTGTCAAGCGGAGCCGAAAACGCGTACAATAGGCCACTGCCTGAGCGGGCCGACGTTAAAAACGCAGTCTGATCCTCATACCGCAGGGCAGGATGGCCACCGGAAATGGACAGGGTTACCTGGGATTTCGGATAGTCGAAATTCTGAACCTGTTTTTCAAAAACACCGGAAAACAACGGGTGGGAAAATTCAATTTTCGCGACGCGCTTTTCGGTTTCGTTTTGCAGGCGGTACTGTATTTTCGCCTGGGCCAGAAACGCATTGTACGAATTCAAATTCCCCGAAGCAGCCGGAATCAACACCACGCGCAGGCCTTTTTCCATTAAAGCCGAAAGCGTCGTAGATAGGGCTTGCGGAATTTCATCAAGTTCGTTCAGGATCACGGTCTGCATTTGTTCGAGATCGCTGTAATCTAGAGTTTCCAGGGTTTGGTGACTATATTCAAAAGTTTCGTCCGAATATATGCGCGATAGAAAACCGGATTTTTGTTCGGTTCCTATGGCGAGTACTCGCATTTTTGCCGGTTCCGAGAGCACAAAAAAGTACTCATTGTCAAATGCGAGCGCATTGTCCGAAATCTCGATACGGCCTTCGAACGATGCTTTTGGGATTGTAAATAACATGGTCTTCCGGTCCGATGTAACGGACGCAGTTGTTTTAGCCACGAGCGCATCGCGGTTGTACACGGCCAAAGGTACCTCCATTTGGTTTTCGCCTTGTTTGGAAACCACGACGGCTATCTCGTAAAAATTGTCGAGCGTCTGGTTTACGTACACGCTGTCTACAGAGGCGTTCTGTTGCGGTTGGCGCTCAAAAATGACAAATCGGGCCTCGCTTGCCTTTTGCAGGTCCTGAGCCGGAATGCCCGCCCCGTCCGTGAGAATCAGAATGTCTTTGCCGGCGCCCGGGGAAAGTTGGGCTACGGCCGAAAGTTGTCCGCCAAGATCAAACGGAATAGGGCTGTAACCTATTTGCTGAAGTTCGCTGCGTACCGATGCCAAATCTGTGCGCAGAAAACGTTCGTCGTTCGTAAGCAGCGAAAAAGCCTGATCATCGGGAAGCACTTCGAGCAATTCCTGAACGGCGCGCTTGAGCAGTGGCCCGTTTGCGCCGTTGGCCTGCATGCTCATAGAGTTGTCGAGAATCACGAACAGTTCGTTGCCTTGGTGCTGAGCGTCTTTTGCGGGTAAGTACGGTTTGGCGAACGCAATCACGGCCGCGGCGAGTAACAACAGGCGGGAGGCGAGTAAAAGGTATTTTTTTAGCTTGGCGCTCTTTCGGGTTTGCTGGGCTAATTCGCGCAGAAATTGCACATTGGAGAACTGCTGTCGTTGATAGCGCCTGAGTTCGAACAGGTGGACGAGAATTGGAATCAGCAATAAAAACAGGAAGTATAAAATCTCCGGGTGGTGAAACTGCATGCTCGTACTAACATTTTGTGCAGCCCAAAAGTACGAAAAATTGTAATGCTCCAGTGCTTTGGCGCACAATTGAGACGAACGCACCCCGCCCGCGTCAGGGATTGGAGCAAAGTGCCGTGCACTGCGAAAAGCCCGCCGCGGCAAGAAGCCCGTCTGTCGCTAAAAGTTCATCCGCGGGACGCCCGGAGAAAACTATTTTCCTTTTTTCTTTTTGGCCTGCTG
>CAZTGF010000061.1:0-3123 GCA_964612955.1 uncultured Flavobacterium sp.
TTTTGGCCATCAAAAGTAAAAAAATCTAGACGGTTCTCCACCGCGTATTAACGAGTGGTGCCAACCGAATAAAACCACCACATACGAAACCACCGCAACTCCCGTTATCATTACCAACACCAAATGTTTATAAAAATTAATTCTGCACTTCCAACACTGTGTTATTTTGTGCATTTTTGTTTCCGATAACCTAATACCTGTTTTTTTTATGACGTTTTTGCAAGGTTTGATTCAAAATCCCGTAGTTAACGATACAATCGCTTCCTACTCAGAAGCATTATCTAACGCCGCTGCCACCGAAGAAATCTCCTATCTGGAATTCCTGCTCAAGGGCGGTTTCATGATCTACCCGCTGATTCTCCTGTTATTCTTTACGATTTATGTCATCATCGAGCGCTCCATGGCAATCAGCAAACTGACCAAACAGGTGCCGAATCTTTTGACCGAAGTAAAACAACAACTGCGCGCCGGACGTCTGGACAACGCGTTGATGTTGTGCAGCCGCGAAGGCAATTCCACGGCGGAAATCCTCAAAAGCGGCGTATCCACCGTAGGCCGCCCTATCAGCGAAATCGAATCGGCCATGGAAAAAACCGCGAACATCGAAATTGCCAAAATGGAGAAAGGCCTCGGCTATCTGGGTCTGATTTCCGGTGTGGCGCCAATTATGGGATTCATCGGAACGATTTCGGGAGTTATCAAAATCTTCCAGAACATTTCCAATACCGGAAACCTGAACATTCAAACCATCTCGGGCGGACTTTACGAAAAAATGATCTCCTCGGGAGCCGGACTCGTCGTGGGCGTTATTGCCTATGCAGCCTACCACCTGTTTAATATGGTTATCGATGCGTATACCGCCAAAGTAGAGCGGCAGACTTTAGAAATCATCACCGTAATTCAGTCTCCAGATGGCAATTAAGAGAAACAGGCGCTTCCAGCCCGAAATTCCAACTTCGGCCATGAGCGACATCATGTTCTTTTTGTTTTTGTTCTTTCTGATTATTTCCACGTTGGCCAACCCGAACGTCATTAAACTGACTTTGCCTAAAGCCGAAGCCAACGAAACGACGAACAAAGACCATTTGAGCCTGTCGGTTACGCCCGAAAAACGCTACTTTCTGAACAAAGACGAAGTGGCTTTTGAAACGCTCGAAAACGAACTCGCACTGCGCACGGCCAACAGCCAGGACCGCACCGTAGTCATTCGGATTCCCGCCGATTTACAGGTTCAGGACCTTGTGGATTTAATGCAGATCGGCGTAAAGCTCAAACTGAATTTCGTCATCGCTACGGCAAAATAACTTTCTGAATTCCGACAAATTTTCCGGGGCTTTAGCATTTTTACCGATGCCTGAGCTTCCAAAGTCCGTCGGTTTTTTTGCTCCTAACGAATTATTAAAAGGCCGCCGCGTTTCCCCTAAAAAGATGTAAATTCGCAGCTTATGGATCAAATGGATTACCAAGCCCTAAGCAAACTGTTAGCCTCGCCCCAACGCATCGCCATCATTCCGCACCGCAGTCCGGACGGAGACGCTATGGGATCGTGCCTGGCATTATACCACTACCTGACCAAGCGGAATCACGATTGTCAGGTGATTTCACCGAACGAATTTCCTGATTTTCTGGCCTGGCTTCCGGCCTCGGAAAAAGTACTCGTGTTCGAAAAACAGACACAACAAGCCACCGAAGTTCTCGAATCGGCAGATATTGTTTTCACGCTCGATTTTAACGCCCTGCACCGCACCGGCGAAATGGAACACACCCTGGCGCGTCTTTCCGGAGTTTTTGTCATGATCGACCACCACCAAAAGCCCGATGCGTACGCCGATTATATGTTTTCGGACCCTTCGTATGGTTCCACTTGCGAAATGATGTACAATTTCATCGAAAACATGGGCGACATCGGCATGCTGGACAAAACCATCGCCACCTGCATTTACACGGGCATTGTCACAGATTCCGGTTCGTTCCGCTATCCGACCACAACGAGCCGCACGCATCACATCGCTGCCCACCTCATAGATTTGGGCGTAGATAACGGATACGTGCATTTTTCGATTTTCGACAACCATTCGCTCCAGCGCATGCAACTTCTGGCCCGGTCGATTTCGCATTTGCAAGTCGTTCAATCGGGTAAAATCAGTTTTTCTTACCTTAGTCACGAAGATCTCGAAGAATTCCAATACCGAAAAGGCGATACCGAAGGCATTGTAAACTACGGATTGAGCATCAAAGGCGTGGTATTTACAGCGCTTTTCACCGAACATCGGGACGAGAACATCGTAAAGATCTCCTTCCGCTCTACCGGCCAGTTCGACGTAAACGAATTCGCGCGGGAACATTTCAACGGCGGAGGCCACATTAACGCAGCAGGCGGAAAGTCCATGACAACCTTGTCTGAAACCCTGCGCAAATTTGAGGGAATCGTTTCCCAACTGACATTATGAAACACTTGAATACTCAAGCGCTGCTGATGCTTTTTGCAGTAGTTGTTTTATCGGCATGCTCTCAGCAACAGGCGCGAAAACCGGTCTCTCACAGCGAAGGTTCGTTTATGAAAGAATCGGTCATCCGCAATAAAAAAATGGTCGCCGGAGAAGAAAGCAAAATCGATTCGATTATGAAAAGCGATTCGGCCCGCGTGTACCTTCCGTCAAAAAAAGGCTACTGGTACACCTATCTGGAGCGCAATACCAAAGACACGCTGCGTCCGCGCAAAGGCGACATTGCGTATTTTGAATACGAAGTACAGGATTTGGACGGCCATGTGATTTACTCCAAACTCGAATTGCGCCCACAGGAATACTACGTGGACCAGGAACAGGAAATCATGATGGGGTTGCGTCACGGCATCAAACTCATGCGCAAAAACGAGACTGTCAAATTTTTGTTTCCGTCTCACATGGGCTATGGCTACCACGGCGACAAAAGACGCATCGGCCATAACGAACCGCTGATTTGCATTGTCACGCTGCACGACTTTCGCCCCGAGAATTTAACTACCCCTGAATAAATGAAAAAAATCTTCTTTTCTGCGATTATTGCCACCTTGTTTTTCGCCTCTTGTCAAAACAAACACGCTGATTTAAAGGACGGACTTTACGCCGAAATCGAAACTTC
>CAZTGF010000061.1:3223-11253 GCA_964612955.1 uncultured Flavobacterium sp.
CAGAACATCGTGGATCTGACGCGTCAGAACGATGTCATGCACAAAGTACGCATCATTCGCGTGGGTGAAGACGCCAAGAAATTTAACGCCGTAAAAATTTTCTCCGACTATTTCGAACAGGAATCGAACAACCAGAAACACCGCGAGGCCGCTTTAACCGAAAGTGCGCGCCTGTACGAAGAAAAATACAAAGGCGTACTCGAAGAGCGCCGCGCCACATTTGCCGCTTACGAACAAAAAGCGACGAAAACGCGCTCAGGCATACGCTACCTGACGCTTGAACCCGGAACCGGCGAAAAGCCAAAACCCGGACAAAACGTGTACATGAGCTATTCGGGTTATTTGAGCAACGGCCGTTTGTTTGACAGCAATGAGGCAGAAACCGCGCGAAAATTCGGGATATTTGATGCGACGAGAGAAAAAATGGGACTTTACCGTCCGATGGCGTTTGCATTCGGAAGACAAATGATCCCGGGATTCACCGAAGGGCTTAACCGCATGTCGTTCGGAGAGCGGGCCGTGTTGTTTATTCCGTCCGAGTTGGGTTACGGCGCTCAGGGTGCCGGAGACGTGATTCCGCCGAATGCCGACCTTATTTTTGAAGTCACGCTTAAGAAAACAGAAAATTAATCGAACATTAAACCAATGATTATGAGATTTACTGCCATGCTGCTCGTGGTGCTCGGATGCGTGTCGATGCACGCCCAGTCGAAAAAATCGGGCATTAAAAACGATGGGTTATACGCCCAGATGAAAACTTCGAAAGGAACCATTGTACTGCAACTTGCCTACGATAAAACTCCGGTAACTGTAGCGAATTTCGTAGCGCTGGCCGAAGGTACGCACCCTGTAGCCGATGCAAAATTCCGCGGAAAACCGTTTTACGACGGCGTTAAATTTCACCGCGTCATTCCCGATTTCATGATTCAGGGCGGCGATCCGCTCGGCAACGGAACCGGCGATGCAGGCTACAAATTCAAAGACGAAATCACCGATTTGAAACACACGGGACCCGGCATCTTGTCCATGGCTAATTCAGGCCCGTCCACGAACAGCAGCCAGTTCTTTATCACACATAAAGAAACGCCCTGGCTCGATGGCAAGCACACGGTTTTCGGCCATGTGATTTCCGGACAGGACGTCGTAAACAAAATCGCTCAGAACGACATCATCGAATCGGTAAAAATTGTGAGAAACGGCAAAGCAGCCGAAAAATTTGACGCCGCTCAGGTATTCGGCGATTACTGGAAGAACAAAGAGCGCGAAGAACAGGTAAAGCGCGAAAAGGAACGGGCCGAGAAACAAGCAGCCGACGCTAAAAAAGCCGCTTTCGCAGCTGCGCAAAAACCGAGATTGGACAAATTGCGCCAAACCGCAACCACAACAGAAAGCGGTCTTAAATACCAGATCATTTCCAAAAGCGGACAAGCAAAACCTGGAGAAGGAACAACGGTTTACGTATTTTACGCCGGTTACCTGCCCGATGGTTCACTGTTCGACAGCAATATCGAAGCCGTAGCCAAAGAAACAGGCACATTTGATCAGAACCGCGCCCACCAGAACGGTTATCGTCCGTTTCCGTTTACAACAGGCCAAAAAACCGGATTGATTCCCGGCTTTATCGAAGCGATTGAACAAATGAGCGTTGGAGACAAACTCATTGCGTTTCTACCGCCGAATCTTGGTTACGGAGAACGCGGTGCGGGAGGTGTCATTCCGCCGAACAGCGAAATCATTTTCGAAATAGAATTGCGCGACAGCTTATAACAAACGCCAAAAAAACCGGTTCTCAACGACCGGTTTTTTTTTATTTAAACTTCCACACCATTTCGTCCTTGTCGTTTATTTCCGCCCCGAGTTCCACTTTGATGACGCGCGAAAATTCTTCCTGAAGAATCAGCCACTGTGCCTCGCTGAAATGTCGGGTCAGGCATTCCTGAACATCGCGCTCCCACGGGCCATACATTTTCTTAGGTAGGGTTTCGAGCACCTCAGCGGCCGGTTTTCCGATGATTTTTTCGCCCTGGAGTTCAGTCTCGGGATGGGCGCAGATAATATAGCCCAAACGCAGGTCTTCTTCCAGATACAGCGTCAATTGCAACATTTTGTCGTTGTACACGAGTACCGGATTGTGATCTTCGTCTTTAAAAATCGCGTCGGGTGCACCCAGGTGCTTTTCAATATCGGGACGTTTCATGCCAAACAGCAATGGCCCGATGCCGTGATGGGGTTTAATTTCGTTGGTCATGAGTATACAAATTCGCCGTAAGGGCTGTGAATCGTGAGTTTTTTTCCGTCGTTTGCTTCCACGCGTCCGACGATTTGTGCGGGAATATTAAATTGTTCCGAAATGTCGATAATGTCCTGAGCAATCGCCTCTGGTACGTACAATTCCAATCGATGACCGCAATTAAACACCTGGTACATTTCTTTCCAGTCGGTGCCGGATTGTTGTTGAATCAGTTTGAACAGCGGCGGAACATCGAACAAATTGTCTTTCACGATATGAAGATTATCTACAAAATGCAAAATCTTCGTTTGGGCGCCACCACTGCAATGCACCATGCCGTGAATGTCCTCGGGGAAAAACTTCGACAAAATTTTCTTTACTACGGGCGCGTACGTCCGCGTGGCAGAAAGCACGAGTTTTCCAGCGTCGAGCGGGCTTTCATCGACCCTATCGGTAAGTTTCATCTGTCCTGAATACACAAGCGAATCAGGCACGGCAGCATCGAAACTTTCGGGATATTTTTTGGCCAGCGCTTTTTCAAAAACATCGTGTCGGGCCGAAGTTAACCCATTGCTGCCCATGCCGCCGTTGTATTCTTTCTCATACGTAGCTTGTCCGAACGAAGCAAGTCCTACGATAACATCGCCGGCTTTAATCCTTGCGTTGTCAATCACATCTTTGCGCCGCATTCGCGCCACAACTGTCGAATCAACGATGATCGTGCGAACCAGATCGCCTACGTCCGCGGTTTCGCCTCCGGTGCTGTGGATGCGTACGCCGAATTCGGCCAGTTCTGCAATAAGTTCTTCTGTGCCGTTGATAATGGCTGAAATCACCTCGCCCGGAATCAGGTTCTTGTTGCGGCCTATGGTCGAGGAAAGCATGATGTTATCCGTTGCGCCCACGCAGAGCAAGTCGTCCACGTTCATAATCAGCGCGTCCTGAGCAATGCCTTTCCAAACTGAAATATCGCCCGTCTCCTTCCAGTACATATACGCGAGGGCCGATTTTGTTCCTGCACCATCGGCATGCATGACCAAACAGTAGTTTTCGTCTCCGGTAAGATAATCGGGTACGATTTTGCAAAATGCGCTCGGAAAAAGGCCTTTGTCCACATTTTTAATAGCCGCGTGAACGTCTTCTTTGGCGGCCGACACCCCGCGAAGGGCGTAGCGTTTGGAGTTGTCTTGTGTCATGTTGGTTGTGTTGCGCCACAAAGATAAGTGTTGAGAACAACACTCAAAAGCCCGAATGTCAATCGTTGCTCACGATTTTGACCTGAACGCGTCGGTTCGCATTGCGCTCGGCTTCGTTTTTCTCGGGAATCGGGAACAGCGGATTGGAAATGCCGTATCCTTTGTAGGTCATTCTGTCTTCGGAAATCCCGCCTCTTCTCAAATACTCGTAAACCGCTTTGGCGCGATATTCCGAAACGCGCGACAAATCCGCATCTTCTCTAAGCTGACAGCAGATGTGGCCTTGAATTTCAATATGCAATCCGGGCCTTTGTATCATGATTCGGAGCAATTCCTGAACCACGGGACGCGATGCCGGTACCATTGTCGCCGACATATTGTAAAAATGCAAGTCGGGCAAAGTGACCATATCGCCTTTAACGGCTTTTGACAACTCGCGTTCGAGCGCAGACACGGGCTTTTCGTTCTGAACGGGCGGCGTTGTAAAATGCACTTCGGCCTTTCGATTCCGGGCCAGTTGCACATGGTGCTCAAAACGTTCACCCACCGCATTTAGCGTTAAACTATCCGCGAGTGCGACGTTTTTCCGGCTAAGCATGTCCCTCAGATGTTCGGCCCGACGCACTGCCAATGCATCGTTGTAAGCCAAACTTCCGCGCTTATCGCAAAACGCATCGATCCGATGGACGAGAATGCCGGGATTTTCACGCACAAAACTTTCAAGTCGGGCCGATTCCGTTGGCGCAAGTGTATCTGTGTCCGTTTCAAAATAAAACGTCTGAGGCGATTGAGCCTGAAGTCCTAACACGCAAAACACCCATAAATACCAACATAACCTCATCGGGAAACAATTTTAATTTCAACGCGTCGGTTCGCGGCCCGTTCTGCTTCGTTTTTTTCGGGAAGCGGATACACCGGCTCAGAACTGCCAAATCCTTTAAACGATAACCTGTGCTTTTCGATGCCGTGGTTCAACAGAAAATTGTGAATCGCTTTAGCGCGCTGGGTCGAAAGATTTTGCCGGTCTACGGGATTACAGCACAAATGCCCTTCGATCTCGATGGCGAGCGTAGGATTGCGCTGCATGACAATCAGAAGTTCGTAAAGCTTGGGACGCGATTCCCTGACGATTGCAAACGTGTTCACGACAAAATGCATGTCTGCGAGTTTGAGTTTGTCCCCTACCTTGGCATCGGCCACTTCGTGCATAAAATCAATATTCAGTTCGAATGTAGATTTTGTGCCGTCGGGATTATCGACCGTAATGCGTTTGGGATAGGTGATTACGCGTTTGACAACCTGTGGTTCAGCAATGCCGAGAATTTCGTTTTCGCGCGCGAGATCCTTCGCTTCGATATAGTAAATCGTTACTTTGCGGTTCTCCGCCTTTACCGCCGATTGTTTGTGGCGCTCGCCGTAACTGCGCGTTCTGAAGTCGTCGCGAATGGCTATTTTGCCGCGCAGGTAAGAAAGCACGGTGTTTACGCGGCGCATGGCCAGGGAATCGTTGTGGGATGCAGACCCGTCCTCATCTGTATACCCGTCTACGGCTACGATCTTTACATCGGACGAATTTTTGATCCAATTCTCGAGCGGCTTCAGTTGGGCCGCCGTCATGTCGTGTTTATTGCTGTCAAAGTACACCGAAAAAGATTCCTGTGCGGTAAGTTCGGGAGCCAGAATCGCAATGAAAAACAACAGAATATGTATTCGTTTCATGGGTTTCTAACGTTAGACATAGCAATATAGTATAAAAAACCGGCTCGGGGCCGGCTTCTTTTATTTGGTAAACAGCAGCTCGCGATACTTGGTCATCGTCCAGAGTTCATCGTCTACAAGCAGTTCAAGTTTGTCCGAATGGTGGCGGATAATGTCAAAAAACGGTTTTACGTCGTTGCAGTACGCATGCGCGATGTCCTCGGCACAAGTAAGCGCATTGGCCTTTTTGCGTGCGGCAATCATCTGGGCCACGTTAGAGGTTATCCCATCGATATGGCGCGAGATGTCTCTGATCAGTTTAATTTGTTCGCGGGCAAGGTCTTCGTACGCTGCTCCAAAAATTTCCTTGAGTCCGCGAACGTTCTCAATCAGCGTGTTCTGGTATCGCACGGCCGTGGGCACTATGTGATTCCGCGCAATGTCGCCGAGCACACGCCCTTCGATCTGGATTTTTTTCGCGTATTCCTCGAGTTCTACTTCATATCGGGCCTCTACTTCCACGCGGTTCATCACTCCGGTTTGTTCAAACAGTTCAATCGCTTTTTCCGATGCTTTTGCCTTGAGTGCCGATGGCGTGGTTTTGTGATTGCTCAATCCGCGTTTCTGGGCCTCGATCTCCCATTCCTCGCTGTACCCGTCGCCCTCGAACAATATTGCCTTGGTTTGCTTGATGTACTCGCGCAATACGTTGAAAATGGCTTCGTCCTTCTTGAGTTCGCCTTTTGCAATCAGCGTGTCAACTTCGACTTTAAAATCGCGCAATTGTTTGGCTACAATCGCATTGAGTGTCGTCATCGATACCGCGCAGTTGGCCGATGAACCTACGGCACGGAATTCAAATTTATTGCCTGTAAAAGCGAATGGCGAGGTGCGGTTTCGGTCGGTATTGTCGAGCAAAACGTCCGGAATTTTCCCTACGACATTGAGTTTGAGCTCTGTTTTTTCGGCCGGAGAAAGTTTGCCATTCGGAACGTTTTCAAGGTCCTGAAGCACTTTGGTCAGTTGCTGTCCGATAAAAACAGAAATGATTGCGGGCGGCGCTTCGTTGGCTCCGAGGCGGTGGTCGTTGCCGGCCGATGCGATAGAGGCGCGAAGTAACTCCTCATAGGTCTGAACGGCTTTAATCGTATTGATGAAAAACGTAAGAAACTGCAGGTTCGAATTTGGCGTTTTCCCGGGACTAAGCAGATTAATGCCCGTGTCCGTAGCAAGCGACCAGTTATTGTGCTTGCCCGATCCGTTGACGCCCTTAAACGGCTTTTCGTGAAACAGCACCACAAAATCATGGCGTTCGGCTACTTTTCGCATCACGTCCATAAGCAGGGAATTGTGGTCCACGGCGAGATTCGTTTCCTCGAAAATCGGAGCGAGTTCAAACTGGTTGGGCGCCACCTCGTTATGCCGCGTCTTTACGGGAATGCCGAGCAACATGCATTCGCCCTCCAAATCCCGCATAAAGTTGAGCACGCGCGAAGGAATCGCACCAAAATAATGGTCTTCGAGCTGCTGACCTTTGGCCGATGAATGACCGAGCAGCGTTCTTCCCGTGATTTTAATATCGGGACGAGAATGCGCCAAAGCCGAGTCCACGAGAAAATATTCTTGTTCCCAACCCAGCGTAGGAATGACTTTTTTTACATTTTTATCGAAGTAACGCGCCACCTCGGTAGCGGCCTGATCAACGGCCTGCAACGCTCTGAGAAGCGGTGTCTTATTATCGAGTGCTTCTCCAGTATAGGAAACAAAAACCGTAGGAATGCAAAGTGTCGTTCCTAAAATAAACGCCGGAGATGTAGGATCCCAGGCAGTATAACCGCGGGCTTCAAACGTATTTCGGATGCCGCCGTTCGGAAAGCTGGACGCGTCCGGTTCTTGTTGTACGAGTTGCGCACCCCCGAACTTTTCTACGGGGTCTGATCCGTCCAGAGAGCTCTCGAAAAACGCATCGTGCTTTTCTGCAGTAGCGCCCGTGAGCGGTTGAAACCAGTGCGTATAATGCGTTACCCCTTTAGCCAATGCCCATTCTTTCATGCCAAGCGCAATGTAATCGGCGAATCTTCTGTCGATTTTTGTACCGTGATTAATGGCGGCCATCACGGCTTTGTAGGCCTCGGGCGTCAGGTGCTGTCGCATCGCCTTTACGTTAAATACGTTTGCGCCAAAGATGACGGATTTTCGGTCGAATTCTTTTACTTCGACGGGTTTTCGTGATTTTGATTCCCGGACTGCTTCAAATCGCAATGTAGCCATAGGTGTTTGGGTTGTGTGTTTTATGGGGCAAAAGTAAAATAAAATTGCTTTTTCTGAACCGCACCCCCTATAATTTTGCGATCGAGTCGTAATTTTATTGAAAAAATGCCATGCACCCCTCTCTGCGACGCCATTTCGTTAAATAAAAACTAAGGGCGATGGCATCCTGAATTCAGCGTCGTATTTTAGAAAAACTGTTAACCTAAATATTTTTCCAATGAATACTTCAAAATTATTGTTAGGTCTTGGGGCTGGAATTGCAGCCGCTGCCGCAGTCGGATTATACTATAAGTATGCACGTAAGAACTCGCAGGATTTCTCGGTTCCGGATTCATCCTCCTTAAAACGCAAACTTTCTCAGGTAAAACGTAGGGCACAACGCGAATTCGATGGAGAAACTAACCCGGCCATGGAACGCGTCACCAAATGGGCAGGCCACTAAAACAATATGAACGACCTCTTTCCGGAGTCGTTTTTTTTAGATAATTATACAATAAAACGCCCTAATCTTATAAGCAACAACGAAGTGCCGTGAACCATCTTTGGGAATCAATTCCTATGGTCATGGTCACGGTTAAAAAACACGGTTTGATACTGCAAAAACGCGGGCTCGACTTCGAGTGCGAGGGCGTTTT
>CAZTGF010000062.1:0-1938 GCA_964612955.1 uncultured Flavobacterium sp.
TTTAATCTTGTGAAGTTCCGCGTAGCCTCGCTCAAGGCTTACAGTGCGCCGGCGGCCGGTAGTTTCGCCCGTGCTAAAAAGCGTCATTCCGCGGCTATTGCCATGGTTTTCGATAAAAATTTGTTCAATAATTAAGCGCCGTATTTCCTACATTTGAAATTCGGTCACAAAAAAGTCCATTCACCATACAAATAATAAGTTATGTCGACGATTTTAGAGATGAAAGTGCCATCGCCCGGCGAATCGATTACCGAAGTGGAAATCGCAACCTGGTTGGTTAAAGACGGAGATTACGTAGAAAAGGACCAGGCCATTGCCGAAGTAGATTCGGACAAAGCTACGCTGGAACTTCCTGCCGAAGCCAGTGGAGTCATTACGCTTAAGGCCGAAGAAGGCGAAGCTGTTAAAGTAGGGCAGGTCGTTTGTCATATCGATACAAGCGCCCAGAAAGGCAGTTCATCTGAAAAAGAAGAATCGCCTGCAAAAGAAGAAAAGTCTAAAGAAGAAGCACCAAAAGCAGACACTCAAAAGACTGAAGCGCCAAAGCAGGAAGCGCCAAAAACCTATGCTTCGGGAACCGCATCTCCGGCGGCGCGCAAAATCATCGAAGAAAAAAACCTCGATACTTCAACAATTAAAGGTACGGGCAAGGACGGCCGCATCACTAAAGACGACGCCGTTAACGCCAAAGCTTCAATGGGAACACCAACGGGTGGCAATCGTTCATCGAGCCGTGCAAAACTGTCGATGCTGCGCAGAAAAGTGGCCGAAAGACTCGTCTCTGCAAAGAACGAAACGGCAATGCTTACCACGTTTAACGAGGCCAATATGACGCCGATCAACAACGTGAGAAACGAGTTTAAAGAAGCGTTCAAAGCCAAACACGGAGGCGTATCTCTGGGATATATGTCGTTTTTTACAAAAGCGGTGACACGCGCATTGCAAATGTATCCGGACGTAAATTCAATGATCGACGGCGATCAGAAAATCAGTTACGATTTCTGCGACATTTCAGTGGCGGTTTCCGGCCCGAAAGGATTGATGGTTCCCGTAGTTCGCAATGCTGAAAACCTGACATTCCGGGGCATTGAGGCCGAAATTAAGCGTTTGGCGACAAAAGCGCGCGACGGACAAATCACCGTAGACGACATGACGGGCGGAACCTTTACAATTTCTAACGGCGGCGTTTTCGGAAGCATGCTGTCCACGCCGATTATCAATCCGCCTCAATCGGGAATTCTTGGAATGCACAACATTATTGAGCGCCCTATCGCGGTAAACGGAAAAGTAGAAATTCACCCAATGATGTATCTTGCGCTTTCGTACGACCACCGCATTATCGACGGTCGTGAGTCTGTAGGATTCCTCGTTGCGGTAAAAGAAGGGCTCGAAAATCCTGTGGAATTGCTCATGGACAACGATCCTAAGAAAGCGCTCGAGCTTTAAAAGCGAGTGTAATATATGATACAAGGCCCGGTAGTTATCGGGCCTTTTTTATGGCGTTTTGTCCGATAGCCGGATTTTCGTTGCAACGCGCATCGCCCCGATGAACATATAAACCGCAAACCCGAACAAACCTACAGAAGCCGCAAGCAGCAGTTCGTTGGCTTTAGCTACGGGCAGGTACCAGAACGATGCCACGCCCTGAACGCCGAGAATGAGTTCGTTAAGCATGATAAAAATCGCGAATCCGTAAATGGCCGGGTCAAATTTCTGCGCGATATGCCTTCGCAATGCGAGTTCGATAAGAATGTAAAGGCTGATGATTGCGAGCAGTACAAGATGCAGATACGCAATCACAATCGGGCGGAAACCGAACGCGAGTTTGCTGATTTCGGGAAAAACCGAACCAAGTTGCAGCAACAGTTTTACCGATGCGCACAACAGCACAAGTTGCCATAGCCGTTTGAATCGGTCCGTGTTCAGGTGTTTTAGTTC
>CAZTGF010000062.1:2038-10912 GCA_964612955.1 uncultured Flavobacterium sp.
AGTTGAAAATACATCGCGCTTAAATACCAGTGGTGCGAAAATCCGGCGACAGTTTGTAAAAGTGGCAGTGCGATGCCGCCCAATGCGCCTATGAAATAAAACACGAGCGCGGTTTTAAACCATGCTCCAACAGGTGAAAGACTCCGGTTCAGATCGCGCCACAGGAAAATGGCGTAAAATAGCATTGCGATCATCGTTCCCATGGAGCTTGCCACCGATACGCCCGAATATCCGGTAAACGCAAACGCAAACAGCATCGCATACGAAAACAGCGCATGCAGTGCAAAAACGCGTTGGTAACCTGTTGTAACCGACGGCCCGCGAACCGCTTCGTACACGAGAACCATGAGCACTTGGCCCACCCAGCCCACAAATGCAAAATTGGAATGAGAAGTTTGCAGGTATTTTTGGTTCAGCGCCGGCAGTTCGAACAGAATTTTGTAGCGCATCATCAGCCCAACCAAAGCTACAATGACGAGATTAAAAAGCGCCATGCGAATCCAGAATGCCGTCCGCCCCATTTAAAAGTAGATTTTGTGGTTGTAGATTTCAAGAGAATTTTTCCTGTGCATGGCGGTTAGCGTGCGAATGACAGTTTCTACGCGAAGGTGCGTAAAGTCCGCGATTTCCTGACGCGTGTACGGAATCAGCAGTTTTTTATCGCTCGCATTCTGGTCTTTCTTGTAAGTTTCCAAAAACGAGCGTATGCGGTGTTCGGGCCGCTGACTTACGAGGTGTTTGGCCGATGTGATTCTGCTGTAAATCCGATTGGCAAACAGCGTTAGAAATGCGTTTGAAATAAGCGGATACTCGCGCAACATCGCAAAAAAATTGAACTTGCAAAGTTTGATGACAACCGCATCGCAACGCGCAATGGCCGTTCCCTGATACGTTTCTTCGTTAAAGAGCGGCGGTTCTCCAAAACTGTCGCCTTCGTTGAAAATTCCGAGGGTCACTTCTTTGCCGTCCTCGCAGGTGTAGTACATTTTCACGGACCCTTCGTAAATCTGGTAGTACGATTGGGCGGTTTCTCCCTCGCCGAAAATCAGGTCATTTTTGTGGTACTTTTTTGCAACGGCGCCCCAGGTAAAAAGAATGTCGGTATCAATTTGCATCACAAGAATTTATTTTAGTCAAAGACGTTATCTATTTCAGACAAGCGCAGATTCGCTTTCGAGTGCGTTAACAAATCGCTCCAGATGCGCCAGAGATACGTGCCCCATCACCACGATTTTATACCATTTCGTATCGGTCGAGTGTTCCTGAGGAACAAGTGTAAATTCGCCTGCAAGCCGTTCGAGTTCGGGTCTTGCGCGCAGCGTTACCACATTCATGGCCGCATCTCTAAAATACGCAAAATTTAGTCGGTCTAACTGTTTGCACAGCCAATCGGTTCGCATTTGCAAAACAGCGATGCGCTCAAACCATTCGTGCGCGCCATACGAAAACAGAATCGACCACACCGCGACTGCATTTGCTCCGGAGCGACTTCCAACGAGCGTAAGGTCAAATCCGGCCACGTATCCGGCTTCCTGCGTGAGCACGTTTTCGATGAAGCCCTTTCGGCACAAAAACACGCCTGTACCGTACGGAGCCTGCAACACTTTGTGCGCATCAATCGTCATAGAACTAATTTTCGGATTGGAAAAATTAATCGCATTTCCGCTGTGGCTAAACGGGTAATAAAATCCGCCGTAAGCCGCGTCTATGTGAAGTTTGTATTCGAATCCGGCTTGCTCGAATGCGTGGCAGTAAACCTCGGGATTGTCTGTTGAGCCAAACATTGTCGTACCCATGTTCGCCACCGCAATGGCGTATTTCTTTCCCGATTTTTTGGCGTTCGAAATAAGTGTTCCGAGCGCGGATTCATCGATTTCCCGCGTTTCCTCATTTACGGGAACACTGATCCGGTCGATGAGCAACAGGTTCGACGCTTTGGCAATCGAGTAATGCGTATCCTCTGAGGCCACAATGACGATTTGCTCCGGGCTAGCGCCGCATTGGTTCATAAAGTAATTTCGGTACATCCAAATCGCCTGAATGTTCGATTCGGTACCGCCGCTCGCGATATAACCGTCGTAACTGTCTGGTTCGGCTCTGAAAATCGACTCTGCAATAACGGCGAGCACTTCTTTCTCCATTTTCTGGGTGCCTTTAAACGCCGTTTCTGAGTCGCCGAAAGTGTGGCAGCCAATGTGATTCGGATTAGCTACGAACGCCTGAAGCACGGGGCTGTGGTCCAAAAACGAAACCGTGTCCGGAAACGTGCGCGTATCGAGCATCGAAGCGGGATACCCCAAAGAATGGTCGCTTGCAAAATTTACATTTTCTGCCAGCGCGGCCCGTATGCGTTCCATTTGGGCGTCGGGCAAAAGTTTATTCCAGTGTATCATCGGATATTTTTTTTGTGGTTAAAACAGGATAGGCGACCGCTTTTCTGAGGGCCGAATACACCCAAAGCGCAATGCCGAGCAACATGCAAAACGCGGAGACCAATGCAATCGACGCGAACGAATCAATGCTCTGCTGTTTAAAAAACTGAAGGTATCCCTGCGCAAACAGCAACACTTCGGTAATCAGAAATCCAAGCAGAAACAGCTGGGTACCGAGTTTGGTCCAGCCCCCGCGTTTGGGCAAATGACCTCGTCGGACAAAAAAGGCCAACACAGCCGCGTTCACAATTCCGAGCCCTACCAGATGTATGACCCCGATCGCAATCGCGCGAATCCAGTGAACGGCCCCGGTGATACTTTCCCAAAGCACGCCGAGTTGAAACACAGACTTAAGTGCAAAACAAACGAGAAAACAAACAAGCAGCGCTTTTTCGGTTTTCGAGATGGAGATTTTTGTTTGGCCCGATGTCATCCAGCTCCTCACGAGCCAAACCGCACCCGCAAACTGCAAAAGCACTCCGGCCGACGACAGATAAAAGAGAAACCGATTCGAAAAAAACCACGAAAACGGCAAAGCCACGCCCAGAAGCGTTCCGATCGAAAGCAGCGCAACGCCGGTTTTTAATGTTTTTTGTTGTTGTGATCCCCATCGGGATTCGAAGCGCTTTACGAACAACGCAAGGGCTGAAAAAATAAACCAGCCGTTAAACTGGAAGTAAAGGAAAAACTGAATCGAGGATTCGTACCAGGCTCCTTTGTGCCCAAATGCCATGAGCGGCGCTAAAATCCAAAGCCCGAACGTAGAAAACACTAAGAAACCAAGTGCGGGTTTCAAAAGCACTATCGCCGGAGCGTTAACAAGCGGCAAATCGCGCCAGACCTTCCACACAAACGCGTAAATCGCAAGCAGGTGAAGGCTCGAAAAAAAGATCGAAAACAGCGCGTAACCCTGAATCGGAAAGCTGACCATCATGCCTACGACGGCGGTTTGAGAGGTCCAGAACAGAATATCGTATGCTTTGTCCCGGCGCTTTTCATCGGGCAAAAAAACCGAAACAATCGAACAGAACAAAGCCATATAAACCCATCCCAGAATCGCGGTATGAGAGTGAGCGTGCAATAAAAATTCGTAGTTCAACCCAAGCGGCGCCAGAAGCGAAAACCGCAGCAACACGCCCATAGCAGCGGCCAGGGCGAAGTTCAGCAGGCAAATGACGATCCAGTAGGTTCTCATAATTGATTGGCCGGGGTAGTTATACTAATATAATAAATCCATAATAAACCACTAAAGTTCCGAGGCAATTGTCCGTTGAGGTCTCGATGCAGCGTGCGTAATCATAAGCCCGGCTACGTCCATCAGGTTCAGCGTTTCCACCCATTGGGACGAGAGCGGTGCTTCGCGGATTTGTTCTTCGCAAACGCCGCGCATCAGTTCCAGTTCCACAAGCGCCATAGCCGTATCTTCATCGCGGTAAAATTTGGACATCAGGGTTTGCAGCCGCGTTTTAAGCTGTTTGGCTTTAATCAGGTCCGATGGCTTCTTGCGAAAACTCCTGCCTTTTGTGTTTACATAGACTGTTTTCGAAATGTTCAAATTGTCTATGATGCCCACTGCCTTTTCCGAGGCCTGATGCGCAAACACGAGCGCTTCGAGCAGCGAGTTGGACGCTAGTCGGTTGTTTCCGTGCATGCCTGTTCTCGCACATTCACCAATAGCGAACAACGCGTTTACCGATGTTTGTCCATGTCGGTCCACGGCAATACCGCCACATTGGTAATGCGCAACGGGAATAATGGGCAACAACACTTCAGATGGATTCATGCCGGCCGATATGCAATATTCCGTGATTGTCGGAAACTGTTTTTTCAGCGCCAACGGGTCAAGGTGACGGCAATCCAGATAAACGCGGTTCCCGAATTCCGAAAGTTCGCTCAGAATCGCTTTGGAAACAATGTCGCGCGTGGCCAGTTCTGCGCGCGGGTCGTGTTTAAACAGAAAACGTTTTCCGCGTTGATTTACGACATAAGCCCCAAAACCGCGCAACGCTTCGGACAATAGAAATCGTGGATTTTTATCGGGCTGGTCGAGCGCCGTCGGGTGAAATTGTACCCAGTCCATATCCGCAATTTTCGCTTTGGCCCGAAAAGCCATGGCCACACCATCGCCCGTAGCTACGGTTGCATTTGTCGTATGTGCGAACATCTGGCCACTTCCGCCCGTACTGAGTACCGTAATTCTCGCGCGCAGGTGCCGGAGTTGGCGCAGTTCGTCAAAGTAAAAAACGCCCGTGCATTGGCGTAAATCCGCGTGCGTATCTATGGAAAGATCGACAGCAAAATGATGCTCGAGCAGCGAAATATTAGGCAAGTCCATCGCCGTGCGCAGCAATTGGGTTTCAATTTCGAGTCCCGTATGGTCCGCGCGGTGCAAAATCCGGTGGTGGGAGTGCCCGCCCTCAAGACCCAGATGTGGTCGGTTGTTGCTTTGATCGAACCGTATGCCATCGGACATTAATTCGCTGATGCGCAAAGGCGCTTGTTTTACGACCATTTCTACAATAGCCGCGTCGCAGAAGCCACCGCCCGCCCGCAGCGTATCCTGAATGTGGGCTTCAAAACTATCGCGCGTATCGGTAACGGAAGCTACGCCGCCTTGTGCAGCGCGTGTATTCGAGGATTCGGCCGATGCTTTGGTCATGATTACGATGGACAAATCCGGGCGTTTCCTGGCCGTTTTAATCGCAAAAGAAAGTCCCGCGATCCCGGTTCCTATGATAAGAAAATCAGTTTTTACCATGGTTTTTATTTAAGAAAATTCGAGCATTCGTTTAATCGGAAGCAAGGCTTTTTGCCGGATTTCGTCGCTGATTGTGATTTCGGGCGTCCCGTTTTTGAGACAATCGCACAGTTTTTCGAGCGTGTTAAGTTTCATAAATGCGCATTCGCTGCATGCACAGGTATTGTTTTCGTAAGCGGGCGCCGGGATCAGCGTTTTGCCCGGAACTTCTGCTGCAATTTTGTGGAGAATGCCGGCTTCGGTAGCGACGATAAACGTTTCGGCCGGACTGTTTTTGATGTAATTTCTGAGGGCCGATGTGGAGCCGATAAAATGCGCGACTTGCAGAATTTGCGCTTCGGATTCGGGATGTGCGACAATGTGCGCCTTTGGATGTTGCTTGTAAAGTGCGATAAGTTTCTCGAGCGAGAACGCTTCGTGAACCACGCAGGAACCGTCCCAGAGCAGCAGGTCGCGACCGGTTTCTTTGCGAAGATAGTTCCCCAGATTCCTGTCCGGCGCAAACAGAATTGGCTGATTTTGCGGAATCGATTCGATGATTTTTTTGGCGTTCGATGACGTACAAACAATGTCACTCATCGTTTTAATCTCGGCCGAACAATTAATATAAGTCACAACGACGTGGTCCGGATAAGCCGCTTTCATTCGGGCAAAAGCCTCAGGTGTGCAACCGTCCGCGAGCGAGCAACCGGCTCTTAAATCGGGCAGCAGAACGGTTTTCTCGGGATTCAGAATTTTCGCGGTTTCGGCCATGAAATGAACGCCCGCAAACACGATTACAGCAGCGTTTGTTTCGGCGGCCTTTTTTGAGAGTTCAAGGCTGTCTCCGACAAAATCGGCAATGTCCTGAATTTCGGGTTCCTGATAATAATGCGCCAGGATTACTGCGTTTTTTAGTTTGCGCAACCGGTTGATTTCGGCCCGCAGAAAGGTATTGTCCATAATCTCGAACTTTGTTTCAGTCGTAAAATTACAATCGCGTACCCTGCCGATTTTATGATTGGAGTCATAGGTTCGCGCCAATATCGGACAAGAAAAAAGCGCCACCCGTTTGTCAGATAGCGCTTTTCGAATTAATAATTAAGCTTTGAACTAAGTCAAATGCATTTTGGTAAGTTATGCAAGGGCGTTCTGGCGTTCTTTTTCCATGGCGATCGCGCGAGGGAATAGGATGTTGTTTTCCAGGTGGATGTGCTTGTGCAGGTCTTTTTCAAAAGCTTCGAGCATCGAGAAAGCTACTCGGTAGGTTGTGCAGCCGTCTGCGGGCGTAGTGTAGTTATCGCTGAGTTCGGCAATTTTTGCAAACCGTTCGCCTTCTGCTTCGTGTTCTTCTTTCATCATTGCGACAGGGTTTTCCACGGTGCCAAAGTGCGGGCGCTGGTCTTTACCGGCAACCATATTCCGGACAAATGGAAACAAAATCAGCTCTTCTTTTTTAAGGTGTGCAGCCAAATCCCGGGCAGATTCGTCAAACAACGATTTGATTTGGTGCAATTCAGGGTGACGTTCACCGTGAACGCGCGAGAGTTTGTCGAGGAACTTTTGAATGACAGGCGTGTTTTCTTCGATGTAACGATGGTGGGTTTTTTCGATGTAATCGGCCATTAAATCCAAAGGCCAACTTTTGAAGTCGATTTGGTTATCGCCCGAACCTCCGATGTTTGAGAGTTCGTTTTTAAGCGTTTGCACATCTACGTTTTTTTTGTCGCAAACCTGTTCGAGCGAGCGGTTTCCTTTACAGCAGAAGTCGATGCCGTATTTGGAGAAAACTGCGGCGGCACGATAGTCCTCGGCCACCATTTCGCCTATGGTTGCAAATTGATCTGTGTTCATAATTTTGAGTATTAAAGGGAGAAAAAAATCCCGGCAACAACCTTTTTAGTAGGGATGCGACGGGTCTTGCCACGTTCTGCAGCAGACCTTTCGCAGCAAAAACTGCTGTAGCCGGGAAGCTAAATGTTTATTCTACGATGATTTTACCGCGCATCATCGCAGCATGGCCCGGGAATGAGCAGATAAAATCATAAGTGCCTTTTTCGGCTACGCTGAACGTAATTGTGTCAGACTCGCCACCGCCCAGTAGTTTGGTGTGTGCGAGAACTTTGTCTGTGTCTTTAGGGATGTATTCGTTGTCGTTAGCCTCGGCAGATTTTAGCGCGAAGTCCGTCACATCGGTTCCCTGGGCGAGCAATACAAAATTGTGGCCCATCGCTTCTTTGGCCATTTGCCCGGTGTGAACCAGTTTCAGTGTTACCGTTTCTCCGGCAGGGATGTGGAATTCGTTAGCGTTGAACTTCATCTGGTCATTACCTTCGAGGGTGATGTTCGTCACTACGGCCGGTCCTTCATTTTCGTATTCAAACGTTTCCTGGGGCTCATCGGCCACCTGATCCGTTTTTTCTTCTTTCGAACCGCAGGCAACAGCAAAACCTACACATAAAACTGCAAACGTTTTTAGGGCGAACGATTTAAAAATTCCTTGCTTCTTCATAATAATTTAAGTGTTACATTTTTGATTGATGTAAAATTACAACGAACTACACTCAAAATTTTATGACGTGAATCATAAGAATGGGATAATTAAACACAAGTCTGCCCACAACGCGGAAACGGGAGTTAGCGCAGCAGTGAAAAGTGCGATTTAAATGTTTTTGTATCTCCGCTGTGGTTCAGGTACTCAAGCGTAAACCAGTAATCGGTCGCCGGTAGGGCATAGCCGTTATAGGTGCCGTCCCACCCGTTAAGGCCTGCGCGCAATTGTTTCAGAAGTTTGCCGTACCGGTCAAAAATATAGATAACCCCGTCCTGTACGCCGTCAATGTTCCAGAAGTCGTTGAAACCGTCGTCGTTCGGTGTGAAAAACCGCGGATAGTTGAGCGCAAAAACCGTAAGCTCCACCGTATCGCAACCGTTCAGGTCGTACACTTTCACCGTGTATTCGCCGTCAAAATAGCCCGAAAAATACGGACTGCTTTGTCGCGGACCGCCGTTGAGTTGAAATTCAAATTGTCCCGATCCGCCCGCTACCTGAACGCTGATGGTTTGAATGCGGTCAAAATCCTCCGAAATCGTAGCCGTGGCAAAAACAGGGGCCGATAAAGTCACGTGAGCCGACGCCGTCCCCGAACAACCGCTGCTCAAATGAGTCGCCACAACCGAATAATGGCCCGGAGCAGAAACCTCAAGCGTACGCCCACCGCCCGGTACAGGTTCTCCATCACGCGTCCAAACAAACGAATAACCAAAAGCTGGAAGTCCTGTGTTCAACACCGCCGTTTGGTCGCTCTGACAAATCGCGACGTCCAAAAGTTGCGGAACTACGCGTGGCCCTACAACAACGGTATGCATTGCCGTGCTCGCACAACCTCCCGCCATCGCGTAAGAAATTGTAACTGTTCCGCCCGAAATTCCGTGTACCGTTCCCGCGGCATCGACCGCAGCCACCGCAGGATTCGAAGATGACCATGTCCCGCCGTTAACATCGGCACTCAGCGAAATTGCAGCACCGGCGCAAACCAAAGCGGGTCCTGTAATAACAACTGGCGTAGCAGCTGAAATAACAACGTCAAGTGTTACCGTTTCTGCGCATTGTCCTGCATCGGGCGAAAAAACATAAGTGCCGTTTGCGGTGTTGCTTATGACCGATGGCAACCAGGTTCCCGTAATTCCATTCGGCGAAGTTGT
>CAZTGF010000063.1:0-10880 GCA_964612955.1 uncultured Flavobacterium sp.
AGTTCAAGGGTAGAATAGCGGTCTCCAAAACCGTTGATGGGAGTTCGAATCTCTCTGCCCGTGCAAATTTAAGCACGGTGAGGCGCACGGCATTTTTGCTTGGGTCGACACAAAAAAAACAAAGACGGATGAAAGTTATTCAATACATATCCGAAGCGTTTGGGGAACTAAAAACAAACGTGACATGGCCGGAATGGGCCGAAGTACAACGCCTGACCATCGTCGTGGCGGTGTTTTCGGTAGCTTTCGCGCTTGCCACTTGGGGAGTCGACGAGCTATGCGCCAATGCACTTGCCGGTTTCTTTAAATGGTTAAAAGGATAAATCTATCGAGATGACAGACAGTAGTGTGAAGAAATGGTATGTTGTCCGTGCGGTAAGCGGTCAGGAGAATAAAGTCAAGA
Source organism: uncultured Flavobacterium sp. (assembly GCA_964612955.1). GTDB lineage: Bacteria > Bacteroidota > Bacteroidia > Flavobacteriales > Flavobacteriaceae > Flavobacterium. The sequence goes on from CAZTGF010000063.1 coordinate 404, forward strand.
ACTATATCGAGACCGAAATCAACCGCCTTGGAATGTCTGATTACATTTCGCAGGTCTTGGTTCCTACAGAAAAAGTAGTACAGGTAAGAGACGGAAAAAAAATCACGAAGGACCGTGTGTATTTTCCGGGCTACGTTATGGTCGAGGCCAATCTTGCAGGCGAGATTCCGCATATCATCAAATCCATCACAGGTGTTATTGGTTTCCTTGGCGAAGTTAAAGGAGGCGATCCCGTGCCGTTGCGCATAAGCGAGGTTAACCGCATGCTTGGCAAGGTCGACGAGTTGGCTGTTACGGCGGACGGCGGTACAATACCGTTCAACATAGGCGAAACGATTAAAGTCGTAGACGGGCCTTTCAACGGCTTTAACGGTACTGTGGAAAAGATCAACGAAGAGAAGCGCAAACTGGAGGTAATGGTGAAAATCTTCGGACGCAAAACCCCGCTGGAACTCGGTTTCATGCAGGTCGAAAAAGTATAATTTGTTACATTCATAATCACATCAATCGCTTCCAATTGATAGATGTGCTAAATTTTTTAATCAATGGCTAAAGAAGTTAGTAAAGTAGTTAAACTACAAGTTAAGGGAGGTGCTGCGAACCCGTCGCCACCGGTTGGACCTGCTTTGGGAGCTGCTGGGGTTAACATCATGGAGTTCTGTAAGCAATTCAACGCGAGAACTCAGGATAAGCCCGGCAAAGTATTACCGGTACAAATTACCGTGTACAAGGACAAGTCGTTTGACTTCGTCGTAAAAACTCCGCCAGCTGCTGTTCAGTTAATGGAAGCTGCAAAGCTTAAGTCCGGTTCAGGTGAGCCTAATCGCAAAAAAGTGGCCAGCGTAAGTTGGGACCAGATCAGAACGATTGCCGATGACAAAATGGCCGATTTAAACGCCTTCACCATCGAGAAAGCGATGAGCATGGTTGCCGGAACTGCCCGGTCAATGGGTATTACTGTAACAGGAGACGCTCCGTTTTAATTAGAGAGAAGACATGGCAAAACTGACAAAGAAGCAAAAAGAAGCTGCTTCAAAAATTGAAAAGAACAAAGTGTATACTTTGAAAGATGCGTCTTCACTGGTTAAGGATATTGCATCTGCAAAGTTCGATGAATCTGTGGATATCGCTGTTCGTTTGGGCGTAGACCCAAGAAAAGCCAACCAAATGGTGCGTGGCGTAGTAACCCTACCTCACGGAACCGGTAAAGACGTTCGCGTACTTGCGCTCGTTACTCCGGACAAAGAAGCAGAGGCAAAAGCTGCCGGTGCTGACCACGTTGGTTTGGACGATTACCTCCAGAAGATCAAAGACGGATGGACAGACATCGATGTGATTATCACGATGCCTGCCGTAATGGGTAAACTCGGTCCTTTGGGGCGCATACTCGGTCCACGTGGATTGATGCCAAACCCTAAAACCGGAACCGTTACTATGGACGTTGCTAAAGCGGTGGCCGAAGTAAAAGCCGGTAAAATCGACTTTAAAGTTGACAAAACAGGAATCGTTCACGCCGGAATCGGTAAAGTATCTTTCGATGCCGATAAAATCTACGAGAACGCCCACGAAATTATTCAAACATTAATCAAACTCAAGCCGACTGCGGCCAAAGGTCAATATATCAAGAGCATTCACTTGTCAACGACAATGAGCCCTGCGATTCCTTTGGATACCAAAGCCGTATAAGTTGTAGTTAACCGAAATTATTATGACCAGAGAAGAAAAATCCAGAGTAATCGAAGATTTAACTGCACAGTTGGCCGGTTCGAACGTGGTTTATATCACTGATATTTCCGGTCTTGACGCCGATACGACTTCGAACCTCAGAAGATCTTGCTTCAAAGCGGGAATCCAACTCGAGGTAGTGAAGAACACGCTGCTCGGAAAAGCTATGGAGGCTGCAGAAGGCGACTACGGTGACCTTCCGTCTGTACTTACCGGAAACTCGGCCATCATGATTGCAGAGAACGGAAACGCTCCTGCAAAAGTGATCAAGGAATTCCGCAAGAAGTCTGACAAACCCGTACTTAAGGGTGCGTTCATTCACCAGGCGGTTTTCATCGGCGACAACCAGCTCGATTCACTCGTAGCACTTAAATCAAAAGAGGAAGTTATCGGAGAAATCGTTGGATTGCTTCAATCTCCTGCTAAAAATGTTGTTTCTGCCCTTAAATCAGGCGGCGGCAAAATTGCTGGAATCCTCAAAACCCTGTCTGAGAAATAATCAGACCCTTGCATTGCGCACTTTTTATAAACTATATTTTTTACAAACTAATTAAAACGATAGAAAAATGGCAGATTTGAAACAATTCGCTGAACAATTGGTAAACCTTACCGTAAAAGAAGTTAACGAGCTTGCTACCATCCTTAAGGAGGAGTACGGAATTGAGCCTGCAGCTGCTGCTGTAGTTGCTGGTCCTGCTGCCGGAGGTGGAGACGCTGGCGCTGCTGCTGAAGAGCAAACAGAATTTACTGTTGTGTTGAAAGAGGCTGGTGCTTCTAAACTTGCAGTTGTAAAAGCAGTTAAAGAACTTACTGGTCTTGGTTTGAAAGAAGCTAAAGACTTAGTTGACGCTGCACCTGCAAACGTGAAAGAAGGCGTTTCTAAGGACGAGGCTGAAGGCTTGAAAAAATCTTTGGAAGAAGCAGGAGCTGTAGTTGAGCTTAAATAATTACACCCGCTTTGCATAAGCTAGGTTTAGGCCTTGGGAAACGTCCCAAAGGCCTAAACCATTTTTCGTATAATAAAACTGACGAAGTTTTATTATCACCCTAAAAACCTTTTGGTCGGTACGAAGAAAAAAACAGGCAGATACTTGGTTTGTTTTTAAAGATGTTCCGGCAATGAAAGAAAGTATCGCAAAACCGTGTTTATACACAACAATTACTTTTTTTTAAATCAAAATTTTGTCCATTGATGATAACAAATCAGACTGAAAGATTGAATTTTGCCTCCACGATGAACATCCCGAATTATCCCGATTTTCTGGACGTTCAGGTAAAATCTTTTAAGGACTTCTTCCAACTGGAAACAAAGTCCGATGAAAGAGGCAACGAAGGTCTCTACAACACCTTCATGGAAAACTTTCCCATCACAGACACCCGGAACCAGTTTGTGTTGGAATTCCTCGACTATTTTGTGGATCCGCCGCGATACAGCATTCAGGAGTGCATTGAGAGAGGTCTGACTTACAGCGTGCCGCTTAAGGCAAGATTAAAGCTATATTGTACCGATCCTGAGCACGAGGATTTCGAAACCATCGTTCAGGACGTATATCTGGGCACGATTCCCTATATGACCCCGAGTGGTACATTTGTTATCAACGGAGCCGAGCGCGTTGTCGTATCTCAATTGCACCGTTCGCCTGGCGTATTCTTCGGACAATCTTTTCACGCCAACGGAACCAAGCTTTATTCAGCCCGCGTTATCCCTTTCAAAGGATCGTGGATTGAGTTCGCTACGGACATCAATAACGTCATGTATGCGTACATCGACCGTAAAAAGAAATTACCGGTAACCACACTTTTCCGCGCCATCGGTTTTGAGCGCGATAAGGACATTCTGGAAATCTTTGACCTTGCAGAGGAAATCAAAGTATCCAAAACCGGACTCAAAAAATATATCGGACGCAAACTCGCCGCCCGCGTGCTTAACACATGGCACGAAGACTTCGTAGACGAAGATACAGGTGAGGTAGTATCCATCGAGCGTAACGAAATCATTCTGGACCGCGACACGATTATCGACAAGGACAATGTCGAGGAAATCATCGAGGCGAATGTAAAATCGATCCTTTTGCACAAAGAGGACAACAACCAGGCAGATTTCGCCATCATTCACAATACGCTTCAAAAGGACCCTACAAACTCCGAAAAAGAAGCGGTGGAGCATATCTACCGTCAATTGCGTAACGCCGAACCGCCCGATGAGGAAACCGCCCGAGGCATCATCGAAAAACTGTTCTTCTCCGACCAGCGCTACAACCTTGGCGAGGTGGGTCGTTACCGTATGAACAAAAAACTCAATCTGGATATCCCGATGGAAAAGCAAGTGCTTACCAAAGAGGATATCATTACGATTGTAAAATATCTTATTGAACTGATCAATTCCAAAGCGGAGATTGACGACATCGACCACTTGTCAAACCGTCGCGTTCGTACCGTAGGCGAGCAGCTTTCCCAGCAGTTCGGCGTAGGTCTGGCGCGTATGGCAAGAACAATCCGCGAGCGTATGAACGTCCGCGATAACGAGGTGTTTACGCCTATCGATCTGATCAACGCCAAAACGCTTTCGTCTGTAATCAACTCGTTCTTTGGAACCAACCAGTTGTCTCAGTTCATGGACCAGACAAACCCGCTGGCCGAAATTACGCACAAGCGCCGTCTGTCTGCGCTCGGGCCAGGTGGTCTTTCACGTGAAAGAGCCGGATTCGAGGTGCGGGACGTTCACTATACGCACTACGGCCGTCTGTGTCCGATTGAAACGCCTGAGGGCCCCAATATCGGTCTTATTTCGTCTCTAGGAGTATATGCGAAAGTAAACGGCATGGGCTTTATAGAAACGCCTTACCGCAAAGTAGTCGACGGAAAAGTTGACCTTACCGCCGAGCCGATTTACTTGAGCGCCGAAGAAGAAGAAGGCAAACTTATCGCGCAGGCTAACATCGAAATGAACGAGGATGGTAAAATCACCGCAGAGCGCGTTATTGCGCGTGAAGAAGGCGATTTCCCTGTAGTGGAACCAACCGTTGTAGATTACACCGACGTTGCCCCGAACCAAATCGCGTCTATTTCCGCCTCGTTAATTCCGTTTTTGGAGCACGATGATGCGAACCGCGCGCTGATGGGATCGAACATGATGCGCCAGGCCGTGCCGTTGTTGCGTCCTGAAGCGCCGATTGTGGGAACAGGTCTCGAGCGTCAGGTAGCTTCTGATTCGCGTGTACTTATTAACGCCGAAGGTGACGGAACCGTAGAATACGTCGATGCGAACATCATTACGATCAAATACGACCGCACCGATGAGCAACGCATGGTAAGCTTCGATTCGGACAGCAAAACCTATAAGCTGATTAAATTCCGCAAAACCAACCAAAGTACGTCCATCAACCTTAAACCGATTGTCCGCAAAGGCGATCGCGTGAAGTACGGACAAGTGCTTTGCGAGGGATATGCGACACAAAACGGAGAACTTGCTCTGGGAAGAAACCTTCAGGTGGCGTTTATGCCATGGAAAGGGTACAACTTCGAGGATGCGATTGTAATTTCCGAGAGAGTCGTGCGCGACGATATTTTTACTTCGATCCACGTAGACGATTATTCGCTCGAGGTTCGCGATACCAAGCTCGGTAACGAAGAACTCACGAACGACATTCCGAACGTATCAGAAGAAGCGACAAAGGATCTCGATGAAAACGGTATGATTCGCGTCGGGGCCGAAGTAAAGCCCGGCGACATCCTCATTGGTAAGATTACGCCAAAAGGAGAGTCAGACCCAACGCCTGAGGAAAAACTGCTTCGCGCAATCTTTGGCGACAAAGCCGGTGATGTAAAAGACGCTTCGCTGAAAGCTTCTCCATCGCTTCACGGTGTAGTACTCGACAAAAAACTGTTCGCCAGAGCCGTAAAAGACAAGCGCAAACGCACTAAGGACAAGGACGATCTGGGTGCTTTGGAAATGGAATTTGAAGTGAAATTCGCCGAGCTCAAAGACAAACTCGTCGACAAACTTTTCGCTATTGTAAACGGAAAAACTTCTCAGGGCGTAATGAACGATCTGGGCGAGGAAGTACTGCCAAAAGGCAAGAAATACACGCTCAAAATGCTTCACGCCGTAGAGGATTTCGCCCACCTTTCCAAAGGACAATGGGTTGCCGATGAAGACACGAACCGCATGGTTAACGATTTGATCCACAATTACAAGATCAAACTAAACGACCTGCAAGGCGCATTGCGTCGCGAGAAATTTACGATTACCGTCGGAGACGAACTTCCTGCCGGAATCCTCAAACTCGCTAAGGTTTACATCGCTAAGAAACGCAAGCTCAAAGTAGGGGACAAAATGGCCGGACGCCACGGAAACAAGGGTATCGTTGCCCGTATCGTGCGCGAAGAAGACATGCCGTTCCTCGAAGACGGAACTCCTGTAGACATCGTTCTGAACCCGCTGGGTGTACCATCGCGTATGAACATCGGACAGATTTACGAAACCGTTTTGGGCTGGGCCGGTAAAAAGCTCGGAAAGAAATTCGCGACGCCAATTTTCGACGGCGCATCTCTCGACGAGATCAACAAATACACAGACGAAGCAGGCATTCCGCGCTTTGGCCATACCTACCTATACGACGGAGGTACGGGCGAGCGCTTCCACCAGCCGGCCACCGTGGGCGTAATTTACATGCTCAAACTCGGCCACATGGTAGATGACAAAATGCACGCGCGTTCCATCGGTCCGTACTCTCTCATTACACAACAGCCATTGGGTGGTAAAGCACAATTCGGTGGTCAGCGTTTTGGAGAAATGGAGGTTTGGGCCCTCGAGGCATACGGTGCATCGAGCACGCTTCGCGAGATCCTTACGGTAAAATCAGACGACGTCATCGGACGCGCCAAAACTTACGAAGCCATCGTAAAAGGCGAGACCATGCCAGAGCCCGGATTGCCGGAATCATTCAACGTATTGATGCACGAACTCAAAGGTCTGGGTCTGGATATCCGTCTGGAAGAGTAGGAGCTGATCCCGCTATCCGCTGCAATCTTTTTTACAAAAAGGATTTCCGCTGCTATCGGGGCTAGAAAAAACCGTTTCAATTAAAAGATCAGTTGTTATGACAATGATGAATAACAGAAATAAAGATAAAAATCAAGTAAAGAGGTTTGACAAAATCTCCATTGGTTTGGCGTCTCCGGAAGCAATTCTGGCCGAATCCAGAGGAGAGGTTCTCAAGCCCGAAACCATCAACTACCGCACGCACAAACCAGAGCGTGACGGGTTGTTCTGCGAGCGCATCTTCGGTCCTGTAAAGGATTTTGAATGTGCGTGTGGAAAATACAAGCGCATCCGTTACAAGGGAATCGTCTGCGACCGTTGCGGTGTGGAAGTTACCGAGAAAAAAGTGCGCCGTGACCGCGTAGGCCATATCAACCTTGTGGTGCCTATTGCCCACATCTGGTATTTCCGTTCGCTTCCGAACAAAATCGGGTACATTCTGGGCCTTCCGTCCAAGAAACTCGACATGATTATTTACTACGAGCGCTATGTAGTTATTCAGCCCGGTATTGCAAAAACCGCTGAAGGCGATCCGCTTCAACGTCTGGACTTCCTTACAGAGGAGGAATACCTGAACATTCTCGATTCGCTTCCACAGGACAACCAGTACCTGGACGAAAACGACCCGAACAAGTTCATCGCCAAGATGGGTGCGGAGTGTATCATGGACCTTTTGGCGCGCATCGATCTGGACGCTTTGTCTTACGATTTGCGTCACTCGGCCAATAACGAAACGTCTAAACAGCGCAAGACAGAGGCACTTAAGCGTCTGCAGGTTGTAGAAGCGTTCCGCGATGCGAATGCAAACCGCGAAAACCGCCCGGAGTGGATGATCATGAAAGTGATTCCCGTAATTCCGCCAGAATTGCGTCCGCTTGTGCCGCTCGATGGTGGTCGTTTTGCTACGTCGGATCTTAACGATTTGTACCGCCGCGTCATTATCAGAAACAACCGTTTGAAGCGCCTGATGGAAATCAAAGCGCCGGAGGTAATTCTGCGGAACGAGAAGCGTATGTTGCAGGAATCTGTAGACTCACTTTTCGACAATACACGTAAAGCGTCGGCTGTAAAAACAGAATCGAACCGTCCGCTTAAATCGCTTTCGGACTCGCTCAAAGGAAAACAAGGGCGTTTCCGCCAGAACCTTTTGGGTAAACGCGTCGATTATTCGGCACGTTCGGTAATCGTCGTCGGACCGGAACTAAAACTGTTCGAATGCGGTCTTCCAAAAGACATGGCCGCTGAACTTTACAAGCCGTTCGTGATTCGCAAACTCATCGAAAGAGGCATTGTGAAAACCGTAAAATCGGCCAAGAAAATCATCGATAAAAAAGAGCCCGTGGTTTGGGACATTCTGGAAAACGTCATCAAAGGACATCCGGTATTGCTCAACCGTGCCCCTACGCTTCACCGTTTGGGAATTCAGGCATTCCAGCCGAAGCTGATCGAAGGAAAAGCGATTCAGTTGCACCCGCTGGTGTGTACGGCTTTTAACGCGGATTTCGACGGGGACCAGATGGCGGTACACTTGCCACTCGGCCCTGAAGCGATTCTCGAGGCGCAATTGCTCATGCTTGCATCGCACAATATTCTGAACCCTGCCAACGGAGCGCCTATTACGGTTCCTTCTCAGGACATGGTTCTCGGATTGTACTATATGACTAAGGAGCGCGTCTCTACGCCCGAACATAAAGTTTTAGGAGAAGGACTTACGTTTTACTCGGCAGAGGAAGTTAACATTGCACTTAACGAAGGGCGCGTGGAACTCAACGCCGGGATTAAAATCCGTGCCCGCGACTTTAATGAAAAAGGGGAACTCGTAAACAAAATCATCCCGACTACGGTTGGACGCGTTTTGTTTAACGAAGTTGTACCGGAGGCGGCCGGCTATATTAACGACGTTCTCACGAAGAAGAACCTGCGCGACATCATCGGCCGTATTTTGAATGCTACCGATGTTCCGACTACTGCAGCATTCCTCGACTATATGAAGGACATGGGATACAAATTCGCTTTCAAAGGCGGTTTGTCGTTCTCACTTGGAGATATCATTGTACCGGAGCGCAAGCAGGAGCTTATCGCCGATGCACGTGAACAGGTAGAAGGTATTTCGGCCAACTATAACATGGGTCTTATTACGAACAACGAGCGCTACAACCAGGTGATCGACGTATGGACATCGACCAACGCACTGCTAACCGAACTCGCGATGAAAAACATCCGCGAAGACCAGCAAGGCTTTAACTCGGTGTACATGATGCTCGACTCGGGTGCACGGGGTTCTAAGGAGCAGATTCGCCAGCTTACGGGCATGCGCGGTCTGATGGCCAAGCCTAAAAAATCGACTGCCGGCGGTGGTGAAATTATCGAAAACCCGATTCTTTCGAACTTTAAGGAAGGTCTGTCGATTCTCGAATACTTTATCTCTACGCACGGTGCGCGTAAAGGTCTTGCGGATACGGCACTTAAAACGGCCGATGCGGGTTACCTGACACGTCGTCTGCACGATGTTTCTCAGGACGTTATCGTAAACGAAGTAGACTGCGGAACCCTGCGGGGTGTCGAAGTTACGGCACTTAAGAAAAACGAAGAGGTTGTTGAAACGCTTGGCGAACGTATTCTGGGCCGCGTAGCGCTTCAGGATGTGATCAACCCGCTGAACAACGAAATCCTCGTCAATGCAGGTGCTGAAATCACCGAAAACGTATTGCGTCTGATCGAAGAATCTCCGGTAGAAGGCGTAGAAGTACGTTCGCCGCTGACGTGTGAATCCGTAAAAGGAATCTGCGCCAAGTGTTACGGCCGAAACCTCGCTACGGGTAAAATGACTCAGAAAGGTGAGGCGGTTGGCGTTATCGCTGCCCAATCCATCGGTGAGCCCGGAACTCAGTTGACGCTTCGTACGTTCCACGTTGGAGGTACTGCAGGTAACATTTCTGAAGAATCGAGCATCATCGCCAAATTCGGCGGACGCATCGAAATGGAAGATCTCAAAACGGTTAAAGGGGACGATACAGAAGGCCAGACGGCGGACATTGTAATCTCCCGTTCGACAGAACTTAAGCTTGTGGACGTTTCTACGGGAATCGTTCTGAGCACGCACAATATTCCTTACGGATCCAGCATTTTTGTCAAAGACCAGCAGGTTGTTGAAAAAGGCGCCGTAATCTGTAAATGGGATCCTTATAACGGGGTAATCATTTCCGAGTTTACCGGTAAAGTGGCTTACGAAGATCTTGAGCAAGGGCAAACCTTCCAGGTAGAAATCGATGAGCAAACCGGATTCCAGGAAAAGGTAATCTCCGAGGGACGAAATAAAAAGCTGATTCCTACGCTGCTCATTTACGGCAAGGACGACGAACTTATCCGTTCGTACAACCTTCCGGTAGGGGCGCACCTTATGGTAAACAACGGGGAAAAGATCAAGGCCGGAAAAATCCTTGTGAAGATTCCGCGCCGTTCGTCAAAAGCGGGCGATATCACGGGAGGTCTTCCGCGTATTACGGAACTTCTCGAAGCGCGTAACCCATCGAACCCGGCTGTAGTTTCAGAAATTGACGGTGTGGTGTCGTTCGGTAAAATCAAACGGGGTAACCGCGAGATTGTCATCGAGTCCAAATTCGGCGAAATACGCAAATACCTGGTTAAGCTATCGAACCAGATCCTCGTTCAGGAAAACGACTTCGTAAAAGCGGGTATGCCACTTTC
>CAZTGF010000064.1:0-10855 GCA_964612955.1 uncultured Flavobacterium sp.
TAGAGCAATGGACTGAAAATCCATGTGTCCCTGGTTCGATTCCTGGAGGTACCACTTTTTAAAACGAAACCCTCGATAATCTGTGATTTTCGGGGGTTTTTCTTTTTCGGTCCCAAATCGGATACGGAATTCCTCTTTTTTATCAGGGCGTGCCGGCGGAATGAGCGCCATTCGCTTCATCGGGTTTTATGCCGCCGTCGAGCTATACGGCCGCACGCGGTGCCTGCCTGCTATCTCTCACGCAGCCCATCTGACCATTCAGCGGCCCGGGCAACCCTGTTAAAACCGGAAAATTTTTATGATTGCCTAAACAATCGCGGAAAGTTAAATCGCTATATTTATTACGGCAACCGCTGAAAACTGTTCAGGCCGCATATAAACCGCACTTTATGACGCTCACCAAAAAAGTTCTGTACGGCCTTGGCATTTTACTTTTGCTCTGGCTTCTCGCGCATATCGGCATAGCCTATTGGGTCAATAAAAAACTTCCTCAATTACTGGACGAAAAAAATACGTCCGGGTATCACATTACCTACGAACATATCGATGTTTCTCTGATCCCGCTCCAGATCGATGCGCGCAACGTGATCGTCATGCCCAAAGCGGCGCTTAAAGACAGCACGCAAAAAGCGGGATTATACGCCCAAATCGCTACGATAAAAGTAAGTTCGTTTAAACTCTGGCCGTTGTTGTTCAGCAACCGGATCGCCGCGAGAAAAATTCACATCGACAAACCCGAACTCATCCTGTACAAAACCGACAGCACGAGAACCGCAAACCCGGACGGCATTAAAAATCAGGTAGTGAAACCGTTTAACAGCGTCATCGACGTATCGGACGTAGAACTCACGCGGGGCAGCGTTCTTATTAAGGACAAACGGGATCGCGTGGAACTTTCGGCCAACGACATTCGCATTCAGCTGGAAGGCATCGGCATCGACGAGGATATTCTAAAACAGAAAATTCCGTTTGAATTCAAGTCGTACGCTCTGGAACTATCGGACCTTTTTTACAAACCGCGCGGCATTTACGAAATCAGGGCAAGCGCGCTGCGAACTACACCAAACGGGCTCTCGGCCTCGGGATTTAAACTCAAACCGCTCGTGTCCCGCGAACGCTATTCGCAGATGCTGTCCACCGAAAGAGATTATTTCACAATAAACGCCGACGAAATTCTGCTCGGCAACCTGCGGTGGGGATTCTCCAAAGAACAACACCTATTCGTGTATGCGGACAAACTCACGCTCGGGGCGCTTTCGGCCAATATTTACCGCGACAAAACCGTCGAGGACGACATGCGCAAGAAAAAACTTTACAGCCAATTGCTTCGCGAACTCGACTTCGACCTCAAAATCGACACGTTGCGCATTGCAAACAGCCACATTGAGTACGAAGAAAAAATCAACGAACGCGGGCCCGGAAAGCTCAGTTTTGGTAATTTCGATCTTTACGCGAGGAATATCACGAGCAAATTCGGGCGCCAAACCACTCCAGACGTTGAGATTCACGTTCGCAGTAATTTTATGAACCAGGCGCCGTTAACCGTGGACTGGCGTTTTAATCCTTCCGACAAAGCCGACAATTTTACAATCGCAGGGAACATCAGGAACCTCGAGGCCGAATCGCTTACCTCGTTTGTAAAACCGTATATGAACATTTCAGCTACCGGCGTGCTGCAGCGCGTTGATTTCGACATCAAAGGCAATGATCTGGGCGCATCGGGCCGGTTTGGAATGTTGTACGAGGATGTAAAAGTGGACGTTTACCGCAAGAAAAAACCGGAGAAAAAGAACAAAATCGTTTCTGCGGTAGCCAACCTGCTCGTGAAAAAAGACAGCGACGAAAAACTTAAAACTACCGATGTAACTGTGGAACGCGAACAGCACAAATCGTTCTATAATCTGTTCTGGAAAAGCATCGAAGACGGCTTAAAGAAGATTTTGCTATAAAAAAAGAGAGGTCACATTGGCGCGCCTCTCTTTTCTCGTGATAGTGGGAAACTTCTACAATTTCATCCATTTGAGCGTTTTCGCCTCATTGCCGCTGACCACGCGCACCAGATACATTCCCGCCGGTAGTTCGGCCGTTTCTATCGTAATGCCGGCGCTAACCGAAGTTTCGGTCTGAAGCAGTTGTCCGCTCAGCGCGTAAATCTGTACCACATCCGCAGCGCGATTTATCGCAAACCCTTGTATGGACGGATTCGGATAGAGCATTAACGCTGCCCGATTTTCTGTCACAGGAACGCTCAAACTGGCCGGACGGTTTCCAAACACGCGATAACTGCCGGCTGGAATCATCACCGGAGCGTTCACCTCGGCAACGGCAAAGGTTTCATTTGTCATCAGATCGACCCATTGTCCCGGAGATGGAAAATTCGGCGACATATTCTGGGCATTCGTTTCGAAGTTCGCGAGTACAATCACGTGGCTCAGCGTTTCTGAATCCAAAGTATCGTCCCAAACCGCGATGCGCTGTCGCAAATTATTCCCCTGAGTGGTAATGCTGTAGTTTCCTTCAAACACCGGCTCGTTAATTTTCAGGTCAATCAAATGCGTGTAATCGGCGAGTAAGGCGGCGCGTAGCGGATCATCGGGCCAGTTTTGCGACCATTGGTCCTGAGGTTTCGTATCGAGCTTGCAATCGCCGGGCACCGCATCGGATTCAGTATTTACCGAGCCGTCGGCACAGGTGTAAATGGAATCGTCGTACCCGAGTTCGGCAAAATGCCAGAGCATCTTCGGCCCCGGAATTAACAGTGAAGTCGCCGCCACCGATGCCATTCGCTGGATCGCATTCCCGAAATTCTGCAACACGGGCGCTTCTCCTGCAGCTGTACCATACGTCATTGCGCTGTACATAAGGCGTTCCTTGTCGTGACTTTCGGGATAGCCCATCACGCGTTTGGCCTGAAACCCGTGCGCGTTGTGGCCCATTCTCGAAATATCGGCACCCGAAGCGTAACCCATAATGAGCTGGGAATACGGATGCGTTAACTCGGCCCACATCATGACGCCTTTGGCCGGGGATTCGTTCAGGCGGTAGTTTGCCCATTGTTGTTCTTCTGCATCGCTGCCCAAATGCTCAAAAATCACGTAATGTGTCGGGTCGAGTTCCCAGGAATAATCGGCATAGGTTTTTAACACCGCAATCCGGTCCGGCTGAGGGTTGTTCGTACAACTTTCGTTTGAGGCCGAGCAGTTCTGCGTAAAACCTTTGGTTAAATCCCATCGGAAACCGTCGATTTTATACTCTTCGATCCAGTGTTTTACAACGCGCCTTACATATTGCTGCGTATAAGTGGACTGGTGGTTAAAATCGGCGCCCACGTTATAGGCGTGTTTCGGAAATTCATTAAAGTATGGGCTGGACGGATGCGGATCTCCCCAACCGTCGCCATCCGGGTCTTTCATCCACATACGCACGAGCGGGTTTCGCCCAAAAGCATGGTTTAGCGCAACGTCGAGAATCACTGCAATGCCGTTCTGATGGCAAAGGTCCACAAACTCTTTAAACTTGTCCGCTGTTCCGTAAAACTTGTCGAGCGCCATATGAAACGAGGTATTGTACCCCCAACTTTCATTGCCTTCGAATTCCATGACAGGCATGAGCTCAATTGCATTAATGTTTAATTGTTTGAAATAGTCGATGCGGTCGATCAGATCCTGAAAATTGCGGTTCGGGCCAAAGTCGCGCACGAGCACTTCATAAACCACAAGATCTTCTTTCTTTGGCTTTTCGAAGTTTGTCATCTGCCATTCATAGGGCGTCTGACCGGTTTTTAACACTGTGACTTCGCGGGATTGTCCTTGGGGATAAGCGGGCAAATCGGGGTAAGTTCCGGCCGGAATATACGGATCGTCAAACGGCGAAAGCACAAGCGTTGAGTACGGATCTGCGGTTTTTACAAGCGCAGGACTTCCCGCAGGAGGCGCAGCAGCCATCACCCAGTATTGGTAAGTGTAATTCGTTTGGGGCGTCAGATTCTGAAGTTCGATCCAAAACTTCGTGGACGCAGGATCTTTGCGCATCGCATAGTCCGACGACGGCATATAGTTGTTAAAACTACCAGCCACATAGACGTGATCTTTTCCGGGTGCATCGAGCACGAGCGTAGCTTTGGTCGGGTCCGATGGATGGTGGTTAATTCCCTCCACGAGGTTTGGCGGTAAAGCGGCCGTTTGGGTCGATGGCATCACGATGGCCGAAAAATTGCGCGTAAGAACGGCATCGCCTTGCGTAACTACGAGTTCGTATTGTTGATGCGCCGTGATCCCCGAATGCAAAAACGAAAAATTAGACGCAGATGCCGCACTGTGGATCAGCGAACCATTTGCAAAGAGTTCGTATAAAGCCGCGCCTCCGGTGTTATTGGCTTCGATGAGCAGACTTCCGCCCATAGGCACGAGCGAGGTGCTGTCCACCAAAGGCGAGGTCAGGTTCAAATGAAACGAACCTACGTTCAGGAAGTAATCTACGGTCTGCGGACTGCCTGCTTCCGCGCGAAACACGACGCAAATCTGTGTAATCGTACTCGTTGGGGGAACGCCAAAATACGTGTACAAATCCGGTGTCAGTTCCAGGCGGTAATTGTTGCCCGAGAGATGCGTTAGAGCGGGTTGTACAGCATTATTGCCCCAGTCGCCAATTACGTATTGCCATTGAGCTCCGTCCACCGTTAGCCCTATGTGAGCGTAGATAGTTCCGTTGTAACCCGCAAGGGGCGTACCCGCTTTGTTGAAGTTTAGCATTACGGGGCCATCGGCAACGGCCGGCGTAGGAACCGTGCTTACCTGAGCGCTTGCCACCGAACACAGAAAAACCCAGCAAATAAAAAAGAAGTGTCTCATAACAATTATTAAAAAAAAGCTGCCCAAAAAAGGCAGCTTTGTGTTTTAGACTCCGGTGACCTCCGCAGTTCCGTCAAAATTAATTTTAAGGCTCAGTGTGTAGGGACCGCCCGCGATTGGGAAGTTGCCCGAACCCGGATTGTAAGTCACCATAGGATCGCTTTGTCCTACGTTAAATTCCCAGGCGTTACCCGCAATATAATTGCCCGTATTTGCAGAGCGGAATTTGAGTTCGCCCGGCTGTAGCGCTAGCGAGATATTATACGTATTGGTGGCAAAATCGTATGTCATTGGCGTCTCGTCGTTCCAACCGCCTGGCGTAGCGTCCCCAATAATGCCCCAGTCCATTTTAATGGATTTGTACTCCATCTCATCCAGATCTACGCGGATATAATACAAACCTTCTCCTGTTACATCGGCCACTTTTAGATCGCCGCTGCCGCCCGAATTTTCGAGTTGTCCGTTTTGCTGGTTTCCGATAACGCCGTAATTCCCGCTATCCCAGCTTCCTTGTTCGCCAATGAACTTGAAGCCGTCGCCTACGCCGACTTTTACATATGCCTCGAACACCTGCGTAGTTCCGTCGCCAATGTAACGCATTGGAATCGCCGTGGTGTTGTCCCAAGCGTTTAACCCGTAATAGGCCTGCACCTGACCTACGAGGTACAATTCCGGGTCAACGGCTACGTAAGGCGTAATCTGAATCGTGACCGCGTTGCTGTAAATCGCTTCAAAAGTGTCGTTTACACTTGCCTTAACGCGAACTTCGTATGCGCCCTGCTCAAACGGGGTTCCTCCGGCTGCATTCGCCGCGGCGCTCATCGATTCTACAGATACCGACAGTTGGGTTTGTCCTGTTACCGAGCCCATGCTTTGAGGATTCGCGAACTCGTTGCCGGCCATGTCAATTTCCACGGTGTACAAAATGGCAACGTCCTGATCGAAATCTGCGGGCGTCCACACGAAACGTTCGGCCTGAGCTGTAGCATTCTCGGACAATAGCACATAAGAACTGCCTTCATCCGGAGCCAAAAGTACGGGACCTGCGACCGGAGTGATGACCGGCCTGTCTTCTACATCATCGGTATTACAAGAGACTGCGAAAAGTGCAAACACAGCCAGCAGTGATTTAGTTATATTTTTCATCGTTATTTTTTTTGTGATTAATAGCCTGTATTCTGAATTAGGGTTGGATTGGCACTAATGGCGCGGTCCGGAATAGGGAAACGCTTCATATAATCGGGAATCGGTGCGCCGTTAAGCGCGTTTCCTTTCCATTGCCAGAGGTAAGCGCCGCCTGTATATTTTCCGAATCTGATCAGGTCCGTACGGCGATGGCATTCCCAGTACAATTCGCGCCCGCGTTCGTCCAGAATGAAATCCAGGTTTAGCGCACTTTGGCCGATTGTTGGCGCATTCGCACGCAGACGCAGCGCATTGACGTAATTCACGGCTTCGCTCATGGAACCGTGACCGCGCACGGCAAGTTCAGCATACATCAGGTACGCATCGGCCAAGCGGAACATCGGGAAATCTGTGTCTACGAATACACCGCTCGGGTTAGATCCGTTTTCGCCATTGGATTTCTTGTTTGTCCATTTGGTAACGCCGTATCCTTGCCCTTCCTGAGCAATGTTCTGAATGTCGAGCGTTTGCCCTTCGGTGTGGAACATTGCCCGATTGTCTGACGCTCCGCTGACATCGGCGAACTTCTGAACAAATTCGCGACGTGTACGCAAGCCTTTCCAGCCGCCTTCCACGCCAAAATCACTCGCATTCATCGTACTCAGAATGGCTGCGTGAATCAGGTAATTGGTTCCGCCGCTCGTCGTAAACTGCCCATCGAACCGAACCGGAAAAATAAACTCGTTCTGGGCGCCGTTCGTGTCGTTATCGGCCATAAACAGGTAGCTGTACGGAACCTGCGCAATCTGGTAAGACGAATTAACCACATCCTGAATCGCTGTAAGTGCTTCTGCGTATTTGTTTTGTCCGATGTAAGTCTCGGCATTCATGTACAATTTAGCGAGCAGCATTTTTGCGGCAACGCGGTCTACGCGTCCGTATTCGTTGCCTTGAGAAGGTTTTAAATCGGTGTCGATTGCAAGCAGTTCGGACTCGATGAAGTCAAAAACTTCCTGCGGAGGGCGTTGTTGCGGATAGAAAAATCCAACCGGATCGTCCTCGGTTACAATCGGCACATGTCCGAACAAATCAAGTGCATGCCAGAGCGAAAGGGCACGCAGGAATCGCGCCTCAGCCCGGTAAGACGTCATGTCGCTCAGAATTTCGGGAGCTACATTGCGGCCCGCAACCATGTCCGGAGAAGATTGTCGCAGAAATTCGTTTGCGAGACTCATCTGGTAGAACGTACGCGAATACATCACGTAAATAAATTCGTTGTTGCTTGTCCACGTATGTGTATTCATCGAGGGGAGGTTACCGTCCTGCCACGCGATCACAGATTCGTCCGTGGGCAATTGCTGCAACGTGTAGAACGCGCGCAAATACGGGCTGAAATCGTTTCGGATTCCGCCGATGTCCTCGCCTCCGTCGCCCTCACCGTTACCCGCTTTGGCAAGTCCGAGGTAGAGTTTGGCCAGAAACATCCGGTATGCCTGTGGATTCTCGTAAAACTTTTCGGCCGTGAAATCGTCATCGTCCCGGGGTACGACGTCCAAATCGTCCGTACAAGAATAACCGACGGCCAGCACGAGCAGCAACAAAACGGCTTTCTTTGAGAAATCAAACATTCTTTTCATCTGTATTTTTTTTAAAAATCTAAATTAAAACCGAGCATGTACATTCTCGCACGCGGATAAATCGTTCTGTCGATACCGCCGAAAACCTCAGGATCGATGCCGTCGTAATCGGTAATCGTCAATACGTTTTGTACACCGAAGAACACGCGCATTTTGCTGTCATCGCCAATCAGTTCATTAAACGTATAGCCTAATGTAACGTTGTCCAGTTTAAGAAACGATGCATTCTGAACGTAGTAGTCCGAGAATACGCGGTTGTTTCCTTCGAGCAAAAAGCCGGTGTTAAGGTAGTCCGAGTGCAGGTTGCTCACGACATCCGGATAACGGATACCCGCTTGCAGAAATCCGCTATTTGAGGCTGTGTTGTTAAAATTGTAGTTGCCCAGATTTGCACGCCACGCCATCGAAAAATCGAACTTCTTGTAGCTCATGTTCGTCATGAAACCAAACGTGTAGTCTGCGTCGGGCTTTTTGTAGCGGTACAAGTCGTCGGTAGAAATTACGCCATCCTGGTTGCGGTCCACGTACACGCCTTCTACAGGGCGACCGGCTGCATCGTAAACTTGCTCGTAAACGTAAAACGCATTCGGGTGATAACCTACGGAGTGAATTTGAATACGGTTACCGCCTCCGCCTTCGATATCGCCCACAGGGTTTGATACGCCGTTGGCCAGACTCGTAATTTCACGGTCGTTGTACGTCATGTTAAAGTTGGCGTTCCAGTTAAAATCCTGTCCGCGAACCACGTCGTAATTAAGCGAGAGTTCGAAACCTTTGGACGTAAGATCGCCAAAGTTCGCCCAGAATTCATTCGTCAGGTTTGAACCATCCGGAAAGGGCACGCTCGCCAAAAGATCTTTTGATTTTTTCTCATACAGTTCAACCGAACCCGTTAGTCGGTTAGAGAAAAAGCCAAAGTCAAGTCCGATGTTTTTCGTTGTGGTTTCTTCCCACTTCAGTTGTTCGTTGTACCCCTGCGGACGCCCTACAGGAACAAAAACGTTTCCGAACTGGTACTGCGCCTGAGTGGTACCGGTCGTGTAGGTAGGAATATAGCCGTAAGCAGCTGCAATGTCCTGTTGCCCGGTAACGCCCCATCCTAAGCGCAGTTTCAGGTTAGAGATATAACGGTTGTTCACAAGGAAGTCTTCTTCGGAAATTCGCCACGCAAGCGCCGCTCCGGGGAAATTGCCCCATCGGTTTCGCTTCGAGAAACGAGAAGTACCGTCGCGACGGTAATTTACTGTGAGCAGATACTTTTCATCGAACCCTAAATTCAGACGACCGAAATACGACTGCAGATTCACGTCCGGACGCGTAAATACGTCGGCTTCCGAGTTCGGGTCGTAAATGTTTCCGGTAGAAAAACTTTCGCCTTTAAAAAACTGGTACGAATATCCGCCCGTAAGGTCGATGTTAAGCGCACCGATTTCTTTTGTGTACACCAAATAAGCATCGAGCAGTTTATTTTGTCTTTCGTCCCAGAAATAGTTGTACGAACCAAAGTTCTCATACGTGCCCACGCTGTAGTTTCCTGTGATGTAACCCTGCGGGCTAAACGGCGCGAGCGTGTTGGTTCCGGATCCTGTTTGCTCGTCGAACCCAAGGTTCAGCACCGCGCGCAAATCTTCGAAAAAGTGCATTTTGTAATCAAACTGGATATTTCCGTAAATGCGTCTGTTATCGGTAACGTTTCTGCGCTGTTCGAGTAATGACACAGGATTGTGTGGCGCTCCGACGGCAACCCGGTCACCATCGGCCTCCAGCCACTCGAAGTACCCGCCGAAGTACGAATCTGCATCGTAAACCGGTTGTGTAGGATCAAATCGAATCGCATTCCCGATAGCGCCTTCATCGGCAAAACGGTTGTCCTGCCAGGAAATATTCGCATTCAGGTTAATTCTCAGGTGATTGTCAAAAAACGAAGGGTTTAGCGCTACCGAGGTCGTTGTACGTTGGAACTCGCCCGTTTTCAGCAAGCCCGGAACGTTCGTGTACCCCACCGACAAACGCGCCGGCATTACGTTAAACAGGTTGCCGCGGACTGAGAGGTTGTTGTCTACCGTAAACGTGTTCTCGAAAATTTCGTCCTGCCAGTCGGTGTTCGCATCGCCAAGCAACGCCAGTTGTGCTGCAGTAGCAACGCCCGGCGTATTTGCCACGGCCCGGAACTCATCGGCCGAAAGCACATCGACTTTTCGCGCCAGTGTATTATAGGTAGTAATGCTGTTGAACTGTACGTCCAAACCGCCGCGACTTCCTTTTTTGGTCGTGATAATGATAACCCCGTTCGAGGCACGCGACCCGTAGATTGCTGTGGCAGAAGCGTCTTTAAGCACCGAAAAAGATTCGATGTCGTTCGGGTTTAACGAGGCCAGAATGCTTGTAGAACCGCCTACGAGATTGTTATCTATCGGCAAACCGTCAATCACAATCAGCGGATCGTTTGACGCATTTAACGAGGATCCACCGCGGATTCTGATTACAGAACTCGCCCCTGGAGCGCCGCCCGTAGTAATCGTAAGCCCCGAAACGCGCCCGTTGAGCAGGTTTTCGGCCGTTACATTCATGCCCCGGTTAAAATCCTCTTCGCCCACGACTTCGACCGCACCTGTAGCATCCCGCTTGCGTACCGCACCGTATCCTACCTGAACAACGACTTCGTCGAGCTGATTAACGTCCTCTGTCATCGTCACCGACAACTCCGCCTGACCGCTGTAATCCATTGTCACGGTGGCAAAACCGATGAATGAAAATACGAGCCTGTCACCGCTGTTGACGTTGGAAAGCGCAAACCGGCCGTCGAGATCTGTAGAAGTACCGTTTGAAGTTCCCTCCACCACGACATTAACACCCGGCAGCGGCATGCCCATTTCGTCGAGCACGGTTCCCCTTACCGATTGCTGGGCAAACGCGCAGAAAGGCAAAAGCAGTACGAGAAGGAACAACTTAGTAAAAATTGTTTTCATACATTTTGTTTGAGTTAAAATTGAGTTAGTTAAACCTGTAAGTGTACTTCGACTGTTAAAAATACGTAAAAATTTTGCGCCTTTGGGCTGACGCTCCGATAAATGCGCTACGCAAACGTTTTCGTGTTGAAAACTTTTACGCAAAACAATCTTTCCGATTCGTGAGGGCCGATAGGATTTTAAGGTTTATATTTATCGGCCCAGCATTAACTTAATCGCGGATGAAACGCAAAATAACGCTTAAACAAATCGCCCGGGAACTCGATGTTTCCAT
>CAZTGF010000065.1:0-10641 GCA_964612955.1 uncultured Flavobacterium sp.
GTTCCCGAGGAAAGCAGGTAAAGCGCCTGTTTCTGACGCGTATCTTTGTCGTCGAGTTTGTACTGGATTTCAGATTTGAGCACAGAACTTACCGTAGGAAAATTAATGTTGAAATCCGGTTCTGGATTCGTAAGGTTGCCGCGAACGCCCACGATAACTTCGACAGGGACTTTTTTGTTTACCGATGGATTCTCGAGCAGAATTGCCGGGTTGGCCGTTGTGGTATAAACCGCTTCGAGGTTCAGCACAGCGCGCATCGGATCGCCTTCCCAAATGATGGATCCGCCGCGTTTGAGCCGCAGTCTTTTGTCGATGAGTCCGCCGTATTTAAAGTTGTAAGTTCCTTCATAGGCCTGAAAATCGCCCCACATATTTACCGTTCCAAGCGTATTGATTTTAAACAGCAACGATCCGAATCCTTTGCCCTTCATGCCGTGGCCGTTGCTTCGGTCCAGAATGACCTCGATGTCCGCCTCGGGTGTAATGTCAAATTCCATCTCGAGTTCGAGTCCGTTGTAGTTTCGGTGCGCGAGCGTGATGCCTTGCTTCAGATTGTATTTTTCGTCCGGACTCAGGTAGTGAATGTAATTGCTGCGGGCGGCGGCTTCGTCTGAATTAATCGGGATTTTAATGCTCGTGCCGCTTTCGGATCGTGCCGATACCTTAATGAACAACCCGTCTGTGGGTCCGTAAACCGAAGCTTGTCCGTTGATAAACGCCGTGCCGAAGTATGCTGCATCTTCCGAATCCTGAGTGTCGAGCGCGAGTAACCTCGGGGAGTTAACTGTAAGGTCAAGTGCCCAGTCCTTAAATTTCTGGTGCGAAATGCTTCCCTGCAAATGGCCGGCGGTGTGGAATTTTAAATCTGAAATCGACGTGGGCCGGATCAGAAACTGCGTCTGGGTTACATCGACGACCGATCGCCTGTCCAGTTCATAAGCGACATTCAGGTACGGGATGCGCAGCGAGGCCTTGTCCGCGAATAGCCGTCCGTTGACCTCGGGATCGTTTAACATTCCGCGAAGGTTGCAATGGCCCGAAACAAACCCTTTAATGTCCGAGACCGCGTCCCCGGCAAGCAATCCGTTAAGCATGCCCAGGTTAAAATTCTCAAACGCGAGGTCCAGGTCCATATGGGTTTGTTTGTTCTCGATTGCGAAAACGCCGTCCGCCCGGAACGACTCCACATTTTCGTTCCACAATCTGGAATTGACCTGAAATTCAGAGAAATCCTCGTTTCCAAACGCATCGAGCGACAAATCGCCCATGGCAATATCGTTGACGTTTAACTGATTCACGCGAATTGTGGCGCGCGGCTGGTATCGGGACAAATGTTGGCGCAGTTGCACCTGGCCGTTCAGAATGCCTTTAAGCGCCATGCCTTCGAGTTCCGGAAGAACCTGATCGAGATTTACGTTGTCGAAATTGAGCACCAGATCTTTGGAGTCCTGGCCTGTCATTTTTCCGACGAATTGTATTTGCTGGTCTTCGTGCGCGAGAATAAAGTTGTCAATCAGGAAATTTTTAAAATTCCTGTCTACGGTGACTTTGTTGCGGCGGTCAGCGGCCGGGTTTAAATGCCAGAGCCGGTTTTTAAAAAACAGTTCCGATTTGTTGAAGCCCAGAACAATGTCGCCATCCGTATCTACAGTATGAAACAGGTTCAAATGATAATGGTCGTCGCTTTCGGGGCCGCCTTTAAACTCGACTCTTGTAAAAAGGGAGTCGCGTGCCGTCAGATTGATCGCGCTAAAATCGGCCACTTTGTACACGGGCGTATGAATAGTGTCCACTTCGATAAACGCGTTGTAAAGCGGGTTTTTATTGTCGATGAGCATCTGCACATTCTCAAACCGGTTTTTAAAAGCTTGCATGGCCGGCGAACTGAAGCGCAACCTGAATTCGTTGTCGTCAGATGAAAACCTTGCTCTCAAATGGGTATCGGGCCCGATGGAAACCTCGGGCATAAACACAGCGACAATCTTGTTCTGAATTTCTAAGTTGAGCCGCAAAAACTGCCCCGGAGAAACTTTGTTGGGGCGGTAGTTGGCGTAAATGCTGCCCATGGAATTTTCAATCATCGGCCAGAGTTCTGCCACTTTGTATTTGCCCACGACACTTCCGCTTAAAATATCGGGCGAATTCACCGAGATTGTTCGCACGTTCTGGGCGTCAAACCGCGATGTGATCGAAAAATCGTCAAAATAAAACGTCTCTTTGGAGTTCTGATACGAGGTGCGTGCAATGTACACATCCCCGGCCAGGTCGTCGAACGAATTTCCCGTCACATCTACGCGTATGTCTCCTTTGAACACAGCCACCGAATCGCGCGTAACCCACTTCATTTTGCCCAGGTTCGCGTAATCGATAAGTGCGTGAAAATCGTAGTCGATATGTTCCCGGCGAAGGTTGACGCGGCCCTCAAAATCCATAAATAAATTCGGGTCGTTTACGTACACTTTTCCTTCGAAAACCGGGTGTTTCAAATCGCCGTGAACCAGAATATTCGTGTAGGTGTAATCGCGAAAACGCAGGCTGTAAATGTCGCCCGAGAACGATGTATCGAGAAAATCGCTCGAAAATCCTTTTCCGTCCACGTCCAGGTCCAGACTTACGCGACCTACGTCTGGCTGATCCAGAAAACGCCCGAGGTCAAATTTATCCATGACGATGTTTCCCGTGTACAAAGCCGCGTCGATGTTGTCAATATCAGTCATGACAAGGTCCGATGTGACATTGCCCAATTGGGTTTGCATCGCCACATTTGCCTGAATCGCCGATTCGGAAAGTTCGAGCGATCCGGAAAGACTAAAAAGCCCGAGTTTTCCGAGCGACCGCGGAAGTTTTTCGCCGAGTACATTCGGCAAAAGCGCAATCAACGTGTTGTAGTCCGATGCAATGCGGTCAAAATCGCCCTTCATGTAAAAACGCTGCTGGTTTTTGCCGAACAGGTTCTTAAACTGCACATCGCCTATGATTTCGCTGCGGTTGGACTGGCGCAATACGAGATTTTTTGCGGTGAGATCGTTAAGGGTGCCACTGACTTGCGCTTTGAGGTCAAATTGGAGGTCGCGCCCGAGTTCGGCGTAAAAATGGTGAATGTCGTTTGTAGATAACGAGGCTTCGTCCACGCGGATGTCAAATCGGACTTTGTTGTTGAAATCGGCAAAATCTTCGCGCCGGTACTGAAGCACAACCTCGCCTTTCATTGACGAATTTTCTGTTTCTATCGACAGGTTTTTGAGTTCCATCGACGATTTGTCGTACCTGAATGCGCCGGTGAGGTTCTGCACATAAAGCCCGCGGTGGTCCAGTGTGGCCAGCGACCGGATGTTCATGCGCACCTCTGGCCCGTACACCTGAAACGCTTCAATGCGCCCCGATACTTTGCGAAGGTCGAGTTCTTTGGGGTTAGGCCGGTTCAGGTTGCTGACCGAAAAACGGCTCGAACTCACGTAAAGCCTGTTTGCGCGCATCAGGAATTTTCGGCCCGAAGCCGGTCGATTCGTTTCGAACCGTTGGAGAAACCAGTCGAGATTCGTATCGCGCTCGTTTTTGTACGTTTTTAGGTTAAAATACAAGCCCTGGCCGTGAATGTCGCCAAACAGCAAATCGCCGTTGTACAGCTGTTTAAAACTCAGGATATTGGTTTGTATGCGGTGGCCGTAGATCAGCGTATCTTTGTGGTGGTCGCGGATCAGG
The DNA here is from genome assembly GCA_964612955.1 of uncultured Flavobacterium sp. Lineage (GTDB taxonomy): Bacteria > Bacteroidota > Bacteroidia > Flavobacteriales > Flavobacteriaceae > Flavobacterium. Next base: position 3,703 of record CAZTGF010000065.1, read on the forward strand.
ACATTTCGCAACTTCACGCCGCCAAAAACGGTTAGCGCAACCCGTTCTACCTGCATATCGGTACCAAAATCCTTATTGATGCGCCTGGTGAGTAAATCGCCCAACTTAGATTGCACCGGAGGCAAAGTCAGCGCAATGCCCAGGAGCAGTAAAAACAGCAAAAGCCCGAGAATGGTGCGGACTACTATTTTTTTAAGTCGTTTGATGCCTGAATTATTTAATTTTGTCAAATATAATTTAAAAATGCGGGCCTGAATGCAAGAGCAAGACGTAATTATTTTGGCTATTGAAAGTTCGTGCGATGACACGGCTGCCGCGGTATTACACAACGCCCGCGTACGGTCAAATGTTGTAGCAAACCAACAAATTCACGAGCAATACGGCGGCGTGGTTCCCGAATTGGCCTCGCGCGCCCACCAGCAAAACATCATACCGGTAGTTAAGGCCGCGCTCGAACGCGCAGGCGTAGCACCAGATAAACTCACGGCCGTTGCATTTACGCAAGGTCCCGGACTTATGGGATCGCTGCTCGTAGGAAGTTCATTTGCCAAATCGATGGCCGCGGCTTTGGACATTCCGCTCATTGCTGTAAACCACATGCAGGCGCACATTCTCGCGCATTTTATCGAAGAGCCCGGGTACAGCATGCCTGATTTTCCGTTTTTAGCGCTTACGATAAGCGGAGGCCATACGCAAATTGTACTCGTGCGAGACTATTTCGGTATGGAAATCATCGGACAAACTACGGACGATGCCGTTGGCGAAGCGTTTGACAAATCGGCAAAAATTCTCGGACTTCCGTATCCGGGCGGCCCGCTCATAGACAAGTACGCGCAACTCGGAAACCCGAACGCTTATTCGTTTACGAAGCCTAAAGTAGCAGGACTCGATTTTAGTTTTTCGGGGTTAAAAACTGCCATTTTGTATTTTGTGCAACGGGAAACGGCCCGGGATCCGGATTTTGTGGCGACGCATTTGAACGACATCTGTGCATCCATTCAATCGACGATTGTGGAGATTCTGATGGACAAACTCCAGCTAGCGGTGGCTCAGACCGGCATTTCGCGCATTGCGATTGGCGGCGGCGTCTCGGCAAACTCAGGGATAAGAACCGCGTTAAAGCGCGCCGAGACCGAAAGAGGCTGGCAGACCTTTTTGCCAAAATTTGAATATACAACAGACAATGCCGCGATGATTGGAATCGTGGGTTATCACAAATACCGTCTGGGCCGGTTTGAAAAAGCCGATGTTTCTGCCCGGGCCCGAATCGAATTTTAGATGCAGCTATTTTACAACCCCGCGCTTGACGACCAAAGTCAGGACATCGTATTTGACAAAGACGAAAGCCGTCACATTATTAAAGTGCTGCGCAAAAACACAGGTGACAAAATATTTGTAACTAATGGTTTAGGGATTTTGTTCGAAACGGAAATTGCCATTGCATCGGACGCAAAATGCGTGGTACGCGTTATAAATATTGAGAAAGCTGCGCCTCGCCCCTACCGGCTGCACATTGCCGTAGCCCCAACGAAAATGAACGACCGCTTTGAATGGTTTTTAGAAAAGGCGACCGAAATCGGGATTGATCAAATCACGCCTTTGCTTTGTGACCGTTCCGAACGCCGTACGATTAACGAATCGAGATTTGAGAAGATCATCCATTCGGCCATGAAGCAATCCCAAACCTTGTTCGCACCTCGGTTGAATCCGTTAACGCCGTTTGCGACTTTCGTTTCATCGGCCCGTGCGACTCAGAAATTCGTGGCGCATTGCAGCGATTCACACCGCGATTTGTTAAAAAGCAAGATGGTTCCCGCATCGGACTACCTGATGCTGATTGGGCCTGAAGGCGATTTTTCGGACAAAGAAATTTCAATGGCGTTGGAAAATGACTATCTTCCCGTGAGTTTGGGCGATACCCGGCTCAGGACAGAAACCGCGGCCGTAGTGGGGGCGCACAGTGCGGCTTTTATAAATGCTTAGAATGAAAAAAATATTGCTCGTTTTTGGGTTGCTCGCATCGATGGCTGTCAACGCTCAGGAAATGGCGCTGCTCAAATATTCGGGCGGTGGCGACTGGTATGCAAACCCCACGGCCCTTCCGAATCTCGCGCGTTTTTGCAACGAGAAAATCCGCACGAAACTCACGGTTAAAAATGCCACTGTAACGGCAGGCGAACGCGAGTTGTTTTCGTATCCGTTCGTGCATATGACCGGTCACGGGAATGTCGTTTTTTCCGATGCTGAAATTGCGAACCTGCGTGCTTATCTTTTGGCGGGCGGCTTTTTGCATATCGACGACAATTACGGCATGGACCAATACGTAAGGCGCGAAATCAAACGCCTTTTTCCGAACCATGAACTCGTAGAACTCGGTGCGAACCACGAAATTTTTCAGCAGCCGTTTGTGTTTGCTTCCGGATTGCCGAAAATCCACGAACACGACGCCAAGCCGCCTCAGGCTTTCGGAATTGTAATCGAGGGAAGGCTCGCGCTTCTTTACACTTATGAAACCGATTTGGGCGATGGATGGGAAGATCCCGAAGTGCACAACAATCCGCCGGCTGTTCGCGAAAAGGCGCTGCGAATGGGTGCCAACATCGTTCATTATGTATTTAATCGATAAATCATGACTTCTACTACGCTGGCCAAAGGACTTTTGAAAGCTGTCGCTGTTTTGTGCGGCGTAGCCCTGCTGTTGTATTTTTTATATCTGATTAAAGCCGTTTTGATTTACGTGGCCATTGCTGTTGTGCTTACGATTGTAGGGGCGCCGATTGTTCGGTTTTTACAGCGCCGCCTCAAGTTCAGGCCGCTGCTTGCCGTTGGGTTTACGCTTTTTGTGTACCTGTTGGTCATCGGCGGTTTTGTGATGATGTTTGTACCGCTTGTCGTGGCTCAGGGCGCTAAGTTATCGCTGTTGAACACTCAGGCCATCGAGGAAAGCATCACGGCGCTCATGGGTCAGATCGAAGCGTTTCTCGCAAATTATCACGTGGATTCCGCGAAATTGATGCGCGAGTCGGACGTGGTGAAATCGGTGAATTTGAATTTTATTCCAAACTTTTTCAACATTTTGCTCGACACGCTGAGCAGCTTCGGCATCGGACTCGCTTCGGTATTGTTCATTACCTTTTTCTTTCTCAAGGACCGCAGCCGGCTGATTAAAGGTTTCAAAGGCGTTTTGCCTGCTTCACAAAAAGACCGGCTCGTAAATTCATTCCGCAAGATCAACGTGTTGCTTTCACAGTATCTGATCGGGCTTCTCGTGCAACTGACGGTAATTTTTGTGCTGTACTTAATCGTGCTGCTCATTTTTGGCGTTGACAATGCGTTTGTGATTGCGTTTCTATGTGCCGTACTGAACATTATTCCGTACATAGGGCCGCTTATCGCTGCGGTTTTTGCTGCGTTGCTAACGATGATGTCTAATCTGGGGTCCGACTTTCCGTCTGTGGTATTGCCTACGACGATTTACGTGCTCATCGGGTTTTGGATCGTTCAATTAATCGACAATAACCTGACAGGACCACTCATTTTCTCGAATAGTGTGAAATCCCATCCGCTCGAGATTTTTCTCGTAATTCTCGCAGCCGGTTTCATAGGCGGAATTTTCGCAATGGTCGTGGCCGTTCCACTCTACACGATTATTAAAGTTGTGGCGAAAGAATTCTGGCCGCAAGCTCCGGTTGTCAAAGCTTTAACAAGAGATATCTAGTGGATTTTCGATTGCTGGAACCTAAAGTTCAGGCGTTTATACGACAAATGGACGGGGCCGATGTTGCCCGGCTGGCTTTGCGTCCGAATCCGTTTCGGCACCTTGAATACCGCGACATTTTGCAACAAATCGAATCGCGGCAGAAGTGCAGGACAAAATTGCCCGTTTGGTACAATACGCCCGGGATTTACTATCCGCCTAAGATATCGGTCGAACAGTCTTCGTCTGAGGCCACCGCTGCTTACAAAAGCCGGTTAGTGTCCGGAACTTCGCTATGCGACCTTACTGCGGGCATGGGTGTGGATTCGCATGCGTTTTCGCAAAGTGTGGCCACAGTTCAATCTTTTGAGCTCGATTCTGGGCGTGCGCAAATTGCTGCTCACAATTTGAAATGCCTCGGTGCCCTGAATATCCGCGTGGAAGCCGGGGACGGATGGCGTGGCGTTTTACAACAAGAGTTGCAACCGGACTGGATTTACGTAGATCCGTCGCGCCGTAGCCACGTGAAAGGAAAAGTGTTTCTGTTGGCCGATTGTGAGCCTGATGTTTCTGAACTGCTTCCGGCTTATTTGGAGCGTTCGCCAAACGTGATGATTAAAACGTCGCCACTGCTCGATATTTCAGCCGGATTGGCCGAACTAAACCACGTGGCGCAAATTCACATCGTGGCGCTTCAGGGCGAGGTTAAAGAACTGCTCTGGATTGTAAACCGCGGTTTTGAAGGCGAGCCGGAAATTATCTCGGTAAATCTCGAAAAGTCGCGCGAGACCGTATTTTCGTTCGTCCGGCATTCCGATGTAAAAGTGGAGTTTGGCGCGCCGGAACGCTACCTGTACGAACCCAATGCAGCGGTGATGAAATCCGGCGGCTTTGCCCATGTGGGTGCGCAGTTTGGATTGGCCAAATTACACGCGCATTCGCATTTGTACACTTCATCTGAAATAAAACCAGATTTCCCGGGTCGCATTTTTAGTGTCAATATGGTTTTGCCTTACGACAAACAGGCGATGACTCAACATTTGCGCGGCACAAAAGCAAACATAAGCGTGCGCAACTTCCCGGAGGACGTCGCGTTTATACGAAAAAAATGGAAAATTGCGGATGGTGGTGCTACGTACGCGTTTTTTACTACTGATTTAAATGAGGCAAAAATTGCGTTACTTTGCACCAAAATCGAGAGTGTATGAGGTTTTTATGGCTATTTCTGCTTGCGTTTCCGATGGCTTTTTCGGCACAAAGTGATTGCGAATTCAGCGTGAACGTTGCGGACAGCATAGGTACGTATCAGGCAACCCGGGACGTGATCGTCTACGAACGCGTGTTTGGCGGAACATCGCGCTATTTGTTTTTCTCGCTCGAAAAAACCAACGGCGTTCCGTCGCTTCAAATGAAGATGATTACCAAAAGCCGCGATTTTATCAAAGCCAATTGTCTCGATGAAAATTCGCGCATGTTTTTGCAACTCAACAATGGACAGGTCGTGACGTTGCTTTATTCAGGCCAGGACGATTGCGGTGTTTCGGTCCGCGATCCCGAAGGGGTTTCGAGCCGCATTCAAAGCGGAAATTTCTGGTTTGCGAAAGCAGGTTTCGATGCTTTGCTCACTTCCGAAGTAAATCTGGTGCGCATTCGTTTTGGTACAGAAACCATCGATTTGCCTATCCGCACTTCGCTCAAAGCGGAACTCGACGGACAAACCTATGCGCCATCCCGGTATTTTATCGATTACCTGCACTGCATCACAACACCTTAATTGCACGGCCAGGAAAAATTTGCTACGGGCGGTTTTTCGGGTTGTTTTAGGTCGAAGTGCCACCATTCGCTCGCAAGATTTTTAAACCCCGCACGCTCCATGCCTTTTTTGAGCAACTTCCGGTTCGATTTAATCCGGCGCGGAAACTTCGCGTAACTTCCGGCAGATTCCGGCCCGAAATGGTCAAATGCGGTTCCCATGTCGAGTTCGTTTCCACGAGCGTCCACGAGCGTAACGTCCACGGCGCCGCCTCTGTTGTGAATCGAGCCTTTCGCTGGATTTGCCACATAGCGCGGATTAGAAACAATTGCCCACATGCGCTTTTGAACCTCGAGCGGCCGGTAGCAATCAAATATTTTTATACGGTAGCCAAGCGTTTTAAAGTATTCGTTTGCGCGTATCAGCGCTTCCATCGTGGCGCGCCTCAGGTAACATTCTGCGCAATCGTATACTGCGGCGTTCAGAAAATTGTCGGGAGTGGCGTACTTCATCTCCCATATAAAGTCGGTGCTGTAATCGCGGAGGTTTACAAAGTCGGCGGGCGAAGGAATCAGGCTCTCGTTTTGAACCGATGGCAGTTCGGCTTCTGTGACCATTATACTGTCAGTCTGTGCGTTTGCAGCAAGACCAAGCGCAATAAAAACTGGAAAAAAATGCATCGGAAACGAAGGATTGAAGGTGTTTTTCGCTAAGGTAGCGATTAGCCGGCCTTAAACAAAAAATGCACATTCTGAAGGTCAAAATGTGCATTCCACTTAAATCTGTAGTGATCGCAGAAGGATTCGAACCTTCGACCGCCTGCTTAGAAGGCAGGTGCTCTATCCAGCTGAGCTATGCGACCCTAAGGCGATACCCTGCGAAAACGGGTAATGAGTCGGGGTGGCAGGATTCGAACCTGCGGCCTCCTGCTCCCAAAGCAGGCGCGATAACCGGGCTACGCTACACCCCGAAGCGGAGAGACAGGGATTCGAACCCTGGCGACGGTTACCCGCCGACAGATTAGCAATCTGCTCCGTTACCACTCCGGCACCTCTCCAATGCAAAGAACTATAACATTTTTGCGGTTGCAAATGTATGGTTTGCGGTAGTAACTTGCAACTAAAATGCAAGTATTTTTTTTAAAAATGTTAATCCGTTTGTGAATCCCTTAATCGTCAACGATATGGGAACTGTGGCTGCGCACAAAGAACGCTGACCGCCGCCCCGGTTTTTGAATTTCGGTGGTTTGGAACGTTGTGAGGTCGGCAGATAATGCTTAAATTCGCACACATCTTAATAAACCAACAATCATGAATAAAAAAGTTGTCATAGTTTCTGCCGTGCGCACCCCTATAGGAAGTTTTATGGGAGCCCTTTCAAGTATCCCGGCCCCTCAATTGGGCGGGATCGCGATTAAAGGCGCGCTCGAAAAAATCAACCTCGACCCGGCGTTGGTAGACGAAGTGCTCATGGGCCATGTGGTTCAGGC
>CAZTGF010000066.1:0-9051 GCA_964612955.1 uncultured Flavobacterium sp.
CTACGCTCGAAACGTTCTATGCGGGCGCCAAAATCACGGGTTCTGAAAACCACGACCATTTTGAAGCATTTAAAAAAGGCCGGTCGCAATATATAAACCGCGAACTCGAACTCGAGGTAAAGCAACTCGAAGCGCGCAAAAGCGGAACTCCGGTGACCCAGGAGGATGCAGACACGCGGGACGGGCTCGTACGCCGCCGTTATCTGTACACGGTAAACTTTGCACTGAACCACCCGGACAAAGCGATCGCACCTTATCTCGCACTTTCGGAAATTCCAAACGCGGGGCTTCGTTATCTCGATACGATCAACAACTCCCTGAAGCCCGAAATTCAGCAATCGAGATACGGGAAACTGTTGAAAGGTTTTATCGAAGACCGACGTCGCGAAGAACAATAATCCACGCCGATACACCAAAGTCCGCCTTTCAAACGAGGCGGATTTTCTATATAAAAAAAAACCACCGCTGTTAACGATGGTTTCTCGAAAGAGAGCCGATGGAGGGACTCGAACCCACGACCTGCTGATTACAAATCAGCTGCTCTAGCCAGCTGAGCTACACCGGCGGCTCAATTGTGGTGCAAATATAGATGCCGGAATCAAATCTGCAAAATAATTTTTCTGTTTTCGGAACAAAAAAATGCGTTAGAGCGCGTTGATTTTTTCAACCAACTGAATTGCAGTTTGTTCAAGCGATTCGTTCACTTGCTTGAAGTGTGCTTTTTTGTTCTCCACCCCTTTTTGGTTCACCTGAGCGATGAGTTTGTCAAACGCGGCAATGGCCTCGTCAATCAGCGCGTTGGTTTCCGGAGTTGGTTTGCCCGTCGAGGTCATTTCGTGGATGTAAACCGCCTCGATGATATCGCCCAGTACAAAATTGATGTCTTTTTTAAGATTTCTGACGCTAGCCATAATTTATAGTATTTAAAATCAGTTGCAAAAGTAAGTCAATTCTTTTGTTTTACGAAATGGTCACTTGCAGTAAATCTGCATCCCCGTCAAGCGTATAAGCCTCGAGGGCCGCCGGGAGTAAAACAGTGTCACCCGCCTTGTAATCGTGGCGCGAGGCTATATCGGTAATCGAAAATGAACCGCGGACACACATATAAACTGCGAAACTATCCGCTTCACGGCGCACGGGAACCTGACCGTTTAACGCTACAAAATGCGTGGTAAAGTACGGGCAATCCACTATGAGGTGCGCGCGATTCGGTGATTTGTCGTAGGGTTTGAGCGCCGATGCCGGTTCGTAGCGGATGGCCCCGAGCGCAAGTTCGGTGTGAAGTTCGCGTTTTCTTCCATCGGCATCTACGCGATTGTAATCGTAAATGCGGTAGGTAATGTCCGATGTTTGTTGAATTTCTGCGAGCAGTACCCCGGCGCCAATTGCGTGGACCGTGCCCGTTTCGAGCATGAAAACATCGCCCGGTTGTACCTCAAATTTTTGGAGCAGATCCGCGACCTTGTCCCTTTTCAGGTATTCGAGGTATTCGCTTTGGTCCGATGGCTTTTTAAAACCCACGGTTATCTTCGCACTCGGATCGGCCTGCATGATGTGCCACATCTCGGTTTTCCCGAACGAATTGTGGCGTTTTCGGGCGAGTTCATCGGACGGATGCACCTGGATGGACAAGTCTTCGCGCGCATCGATGAATTTAAACAGCAGCGGGAATGTGGCTCCGAACCGGTCATACACGTTTTGTCCGAGGATTTCCACCGGATGGCGTTCGAGCAAATCGGACAGTGTCAGGCCGGACAGCGGACCGTTTGCCACGACCGAAATATGGCCGTCAACTCCCGAAAGTTCCCAGCTTTCACCCGTTCCCGGCGGCGCGTGTTTGCCTAAAATGCGCGAGAGTTTATCGCCTCCCCAAATGCGCTGTTGAAAAATCGGTTCGAATACCAAAGGGTAGTTGTAGAATGCCATAACGTAAGGATTAACCGGGCAACCGCAAATCGACATTGAAATTACGCAAATTGCGCCACAATGTTAGGCAATCATTCACCTTTGTATGTTACAGAATTCCTAGGTGTTTCGTACAGCGTCACTTCAAGGTCAAGGGTGCCTGGCAAACGCTTCCGGATTTTGTGCCAGATCACATACGCAATGTGCTCGGCCGTGGGATTCAGATTGGCAAATTCTGGTACGTCGAGATTCAGGTTTTTGTGGTCGAACGGCAATTCCACTTCTTCTAAAATAATGTCCGATAAATCCTTTAAATCAATGACATAGCCCGTATCGGGATTTACGTTACCGGTAACACTCGCGATGAGTTCGTAGTTGTGGCCGTGAAAATTCGGGTTGTTACATTTGCCGAATACCTGCTGATTCCGGGCTTCGTCCCAGTCCTTTCGATACAATCTGTGTGCGGCGTTAAAGTGCGCCCTCCGGCTTACCGTTACCCTCATTTTTTATAGTTTATGCGCCTGAATATGGTGAAAAAACTTCTCGAAAATAATGCGCGCCCAAACCGTATATAGTTCCGGGCGGTCCTGCATGTCCTGCTTCAGCTTGTCGATGTCCATCCATTTCCAATCGTGAACTTCGTCCGGGTTAATCTGCGGGGCTTCGTTGTAATAACCAATCATCACGTGGTCTATTTCGTGCTCGCTGAGTCCGTTGTCAAAAGGCGCTTTGTAGGTAAAATGAAACAGTTCACGAAGCGGGGTTTCAAAGCCCATTTCCTCGCGCAACCGCCGTGTGCCGGCTTCTGTGTTCGATTCTCCCTGGCGTTGATGGCTGCAGCAGGTGTTGGTCCAAAGCAAAGGCGAATGGTATTTGTGCCCGGCCCGTTGTTGCAACATAACCTGATTGTCATCGTTCAGGATAAAAACGGAAAACGCCCTGTGCAACGCCGCTTTTTGGTGCGCCTCCAGTTTAGGCATAACGCCGATCTGGTTGTCATCGGCATCTACAAGGATTACAAGTTCTTCGGTCATGGTAAAATTTAACCACCAAAAATAGTAAAAATGCCACGGCCTCCCAAGCGATTTGCGAGACCCAAGTGCTAAATAATCGTCAACGATTGTGTTAAATGCAACTTCAAAGGCTGCAAAAAAGAACATTTTACTATTTTTACAAGTCGATGAACGGATTCTAATGAGAAAATTGCTACTTCTTTTTGTGTGTTGTCTCACCGGCTACTCCTGGGCCCAACTTTCTGCAGATCAAAGCGAAAGCACGCCCGAATACCTTACTTCACTCGCAGACGACGACCTGATTGACGGACTCAGAGACGCCGATTTGTCCGAAAAAACGCAGCGTGTACGCGAGCTCGTTCAGCGTAAATCGCCCGGAATTACACAGGTATTCTCCGAGTTTTTACCCATCCCGGAAACCGTTGAAGTCAGCATCGGCGTGCAAACATACGAGACTACAATAGCCGCTGAAATGTTCGCAACACTCGTAAACGAACGCGAAAAGGCGCTTCGGGCCGACTATTATTCAAAAACGAACACTCAGGGCCAGCAACGCGCTCTTAACGGATTGTTCGGACGCGATTATACCAGTTTGTGGAGCGTTGCGGAAACGGAAAACATATTGTCCGATTGGGCGAAAATGGCGTTTCAGCATCCGTCGACTCCCGTAGCCACGCTGAATGTGATTCTTGCCGAAAAAGAATACAAATTCCCCGATTATGTGCGCCTTAAGGAATTGTGCATAAAATCGCCTTCGCCCGAACTTCTCGCGGCACTTGCGCTACACAGACAAAAATCCGATAACGATTTTTTGGCCAGGCAAATGCCGGTTTCGTATCTCGCGATTTCGCTGAGGCCGTTGCCAGACTGGTTCACACCTCTTTCCGAACGCCTCGACTCGGATTTTATGAATCCCGAATACCAACGCGCGGTGGCGGCCTACAAAAACAAGAATGCAGCGGTGTTACTTTCTAAGATTGCCGATAAAATCATCCGGCATCAAACCGATAAATCGCTTAGAAAAGACGAACTGTTCCTGCTTTATACCCACCTTGAGTCGTTTTCATGCGCGGATTACCGCCCGATTCTGAAAAAAATCGACGAGCAACTACTTTAACATCCCAAGGGATTCGGCAATTTTAAGCGCGCATTTTTCGCCATCGATCGCAGCCGAAACAATGCCTCCCGCATAACCTGCACCTTCCCCGCACGGGTAAAGTCCTTTAATCTGAATGTGTTCGAGCGAATCCGGATGTCGCGGAATGCGTACAGGCGAGGATGTTCGGGATTCCGGCGCGTGCAAAATGGCTTCGTTTGTCAGATAACCGCGCATCGACTCACCGAAAGCTTTGAATCCTTCGCGCATCGTCTGTGTTAAAAATCCGGGGAATACCTGCCCGAGTTCTACCGGCGTAGTTCCCGGAACATACGAAGTCCTCGGAATTTCGGATGAAACCTTCGACTGCGTAAAATCGACCATGCGCTGAGCCGGAACCCGTTGCGTTTCACCGGCCAATGTCCAGGCCCGTTGCTCGATTTGCTTTTGAAATTCCATTGCCGCAAGTGGACCAAATGACGCAAAAGGCTTAAAATCTTCCATCGTCAATTCTACGACAATTCCCGAATTGGACGTCGGCTGATCCCGTTTGGAGGGCGACCAACCGTTAGTTACCACTTCTCCCGGCGCTGTCGCACACGGAGCGATCACACCTCCGGGGCACATGCAAAACGAATACATGCCGCGGCCGTTCACCTGTTTTACGATCGTATAGGGTGCGGGTGGCAAATACGGACCGCGCGTGTCGCATTTGTACTGAATCTGGTCGATAAGTGCCTGCGGATGTTCAGCGCGAACGCCCAAAGCAAACGGTTTGGCTTCGATGGCAATGCCCTTTTCGTAGAGCAGTTCAAAAATGTCACGGGCCGAATGTCCGGTGGCCAGAATAAGTTTGCGCGCAGCCATCCGGTCGCCGTTTTGCGTCTCTACGCCCGAAATCTGACCGTCCTTAATAAGCAGATCGGTCACGCGTGTATCGAACAGCACTTCTCCGCCCGATGAAATAATCTGCTGCCGCATGTCTTCGATAATCTTCGGGAGCTTGTTCGTCCCGATATGCGGATGGGCATCGACAAGAATGTCCTCGGGGGCGCCAAAAGCCACAAATAATTTAAGAATCCGGTCTACGTCTCCGCGTTTTTTGGACCGAGTGTAAAGTTTTCCGTCGGAATAGGTACCGGCTCCGCCTTCGCCAAAACAATAGTTCGAATCTTCGTTAACGAGGTGGTCGCGGTTAATCGCCTTCAAATCCCGACGCCGGCCACGCACGTCTTTCCCGCGTTCGACGACAATCGGTTTTAGCCCGAGTTCAATCAGTTGGAGCGCTGCAAACAAACCTGCCGGCCCCGCACCTACTACAATAATGCCCTCTGCCTGTGCCACGTTCGGATAGTCCGGCATTCGCGAGGTTTCTGCGCTCATGGGTTCGCCCTGTTCCCAGAATCGTATCTTAAGATTTACTTTTACCGCTTTCTGACGCGCGTCTACAGAGCGTTTGAGTACCACAAAATGACCGATGTCCCCGGGTTTGCGACCCGTGTTTTTCGCGAGTTCCGACCGAAGCAAATCGGGCGTTGCGGCCACCTGAGGCGAGACTTGAAACAGGATTTCCTGCGGCATTGTTTTTTTTGCAAAAGTATGTAAATCGGAACCAATACGATAATTCGTATTTTTGAACCATGCGACAAATTAAACTTATCTGGGATTTCAGAGGCCCGACATCGGCAAAAACAGCGGAACACCACGCCATTCACCTGCGCGAATTCATTCTGGCAGAAGCGCTTCCGGTTTCAATCTGCGAATGCGAAATACTATCGGACATGCACGCCATTGCATTTATGGTTTGCACAGACGAACATTTGATATTGCTGCGCGACAGGTTAAAACCGCATCGGGCCGAACTCTGGACCGCCTAATTCGCTACTTCGGAAATAAAACGAATGCGCATGAGCCTTAGTTCCTCGATGTCGTAATCGCCGTCGAATTCTTTTAACGCGTCTTCGATCCGATCGGTTTCTGATTCCATGAAATAATCGTGAATTTCCTCCTGCTGGTCCTCGTCGAGCATATCGTCTAGCCAGTACTTTATATTGAGTTTCGTTCCCGAATATACAATCATTTCCATCTCTTTGAGCAGCGCATCCATCGTGAATCCTTTGGCTTTGGCAATGTCGGTGAGCGCGAGTTTGCGGTCGATGCTCTGAATGATGTACAGTTTGTTGCCCGAATTCGCACCCGTTGATTTCACGACCAGATCATCGGGTCTCGTAATGTCGTTTTCGGCTACGTACGCCGCAATCGTTTCGGCGAATTCCTTTCCGAATTTTTTAGCTTTTCCCTCGCCCACACCGTGTACGCCCGACAACTCCTCCACTGTGACCGGATATTTTAGCGCCATATCCTCGAGCGATGGGTCCTGGAAAACGACAAATGGCGGAACTCCGTGTTTTTTTGCCACTTTTTTGCGCAGATCCCGAAGAATATTCATCAGCGTTTCGTCCGCGGCCGCAGCTACTTTTGACGTCGTGGCTACAATTTCCTCTGCTTCGGTCGCGTATTGATGGTCTTCGGTCATCATAAACGAATGCGGATTTTCTATGAAATCGCGGCCTTTTTGCGTGAGTTTTAAAATGCCGTAGGTTTCGATATCTTTCGAGAGGTAACCGTGTACAAGTACCTGGCGAATCAGTGCCATCCAGTGTTTTTCATCGGCGTAATTTCCGGCTCCGAAGAACGGCTGGGAATCGGTCCGATGGGCTTTAATCGTAGCGTTGACCTTACCAATCAGCGTAAAAATAATTTCTTTGGCCTTGTACAAATGCTTGGTATCCCGAACGGTTTCGAGCAGCAGTTTTACGTCTTCTCCGGCTTCTTTCTGCGGCTTGGGATGCCGCATATTGTCGTCCATATCGGCGCCTTCTCCGGTTTCAGAATCGAACGCTTCTCCAAAGTAGTGCAGCAGAAACTTCCGTCTGGACATCGAGGTTTCGGCATAAGCGACCACTTCCTGCAACAACGCAAAACCAATTTCCTGTTCCGCGACCGGTTTTCCGGACATGAACTTCTCGAGTTTTTCTACATCTTTATAGGAATAGTACGCCAAACAATGGCCCTCGCCTCCGTCACGACCTGCGCGGCCGGTTTCCTGATAATAACTTTCGAGCGATTTTGGAATATCGTGGTGAATCACAAATCGCACATCGGGCTTGTCGATTCCCATTCCGAATGCAATCGTAGCCACAACGACATCCACATCTTCCATCAAAAACATATCCTGATGTTTGGCCCGGGTTCTCGCATCGAGGCCCGCGTGGTAAGGAACCGCACTAATGCCGTTAACCTGAAGCAGTTGTGCAATCGCTTCCACTTTTTTTCGGCTCAAACAATAAATAATGCCCGATTTTCCTTTGTGCTGCCGTATGAAGCGAATGATGTCCACTTCGATATTTTTCGTTTTTGGCCGCACCTCGTAGTACAAATTGGGCCGGTTAAACGAGGCTTTGAACACTTTAGCCCCCGGAATGTCGAGGTTTTTGAGAATGTCCTCCTGCACCTTTGGCGTGGCCGTAGCCGTAAGCCCGATGATGGGAACATCGCCCAATTGCTTGATGATCGCGCGCAGGTTTCGGTACTCCGGCCGGAAGTCGTGACCCCATTCTGAGATGCAATGGGCCTCGTCTATGGCGACGAACGACAGTGTTACGCTTTTCAGAAACTGGGCGTACTCGTCTTTCGTAAGCGATTCGGGCGCCACATATAAAAGTTTGGTTTTCCCCGATGCGATGTCCTTTTTGACCTGGGTTACTTCGGACTTTGTGAGCGATGAATTGAGTACGTGCGCCACGCTGTCCTCTGAAAACAACCCGCGGATGGCATCAACCTGATTTTTCATCAGTGCTATAAGAGGAGAAACCACGATGGCCGTTCCGTCCTGAACTAAGGCGGGCAATTGATAACACAGGGATTTTCCGCCGCCTGTGGGCATAATCACAAAGGTGTCGTTTTTCGCTAAAATGCTGTGGATTACCTGCTCTTGAAGCCCTTTAAACTGGCTGAAACCAAAATACTTCCTTAATTGCTGGTGTATGTCAATTTCGGGTGAATTCATTCTAAGTTGTAAGTGATATTGTGTAAATTTGCGCACTTTAAAGATACGACAAACTTTTAGACGCACAACCAAAAAATCACCTGCTAACTTTTGACCAGATCTGAAAAAATCCTCGCTTCGGCCCGGCGAACGATAAGCGCACAAAGCCAGGCTGTTGCACGCATCGGCACACTTTTAACTGCGGATTTTGCAAACGCCGTAACCCTGCTGGAACAGACCAAAGGGCGCGTTGTTGTAACCGGCATAGGCAAGAGCGCCATTATTGCCCAAAAGATTGTAGCCACGATGAATTCCACAGGCACGCCGGCCATGTTTCTGCATGCGTCCGAGGCCATTCACGGCGATTTAGGCATGGTACAACCTCAGGACGTGGTAATCTGCATTTCCAAAAGTGGTAATTCGCCCGAAATTAAAGTGCTCGTTCCGCTGATCCTGAATTTTGGAAACCCGCTGATTGCAATTACGGGCAACATTACGTCTTTTTTGGCCAAAAACGCCAATTGCATTCTGAACACGACCGTTGACTCGGAAGCCGATCCGATTAACCTGGCACCGACCAACAGCACCACTGCGCAACTCGTCATGGGCGATGCACTCGCGGTAAGTCTGATGGAACTGCGTGGATTTTCTGCCGAGAACTTCGCAAAATACCATCCCGGAGGCGCGTTGGGTAAAAAACTGCTGTTGCGCGTGGCCGATATGTTGCACCAGGCCCAAAAACCTGCAGTTTCACCTTCGGCCTCTGTTAAGGAAGTCATCGTTGAAATATCGGAGAAAAGGCTTGGGGTTACGGCCGTGATTGAAAACGGCGCAATCACCGGAATCATTACCGATGGCGACATACGCCGCATGCTCGCAGACCGGGATTCGCTTTTGGGCCTTAGCGCATCGGACATTATGACGCGCAGTCCCAAGACGATTTCGCCTTCGGACCTCGTGGTATCGGCCTTAAATATTATGGAAGATTT
>CAZTGF010000066.1:9151-10592 GCA_964612955.1 uncultured Flavobacterium sp.
TTCTGCATCGAAAAAATCGACTTTGTCATCCAAAACACCTCGATGGAAGGACAGGTCACCGTGCTTATCTGGGCGTGTATCACCGGGGGAATCATTCTCGGTTTTCCGTTTATTTTATGGGAACTTTGGAAATTTGTTCGTCCGGCGTTGTACGAAAAAGAGCGGAAAATGGCCAAGGTATTTATAGGCGCCTCTTCGCTTTTATTCTTCGCCGGGGTTTTGTTCGGCTACTACGTGATTACACCAATGTCGATCCACTTTTTTGCGACGTTCAGCGTTAGTGACCTGATTAAAAACGAGTTTAACCTGAGCTCTTATATCGGCATGATTCGCACGGCGGTACTCGCTTGCGGATTGTTTTTCGAACTGCCCATTGTGATTTATTTCCTGAGCCGCATGGGACTCGTTACGGCCGAATTCCTTAGAAAGTACCGCAAATACGCGATTGTGATTGTGCTTATCGTCGCCGCTGTAGTAACGCCGCCCGATGTGATCAGCCAGATTATCGTCTCCATTCCGATGCTTATCATTTACGAACTCAGCATATACATCTCCGCTGCCGTGGCGCGCAACAAAGCCAAAGAAGCGCTTAAAAACTCTTAACCGATGTCCGATCCCGTTAAAGAATTCAACGACTACCGTTCCAGAATGAACGAGAAACTGCTGTCCGAGGACAACAAAGTCATCAAACGCATCTTCAATCTGGATACGAACGCCTACGCGGCCGGCGCGCTCGACGTAAAAACCAAAGAACTGCTCGGGCTTGTGGCCTCTGCGGTGCTGCGGTGCGATGACTGCATTAAATACCACCTGGAAACCGCTTATAAAAACGGCGTGACTAAATCCGAAATGATGGAAGCCATGAGCATTGCCACACTCGTTGGCGGTACCATAGTAATTCCCCATTTAAGGCGCGCTTACGAATTCTGGGAAGCGCTCGAAGCCAACAAATAATTGTTAAAACCGCGCGGACTTTACGCTTAATTCGTTTATTTGCTGCCATGATTCTACGAGCCGAAAATCTAATCAAAACCTATAAGAAACGCACTGTTGTCAAGGGCATTTCGGTACAGGTGAACCAAGGTGAAATCGTAGGATTGTTAGGTCCGAACGGCGCCGGAAAAACCACGTCTTTCTATATGATCGTCGGGCTTGTGAAACCGAATTCGGGCCATATTTACCTCGACAATACCGATATTACCGATTACCCGATGTACAAACGCGCCCAGCACGGCATCGGCTATCTCGCGCAGGAAGCATCTGTATTCCGCAAGTTGTCGATTGAGGACAACATCCTGAGCGTTTTGCAACTCACGAAACTTTCGAAAGCCGAACAGGAAGCCAAAATGGAATCGCTGATCGATGAATTTTCGCTTCAGCACATTCGCACGAACCGCGGGGATTTGCTCTCGGGAGGCGAAAGACGACGCACCGAAATTGC
>CAZTGF010000067.1:0-10339 GCA_964612955.1 uncultured Flavobacterium sp.
CGTCGGTTAAATCACGTACAGAATCGTCGTAACGGGAAATATTTTTCAACTTATTAGCCAACGTTTCGCGAGACAACGTTTCATCAAGCTGCGCGATTTCGTGAAGCGCATCCACGCGTTCTGAGACCGTGCTGCTTTCGGCTTTTAATACCTCCTGAGCGGTTTCCTCAGCAAGTTTGATTCGGAAAGCGGCCAATGCGAATTCGTCGTTTTCGATTTGTTTAAGGTAAGCCAACCTTTCGCGTCGCATCCTTTCGCGATCACGTTTCTCTTTTTCTAAGTCCTCTTTCGTAGCCGATGCATTGTTTACGGCTGCTATTCGATTCAGCTCCGCGATTTCCTTTACCAATTCCTCGTTTAAGCGTACTTTTTCGTCGTTTTCCAAACGCTTATTTTGAATGATAACCGCTGTGTTTGTTTTCTCAGCTTCTAACTCCTGTTTTAACCCGCGAATACGTGCCTGCGTGCCGCGATCGTCGCCTCGACCCAATAACTTCGCCTCTGCTTTAATCTGTTCCTCTATGTTTTTAATGCGCTGCTGACTCAATTTCGCGTCTTCGTTCTGCATACGGATGTTTGATGCGATGATACGGTTGTTGCCGTCAATGGCGTTTTGAGCCAGTCGCTTCTTGGATTCAATTTCTTCGTTGTCCAATTCTTTTGAATTCCCGGAACTTGCACGACGTAGTTCAAACTCGTTTTCGATGTCCTTTATTCGCGATTTATAATATTTATCCCACGACGTGCGTGCCTCTTTAAGTCTGTCTGCCTCGCGTTTGGCCTCATCAGCCAATGACTTCTGGCGGCGCTGCACTTCAGTTAGCGTTTCTCCGAATGCTTTATAAGCAATGATAACCGCGGCAATGGCCGCCAATACAACGCCCCAGGGATTTGCTTTTGTTGCAACGTTGAGCGCTGTTTGAGCCGCGGTAGCCTCCTGTGTTGCCAACGCTTTAGCCTTCATCGCTGCCGTCCCCAGCCCCGTAGCCAGCGTGAAGGAAACTTGCGCGGCGGTTGCTGCCGTCCGTATTGCTGTTCCGAGCGCTATTGCTGTGTTGACAGCTTTGGTAACACCTACAAAGGTCAGGAACACGGCTCCACCCTTTACCAAGAAATTAATGATGCTCTGTAAGTTATCTCGCAGAAACTTCAAAGACGTTGTTATGGCCGAAGTCCCCTCGTTGGCGTCATTTGTGCTTAAAACGTACTGGTCCCACTTATCTTTAATGTCCCCTAAAATAGAATCTATACTTTCAGCAGCAGCAGCGGCTTCTGTGTTAAGCGCGATATTACGCATATATTCGTCAGATGCAGAAGCCATAGCGCCCTCCAATACTTCGTAATTCGCAGCGAGGGATCCAATAACAGTCGTTGCCCGCTTCTCTGTGATTTCAAGTTTATTTAGTGTAAGGGTCAAATTCTCACCGTTTGCGCGAGCGTCCGATAAACCTTTTACAAACTTCACGAAAACCCCCGTAGCGTCTTTATTGAACTGATCAGACAGTTGCTTTTGCGTTAATCCGGTAAGACGCAGCACTTCTTCAAGTCCTTTACCCGTGGCGATGGCATTGTTAATCACGCCGAACGTCGTTTGAATCGCGCTACGAGACGTTTCGGCTTCTGAACCCAGCGTCGATGTCGCGGCACCAAGCGCTAAGATGCTGTCTGCGGATGTTTGGTAAACGGCAACGCCTTTTTGAATTTCAGTAGCGTTAGAAAGCACCTTTGATTCCGTGGTAGCGTACTCATTTCCAAGTCGGGTAATTACGGATGCGAGCCGGTCGGCGTTCTGGAAGCTGTCGGTGGAAACCTGAATAAACGTAGCAAATGCACCTACAGATTCGTCTGAAATAATATCAGAAGTTAATTTCAGTTTTTCAATAGATTCAGCGAATTTTAAAATATTGGCCGAGCCTTGAACTCCGAGTGTTCCCGCAACTTCCGCTGATTTAAGTAGTCCCTGAATCGAAACGCCATCCATTGCGCCGCCCAGTTCGATGATGTCGCGACCGAGCCCTCGCAGTTCTTCTCCGGCCATATTGGTGGTTTTTCCAACAGCTATTAACTGTCTGTCAAATTCCCGAATCGTGGATAAAATGTCTTTTACAATAGTCCCAAATAGAGCAACACCTGTTACGAGTCCAAAGGTCGAAACAAGATTACGCATAGTGCCATTAAGCCCCTCAAACGCGCTCTGGTAATTTCCAACGTTTTTGCTGTAATTCTTCGTTGCCGCATCAACGGCCTTTACCCGGGCATCAAGTTTTTGAAACTCAATTTGTGCTTTCTGAATCTCCGCATTACTGGCCTTCTCACTTGCGAGTAAATTAGCGAGTGTGCGCTGCGCTTCGTTGCGGCGGGTGTTTAGCTTTTGATAGGAGCCAATAAGACCGAGTCTTTCCATGGCTTCTTTTTTCAACTCTTTATTGAGTTCCTGTTGCGCGACACGCTCCTCGATCGTTACTACCTTGTTACGCTTTGCAGCCGCTTCCTGCTGAGCGACGATGCGGAGCTGCTTGGATTCAATATCAAGTGAATTCTTAACAATAGTCTGCTGCTGGACCGCTAAAGCATTTTGCTCACGGACGGTAATTAATTGTTGTCTTTTTAATCGTTCCTCTTCGGTAATGGATGCAATCAAAGCGCGGTTAGAATCCAACCCAGCCTTATCAAGTTTCTGTTTTTGAACGTCAAGCGCTATCAACTGCTGTTCGATTTGCAATTCCTCACGTTGCGTTTTGAGTTTTTGCTGCGTCAACTTCTCGTCCTCAGCCAGCAATCGATTAACCGTTGCCATAGCTTTGGCCTCTCGTTCGCTCACTTCAATTTGCTTTTTCTGGGTGTCGAGTTTGGCACGCTTTATTTTCTCGAGATTCGATTCAAGAACAGTTTGCTCATTCAAGGCCAAAACCGTTTTCTTGCTCTCGAGCGCTACCAATTTTGAAGCGTCTGACAGCTCCTTCGCATTTGATGAACCGCGCAGTTTCTGATTTGCGTCGTTCATGGCCAGAATAGACTTTACAAATTCGTCATTCTTCGCAATGGCCGCATCCAACTGCTTTGCGTATTCCGGCCCCCATTTCATCGCGTCATCTTCGATGATCTGCCGACGTGTTATTGCTCCTGTGCTCATTTCTTGCTTTTTTGTAGGTGTTTGATCTTGGTTTTGACTTGCTGCTCTATAGCGTGATATTGCATCACCGAAACCGCGTTGTAATCGAAATTGATTCCGAGGATAGCCGAACATCCAGCCATCTGCTCAAAGGCCTGTTGTTCGTAATTCGCTTCGCTTTTCTCGGACTTCTCAGGCAATTGCTTCTTCAAGTCATTAATCTTGATTTTAATGCCCTCAGCCTCGCGAACAATGCGCTTCAAATCGCTTTGGTAATGCGTCGGTCGTAATCGGTAGCCGTAATCTCGAAGCATCTGTATAAGCGGCTCGGACGCGTCAAATTCAAGCGATACGCACGCGCTTAGAATCGTTTCGTATTTCCCAATCAAGAAATCGATTTCTTTTACCACATTGAAAATGCGGCGTTCGCCCTGATCGTTGAATAATCGCTGGAACTTTTCCAACATTTCCGCCCATAGCGCGCTCAATTCCTCAACATCTGGGTTTGGCTCATCTGTAAGCAATCGCACGTCGCCGGTGTACATAATGTCAAGTGCAACCATGTACGGCAGTTCCCGAAGTGATTTGTAAATCATAGCAATGCTTTTTTAAAGTAGTCAAGTACAAATGGGAGGAAGTACTCATTTACGACTTCCTGTAAATTCTCATCGGACAATCCGAACAAATCTGCGGATAGCCAGTGTGGGCTGTCTAAAATATCATCAGTCTTTGGGTCAGTGCTACCAAAATGCAGCACCGTGCCGTGCACGCCCATATAGAATTTCGACAACCATTCGCCCGTGTCGCGCCCGGTAAATGGATCTCCGGCCTTTTTTTTACCACCCGAAATTAATTCGGTTGCCGTGCTGTAGAAACCGATTGCGTTTCCGTGAATATCCCGACTCTCTTTCTCAATCTGGTCGCGGTTCATTTGAACCATGGTGCTGCTGATTTTACGGGCAAATTCGAATAGTTCGCGCGAAACCACCGCTTCGTCAATAACCTTTAGCTGCTCTCTTTTTTGTCTGAAAATATCCATTCTGATTAAATAAAAAAGGGGCAAGTAAAACCGCGTTGTCCGGTTAACCGCCCCTTTCTGCCAATAAAATTAGTATGTCTATTTGTCGCTTTCAGGCAGCTTTGTAGTCGCTACCTTAAACGCCTTTTTCAGTTCTGAAGCCCGCTCCTTTGATGGGAGCCGCTTAAACACATGCGTCTTGCCGAACTCTTTCTCAAACTGCTCGAACGTGCGCTTTCCGTCTGCCCAGTAAGCACCAAACGTGATGCCTTTGTACTGGTTTGATTTACCTGCCGCCATTATGAACCAATGGTTACGGTTAATGGTTCTACGGCCTCATAATGGATTTCGACCTTCGTTACAACGCCGTCCAGGTCAATTGTAATTCCACTCGTGAATCCGGTCCCGGTAATTTCGTAAACACCGTCAGAATCGGCCGGCACAAACGAATGATCGAGAGCTTCGCCATCTGCGTCGAGAACAACGAAATCTGCGTCTTCAAGTGACGTTACCGCTTCACCCGCACACCCGGCATCA
This sequence comes from uncultured Flavobacterium sp., assembly GCA_964612955.1. Taxonomy (GTDB): domain Bacteria; phylum Bacteroidota; class Bacteroidia; order Flavobacteriales; family Flavobacteriaceae; genus Flavobacterium. Next base: position 4,668 of record CAZTGF010000067.1, read on the forward strand.
ACCGTGAATTTAATCGATGTAGCCGAAGCCGACACCTGATCGATGTACACGTCGAAAATTCCGCGAATATCAAGGTTCGACCATGAGGTTTTAACAACAACACCCGCCAGCTCTTTTTCCTTGTGGTCTTGGAATTCCAAAGTTACAGGGGTAAATGCTGGTTTGTCTGGCATCGCGTCCATACGCTTACCAACCGTGATTTTAACCGATTGTCCTTTGACTTTCACTCCGTCACCGGCTCGCACCGCAACGATCTCTTGTTCGTCTGTGAACTCGTAAACGCGCATCACTTTGTTGTTGTACGATGCCAAAGCAGCGTGAGAACAAAGTCCGAGCATTTCGCTGTGGGTTCTGATTTTCTTACCGGTTTTGGTCAAATAAACAGAATTACCTTCCCAGTTCGTGTCTTCGGTGTCGGCTGCGGCCAATTCCTCAATCGGATAAAGAGGAATGATTTTTTTATCCGCAATCGCCGCATTCCAAGCCGCTAACGATTTAAGCGCCGCAATATCTGCGAACTCCTGATCGTTGGCCGCCAAAGCGTAACGAATCGTTACACCTTCGAGGCACTGCTCAAACGCCCCTGTATTTCTCAATGACTCTTCTTCTCGAGTGCATTCTACGTATGGTCTTACTACCATGATTTCTTTTGATTTTAGTTAAAACAATTTTCCTTTGAGTACCTAATTACTCCGTTGATACTGAACGTGTGCATCGGCTGAATGTCGTACCGTTGAACGGCCTTTGTTTGGAATCCATCCAAAACCTGAGCTATTCCGGTTTGCACCGACAAATCCCGGATAATACCTGAACGCTTGCAAATGGATAGCGCTCTTGTTTGAGCTAACGCATCCGGGCGCGTGGTAATATTCGGGTATAAGTGCGCTAAATTCAACATAAACACCACTTTGATATTCGTTTCCATTAGGAAATCTCGCTCCGTGTGCTTCAAATCATCGATAAAAAACACGCTTCCGCCTTTGGCTTTCCGGTCGTCGTAAAACACATCCATCGCTTCGGTTTCGGTCTTATAAATTGCCGCCTCAAATGACTTTCCGTCGCCTGATAAAACACGCGTAACGCGGCCAAACAAGTCGATTTCCGACCAGTTCAAATGCCCGTCTAAGATGTTTTGCAGCAGTTTAATTTTGTAGTCGATTCCGACCGCCGGATATGTGTTGTGATTTGCCATGTTACCAAAGAGGATCGCCGTGAATAGTCGGCTCCCACGGGAATATTTTACGGGTTGCCTTTTGAATCGCATCGTGAAGCTTCTGCATTACGCCTGCGGCCACCAAGTGACCGTTTTCATTACGGAAACCCTCTAATTCGAGTTTAAGGCTCGATATTGCGAGTTTCGCGTTACGCTCCGAGAAATTCTTCCGTTCAGTTGAAATGTACAACTCCAAAGCCATAGCCGCTACCTTGTAGCCGATTGCATCGTCGAATAGAACCTGAAACGTTTCGATGTCGCCAGAGTAGTCTTTCGTTTCGATATAGTCTTGATTCTTATCTAAAATGCTGGATACTACAGAAAGCACCGCCTGACGGCGCAAATCGGATAACCAAGCATTGAACGCTCCCTCACCGGTTTGACTCTCTGGAACCGCCGCGTAAATATTACTAACAGTTACCAAGGAATGAAACGCCTCAAAGTGCCGCCCTGATGTGGCCGTAGTGTTAGATTCGGAAATCAGGAATGGCACATCTTGAGAGGTTTTGTAACCTATCCGATGCTCCAGTAGTGCTATGGCTTCGTTGCTGTACATTGTCTAATTTACTCCTCGGATTCTACGATGTTCGCTTCAAAAATTAGAATCTGCTCATCGGACAGTCCGTTGATTGCTTCCAAAATCTTAGCGTCTGTTGATGCAGTCGTTAATTTTGAAGTTGGTTTAGCCAATTTCAAAGCAGCTACCACCGATGCCTTGGTGTAATCCACATCTTTGTACTTGAAATCAGCATCGCCCTCAATCTGAACATCGTCCTCGGCTTCCTCAGCGTCAAGCACGTAAATACTGTCCACGTTGTTGATCACCGGAACTGCAAGTGCTTGTGAAGACGTGAACTCCGCGAACGGCTCAGGCGAATGCCAACGTTTTAGCAGAATATAGCCGTCTACTTTTTCGTAAGTCACAGCTTTGTTCTGGCGGGTTTCCTCAGCCAAAATTCCGTAAAACAGTTTGCCCACTCTCAAATCTTCAAGAAAAACGATTTTGTTGTCCGCCCATGGTTTGTGAACCGTGCGAACACCATCGCGCTCAGTCGTAACAGTGCGGTCGATGACTACAATCGTTAATTTGTGACGGCGCAGCATCATCGCGTTTACCTGCTCCAGGTCCGGCGTAGGGATTTGCGAACCCACGAAGTTCTGACTGAATGCATATTCCTCGCGAACTTGCGCGTTTGCGGCAAATACGTCAAAGGTGGCGTCATCCATCAAAATGTAACGCGGCGTGTTTCCTTTATTTCTGGCCGCGCGCAAAACACGTTTAACGTCGTCAATCGGTTTAGCGGCTGGATTGGACCACGCTACGGTGGCGCCAAACTTGTTTCCAGCTTTGTAGCCAAGATCGATTCTTACACCAATGCCAACGTTCGTATCATCATCAATGACGGTAACACCCGTGGATAGCATTTGCAGAAACATCAGCTCTAAACGCTCGTAAACTCCCAAGATAACCTTCGGAACGTCTGAGAATATTTTTTGAACGATTACTGTCGTGTCCGCATTACGAGCTTGCAAAACATCGATGTCACTCATCGTTTTCTCATTCAACTGACGCTTTGTTCCCAGCTTTGGAATGTCACCGGAAGCGGTTGAAATCGCGTCTCTTTTCTTCAAAGGAAGCGAAGTGTCCATCGCTACTACGTCGGCAGCTACTGTCGAGCCATCCACGTTAAGGGTCTCCCACTTTAGGTCAGTTGACAACTCAGGAGTCAACATTTCCTTGTGGTAATAATTCTGAGCCGTTTTCTTGCCGTTCACACGCTCAACAACTTCTTTCGCGATACTCGTAAAAAAAGCTACGAATTGTACAAATAATGATCTTTCCATGGCTTAATCTTGAGTAAAACGAATCAATGGAAGTGCGGTTTGCACGGCCGAAAGAATCGAGGTTAAAGAATAGGTTGAGGCGTTTTGGTTTACCGCACCGCGGACCATAATGCCAACGAAGGGCTTTTCAGTAAGCACCGTTGCAATGGTAACACCTTTGTAAGTGTGTCCTGCGGGTAACGCTGCATACGCGTCGCCACTTACTGGCATTGGCTTGAGTACACCTGTCGATGTTTGCTCAATTACCAAATGACCGGCAGGAATGACCTTAGGCGCGAATCCGGTGGCGTCGAGTGTGCGACCCCCGGGAATGTCCTCGAGCATCTTAATGATAACGATTGAATCGTTACCGGTGTCGATGGTCTGTGGAGCATTGTTTAAATTTGCTGTTGTACCAGACATTTTTCGATTTTTTTAATGGTTAAGAAATAAGTGAATCAACGATCGATTTCACTTCTTCGTCCGATGGTGTGTTTGCCGGTTTTCCAGTTGGAGCTGGTCCGGCGAATCTCGAATTCTGAACGAGCGACTGCTGAATCGCAGTGAATTCCGTTTCCAACAATTTGACTTGATCCTCCAGCGGCGTTTCGCTGTTCACGTCAATTCTGTTAGCCCAGCTCGACCTGATATCCGAACCCAATCCTTTAAGCACCTCTGACGCGTCAAATAACTTCTTCGCTTGCGCTTGTTTGGTTTCGGTAATTTTACCGCTTTTGATAGCTGCCAACTCGTCTGCGAACGTTTTGTTTTGCTCTATGAGAGCTTTAGCCCACGCGGGCGTGTCGTCGGCAGGCGGCGGTGGCGGGTCTGCGGGCGGATCAGCAGGGGGGTCTGCGGGTGGTTGTTTCTGATTTTTTTCCAATGTTCTGATTCTGTCGTCCTCTTTGGCGATCGCCGCGAAGTCCATCAAATCATTCGCTTCATTCAGAACCAAATCAAACGCTTCATCATCTGCGTCGTCTGCGATTCGCTTTTCAAGTTTGGCCGAAATATCGTCCATCCTTTTTGTGGATAAGTTCGCCTTTGGGAATAGTGCCCGAAGTCGTGCCTTAATTTTTTCCTTTTTGTTCATCTGTCAAAGAAGTTTGATTAGTTGATTTAAAGGCAAATGTAAATAAAAAAACCTTATTTAGAATGATTCCAAATAAGGCTTATTTTAAGAAAGTTTTCTCTAAGGCAATTCTGGCGGACTGGTCTGCGAATTTATTTCTTCGAGTTCCGCATTTGGGTCATCCGTAAAGGCCAAATATTCCACACCCGTCTTTCGACTCATTACGTTGGCGTTCACCGCCGATGAAACTATATCAATCGCTTCCTTAATGTCGTTAGGCAAAATGCTGTTAAATTGGATTGAAATGTGCATTTCGCTTCTTTGGCCTTTGTACTTTGTTTCAACTGATGTTACGATTCCCGAGGCTATGACATTTAGAATCCGCTCGATAGTGGTGCTGTTTTCGCCCTCATTATTCTTTGCTTTAATGATCGAATCAAGAAACATCATTTTAATGGCTACCCCTGAAAGATTGCCGAGGCCTCCTTTGATGTTATCAAACGATAGGTTTGGTGTTGATGAAATCCAATGAATCAGGTTCTCGAGCTTCTCCATTTCCAACTTAACCGACTCAGGCGCGTTGCTGTTCGTTAGAAACTCCGCATCTCCGTGAACGACTTTTCCCGTGTTCGGGTCGGTCTGCTTCATTGGGAAGTTCAAAGTCTTGCCGTCATCATCGCGATCCGGCAATGACTTGACAAGTCCGTAGGTTTTAAGTAATGGATATCCAGAATAATCGTTCGATGCGCCCAATTTTGAAAGCGAAGTTTCGTAACGATCTATAAGCGACTGTACGTCGAACCATTCCGGCTGTGGTTGGGAAACGTACACGATTGGAATAACATCGAACCCGTGAAGTATAGGTTCTTCGTCAAGTATTGTTTTCCCGCTCTTATTTGATAATTTGTAAACATACAGTTCGTCAAATATCCAAATATTCCGGACTTTCTTATCATCGACTAAACTATCGAACATCCACGTAAACGCCTTCATGTCGCCATCGACATCAAAGTAAGGCGCCATGGTTCCAAACTCGTTAGTGAGTAGTTTCGATTTGACTTTGTTCTTTCCATCAACTCCCTTAACTATGTAAAATTGAATCGCCGCCTCGGTTTGGCTTTTCTGAGCGATTTTTAACCTTAGAAGTTTATCGTCGAGTCTGTTTTTTCTCCACGTATCGATTACCAATTTCTCAAAATCCGAATTATTTTTCGATACAAAAGTTACTGGTTCGCCTACTTCGAAAGCAACGGCAGTTGTGACAATTTTTCGAGGGAAATTTACAACGGTTCGGATGGCTTTGACCGTTTTCGATCTCTCTCCTCTACCGACCTGTTTATCCTTTTGAATCTGTCCAACTTGAGACGGCCTTATAGTCCGATCGAGTTTCTCGTACTCGGCGATATATTTGGCGATTTCGTCTGCGTTCTTGCCGCCCGACATTAATTCCTTGACAGCCTTTTCCGCACCTAATTTTAAAAGCTCCTCGATTCTTTCCATAGTATTAATTTTAGTAGGCAATTCCTAAATCAGCGAGCGATTCAGGGGTTTGATGTATTTCAG
>CAZTGF010000068.1:0-9944 GCA_964612955.1 uncultured Flavobacterium sp.
ACGGTTACACTACAAAAGCACATTGCGAAAACGGGGTGGAATCGGTGAAACGCTACTGCGAGGACGAAGCCCGTTACGACAAACGCCGCAAAGACGGCCAATATATGTTTGCTTTGAAATCCAGGAACGGCCATGTCATGGGCCAGAGTATTGTGTTCCCAAATCCGGAGTTGCGCGATAAGAGCATGGCTGAAATTCAGAAAAATGCTCCGCTTGCGCTCACTTACGACCTCACTTAACTTCGGCGATTTGTTGTACCTTCCGTTTTTTAAATCAGACTGTGAAACGAGAGAACCAAGTAAGCCACGTCCATCCTAAATTCAGGGACACGTTTTCCGACAAAGCATTTCCGATGCCCGGAGTGTATTGCACCGTGCCCGGAGTGCCATTTATTTCCGTAGATATAGCCGAAACCGCGGAACACTATCGCGCCACCATAGCCTGGCCGGCTTCCATTCGCGCGGACTGGCAGCTCACAAACCGCAACCTCGTGGTTTTCGGAAAACAAACAGCCCGTACTTTTTTCGTGCCGGATGATGCGAACCCCAATGCAATCACCATAGAGCAGTCCGGGGAACGCGTTACAATCACGGTGGAAAAGCGGAGCCGTTAATCTGGTTTTTCTTCCCCGCCTTTTGAGAGTGCGAAACGGTCTGTGGCGCGGGCCGTGGAAAGATCGTCGCTGATTTCCTCGAAAATTTTGAGGTCGAAGTAAGGAATTGCCGCAATCAGGTGGTCGAAGAGATCGCCGACGATTGCTTCGTAATGCAGCCATCGGACATCGTTCGAAAACAAATAAATTTCTATAGGCAAGCCCTGAGGCGTGGGTGCCAGTTGGCGCACGAGGATCGTTTTTTCCTTATGCACACCCGGATGATTACTCACATACCAATTCGCGTATTGTCTGAAAAGCCCTATGTTGGTCAGGTTCCGCCCGTTTAGCAAGTATGACCGGTCCAATCCAAGCTCCAGGTTATGAGCGTCGATTTCTGCTTTGCGCTGTTGAATAAAATCCGCAATTCCGGCGATTTTGCTGAATTTTGGCAGTTCCTCATCGCGCAAATAGCGAATTGACGATTGTTTGATAATCAGCGCCCGTTTTACCCTGCGCCCGCCGAATTCCTGCATGCCGCGCCAGTTTTTAAACGAATCCGTAATCAACGTGTACGTGGGAACCATGGTAATCGTTTTATCCCAGTTCTGCACTTTTACGGTCGTGAGCGACATTGCAATTACATCCCCGTCTGCGCCGTATTTTGGCATTTCAATCCAGTCGCCTATGCGCACCATGTCGTTGGTCGTCACCTGAATGCTCGCGACAAATCCCATGATGGTGTCTTTGAACATCAGCAGTAAAATGGCCGATGCGGCACCCATAACGCCAAAAAACGTCATAGGAGATTTTCCCGTAAGCATCGAAAACAGCGCAACGATTCCCAACAGGTACAGAATGATCGTCACTACCTGAAGGTAACTCTGGATAGGGCGGTATTTGTAACGAGGGTCCTGTTCTATGACGTTGGCTACGGATTTGGCCACCGACATAAAAATCCAGACAATCATGAACACGACGTAAAAATCGAGCGCAATGTTCGCAATCTGTATCATTTTGGGATAATGCGCAAATACAATCGGAATGGCAATATACACGAGATTCACCGGTGCAATCAGCGCCAGATAATGAGGAAAACGGTTGTTGCGAAGGTACTCCACAAAATTGCCGCCGAACCGGTTCCGGAATAAACCTATAAGTGCCCGAAGCGCCAATTTAGCCAGGAAATGGACAACAAATACGAGTAGGGCCGTAGCAAAGGCGAGTACCAGCATATTAAAAAATGCCGCGTATTTGTGGCTAACGCCAAGTTCCAGCAACAGGCTATAGCTGTATTCGTTAATAACGTTTGCGGATTGTTCTACGCTATCGGCGATCCTTTCGGAGAGTTCCTGGTCTTCGATTTGCATTATATGATTGTCTTGTTTAGTTGGCTAAAAGGTAAACCCAGCCGGTTTTGCTTTCGCCCGAATGTTGCAACAAATGGTAATAGTAGGTGCCCGAGGGCAAGATATTGCCGTCTTTATTCTGGCCGTGCCATTCGTTCGAATATTCAGTTTTTTCGTATACAACCATGCCGTACCGGTTAAATATTTTGAGTTCGCGAACCCCGAGTCCGGTAAGGTTGAACGCGTCGTTTTTTCCGTCTGCGTTAGCCGAAACCCCTTTTGGAATCGCACAGCGAAAGCCCATTAGCATTACGGATTCTGAAAAAGAGCAAGCGCCGCTTTCGATGTTGAGCGTTGCCGGGATCGGCTGTTCAAAACCGTTGAGTTCCGCATAAGCCGTTACGTCAAAAGTGGCCTCGGTGCCTATGACCGCTCCGTTCGCATCGCGCCACGTAAATTCCCAGCCGGCCGTGTCTTGTTCCGTTTGAACGTAAGCGAAATAGCGGCTGTTCCGGCAGCCTTGTCCGATAGTCCAATCCGCAGAAACCACAGTAACGGTTAACGAATGCGATTCGGCACAGTGGTCTTCATCGGGCGTAAATACATAAGTGCCGCCTGCGGTGTTGTCGATAACCGCCGGAGACCAAACCCCTGTAATTCCGTTGGGCGATGTAGTAGCCAAAGCAGGTGTCGCTTCTCCCGCGCAGATTGTCAGCGCATCGTCAAAGTCCGGCCCAATGCTGTCGGCCACGGAAACTACAAGTGTAACCGTACTGGCACACTGGCCCGGATTCGGCGTAAACACATAGGTGCCGTTCGCGGTATTGTCGATGATCGCAGGAGACCAAACCCCTGAAATTCCGTTTGCAGAAATCGGTTCTAAAGCCGGAGCCGGTGTACCGCCGCAAAGTGTCATGGCCGTCTCAAAGTCAGGCGTGATGCTGTTTGTAACGGTTACCGTCAAAGTTACGGGCGTTGCACAGTCCGATGCAGGCGTAAACGTGTAAACGCCCGAAGCCGTGTTACTCACTGCCGAAGGAGACCAGGTTCCGCTGATTCCGTTAGGTGCCGTTGTGGCGAGTATCGGGGCGGTATCTCCGCTGCAAAGTTGCAAAGCTGTAGGAAAGTCCGGAACGCCGGCCGCAGTTACTGTAATTTCGGCACTGTCTGAAACCGTGGCTCCGCACGCATTTGTGGCCGTAAGCGTCACCGTGTAAGTTCCAGTTGCGGTCGCGGTAAACGAAGTTTGATTTTGTGTTGGGGTTGTTAGGGTTCCGCCCGTTGTCGTCCATACAAAATCGGAACTGCCCAAAATCGTTCCCGTGAGTTGGGTGGTTTGTCCTGCACAAATTTCGCTGTCTGAAACGGCTACAGAAACCGAAAACGGATCTACAGGCGCCTGACAACCGTAGTTAACGTAAGACGCTTGTCCGGCATCGGTAAAGTTTACGGTAGCGCCGTCTGCGGTCCCCGGATTTCCATCGGCATCCACAAGCAGCGAACGGAAATAGGTGACAGTGTCCGAACAACTTCCGAACGAAATGCTCAATGTTCGGGTCTGGGTCGGATTCGGATCGTAATTCGCAAAATGTCCGGCCGAAGTATTCGGGTTGTTTTGATAAAGGATGTAATAGTTTTCGGTCAACGCTCCAAAAGTGTTGAACGAAGGGTCGAAGTTGAAGCTGGTAATGAGAATAACTTTTGCACCTGCCGGAAGCGTTGTGCCGGTAGGTTCGATCAAAAGGCCGCAGCCGCCCGCCGCCTGAATCGCTGCGTTTAGTGTACTTGTTTTTGCAGCTGTAGTGCTGTTTCGGATAAGTCCGCCCCAGTTATTCGATGGATTTGCCCAGTCTACGCTCATTGTGTTTAAATTCACAGGCGCATTTCCTACGGTGAACCGGACCATTTCATTAAAGCCTTCCGGGTCGCCACAAGCATCGACGAGAATGCTATTAATTTGAATGCATTGGGCATCGGCCTTTTGGTACACCGACATACAGAGCGCCAGTACCAACATCGCAAAATATTTCATATCCTTTGTTTTCGGGCTTCAAAGGTAGTCAGTTCTGTTAAATATCACAATTAATCAGCGGATTTGATGCGAATGTTTCGGCCCGGCCGCTGTGGTTCAGAATTCCCGTTCGGGCGTAAACCATCGGGAACAGGTATCGCCGAGGTTGTCGCCGATGAGCCGTTTTAGCAACGCATTTCCTTTGACAATGACGTTTTCGCGAATCACGGTGCCATTGCCTTTGGCTTCGATCTGGTAAACGCGCCGGATTTCGAGCAATCTCATAATTCGCGTTTTGCGGCTCACGCGTTTTCGGTCCCCGTCCACAACGGTTCGCGTGTAGGAATAAGAGTAAGGGGTAAACCAGAAACGTTTGCGCTGGCTGCGGCTGTAAATGGCGCTACGGTTGAAATCTTTTGCGGATACTTCGGCGATTTCTGTCAACTTTTCAAAAACCGTTTGCGCCGGTTTCTTTATAAAATATTCGAATGTCATACCACGGGAAATAAAGTTAATGGGATTACTTGAAAAGCAATCGCGGTCCGAACATTAAAGAGACAGTTTGGTTGCTCTAAATTAGCGCATTTTTTAATAATAAGGCCGACTTTTGGGCTATAATCGACGAATGGCGATGTTAAAGTGTAAATCGCCATTCGTTCGTTTTATTTTTTACTAATTATTTTTCCACGGGACCACGCCAGGCAACGATGCCACCGTTCAGGTTATAAGTATTTAAAAAGCCGAGTTGTTCCATGTACTGACACGCGTTTGCGCTTCTCATACCGGAGCGGCAATAGATAAAATAATGTTGGTCGCGATCCATTTCGGCCACCGCGCTCTTAAACGCGTCCACTTTTGAAATATCGAGCTGTTGCGCGCCTGGCAATCGGCCCTCGTTCCATTCTGCATCGGTTCGGACGTCTAAAATTACAGCGTTAGGGTAGGTCTCAAGGCCTTGTTCCCATTGTTGTTGGTTTACTTCTTTCATACGGACGGGCTTAAAGTTTGTTGTTGTTTGCGCCATTCAGCCATTCCGCCGGGGAAATTGGCAATATTCGTAAAGCCGTGTTTGCTCAGTACTGAGTATCCGATAGAGGAACGGTCGCCTGCCTGACAATGAATGACGACTTTTTTGTCGCGGCTGATTTTATCGAGATTGTCTTCGAGCGTGCCGATGAAAACATGGTCTGCGCCCGGAACTTGTCCCGCTTTAAATTCGGTGGAGTTGCGCAAGTCGACGATTTGCACTTCCGGGTCCGATACGGCCTGGGCAAAACGGTCGTAATCGAGGTTTGTCACTTTTTGCAATTCAATGCCTAAATCGTGTACGTCTGATATGTAGCCCATAATGTTATCCAGTCCGATGCGCATGAGTTTGCGCGTCAGGTCTTCCATCTGAGATGCATCGGCGATCAGGATAAACGGCTCCTCGTATTTTAAGAACCATCCGCACCAGGTAGCGAACGCATTATTTCCCTGAATGTTCAGGCTTCCGGGGAGAAACCCTGCAGCGAAATTCACCTTGTTGCGCGTATCTACTACGGTGGTTCCGTTGCGGTAAGCTTCGAGAAATTCGTTTTTTGAGAGTTCCTTATGGCGCGGCACCTCAGTCAGCAACGCGCGTTCGGTCTTGTTTCGTTTTTTCATTTCGGCGAAATACTTCGGGGGCTCCGGTTGGTCCGATAACAGGTTTTCGATAAACCCTTTTTCGTCCGATGCGTATTGAAGCGCCCAATTCCGCAGTTTTTCATAGCCGACGGTAGAACTCGGAACCGCTCCCAGCGCTTTGCCACAAGCAGATCCGGCCCCATGTCCGGGCCAGAGTTGCAAATGTTCAGGCAGTTTAGCAAATCGGGACAACGACGCAAACATCTGAGACGCCCCGGTTTCCTGAGTGCCTTTAATGCCCGCCGCTTTCTCGAGCAGGTCCGGCCGGCCGATATCGCCAACAAAAACAAAATCGCCCGTAAATAACATCACAGGAACGTCTGAGGCCGGATGATCGGTCAGCAGAAAACTAATGCTTTCGGGCGTGTGGCCGGGCGTATGCAGCACTTCGAACGAAAGGTTCCCCACTTTAATAACATCGCCGTCTTTTACGCCTTCGTGCCCAAACTCGTACTGCCAGTCTGGGCCGCCTTCATCTGAAAGGAACATTTTTGCACCGGTTACAGCCGCAAGTTCGCGCGTCCCGGAGAGAAAATCTGCGTGGATGTGCGTTTCGGCTATATGCGTAATCGTAAGTTTGTTCTGGCGTGCGATATTCAGGTAAGTGTCAATGTCGCGTTTAGGATCGATGACCATGGCTTCGCCTGTCGCTTGACAACCAATGACGTAACTGGCCTGCGCAAGCGATTTGTCGTATACGTGTTCAAAAAACATAATGTGTAGTTATTAAAGGAAAGAAGCAGCGCGAATCGCCGCAGTTAAATTTCTGCCAATTTACGGCTTTTTCTTTTTCAAGATGCCGCTCTGATCCTATAAAAATACGAGTATAAAATTAAATTTTCGCACCCCGGAGCCGGAGTGAATTCAGGATTACCGATACCGAACTGAAACTCATGGCCACGGCCGCAATCATAGGTGAAAGCAATATCCCGAACGCAGGGTAGAGCAGGCCGGCCGCGATTGGCACGCCTAAAACGTTATACACAAATGCAAAAAACAGGTTTTGTTTAATGTTGCTCATGACTTTTTCACTGAGGCGATGTGCGCGCGCAATGCCCAATAAATCGCCTTTGACGAGCGTGATGTCCGAACTTTCCATCGCGATGTCGGTTCCGGTTCCCATCGCAATTCCTACGTCCGCTTTGGCCAGTGCGGGTGCGTCGTTGATTCCGTCTCCGGCCATTGCCACCGTTTTGCCTTCGGATTGCAAACGTTCGATTTCGCGCATCTTATCCTCGGGCATGCAGTTCGCGATAAACTGCGTCAGGCCGAGCGATTTTGCGACTGCCTGAGCCGTAACTTCGTTGTCGCCCGTAACCATAACGACGTCTATTCCCCGGTCCTGCAGGTCCTTAACCGCCCGGGCCGATGAAGGTTTCACCGCATCCTGAAGCGCAATAAATCCTACGACGTTTGCGCCGATGCCGATAAATGAAACCGTTTTGGCTTCGGCACGCGCCGATGATGCTTTTTCGGCTATACGATCCGGTACCGCCATGCCCAAATGATCGAACAACGCTTTGTTGCCCACAATGATTTTTTCCGATTCGGCCCTCCCGGAAATACCCATTCCCGAATGATTTTCAAAATCGGACACTGCAACGTTTCGCGTGGATTGAGCGCGGGCAAAAGCCGTAATTCCCAAAGACAACGGATGCTGACTCTGGGCCTGAAGGGCGCCTACCCTGGCAAGAACCGAGTCCGGGTCGCCCTCGAAAATTTCAAAGTCAGAGACGCTGGGTTTGCCCTCGGTAAGCGTTCCGGTTTTATCGGTCAGCACTACATTTACTTTTTGCATTTGCTGCAACGCGCCCGCATCTTTCACGAGAATTCCGGCCGCGGCTGCTTTTCCCACGCCGACCATTACGGACATTGGCGTTGCTAATCCCAGCGCACACGGGCAGGCGATAATCAGTACCGCCACCGCGTTAATCAAAGCGTAAACGTAAGCCGGAGACGGCCCCCAAACGGCCCAAATTACAAACGTAAGCACGGCGATGACAAGAACGGCGGGCACGAAATACCGCGAAATTTTATCGGCGAGTTGCTGAATCGGCGCGCGTGAACGACTCGCTTTGTTTACCATGTCGATGATTTGGGCAAGCAGTGTTTCACTTCCCACTTTTTCGGCGCGCATCACCATAGAGCCATTTCCGTTTACGGTTCCCGCGCGCAGCGCATCGGACATTGATTTCATTACCGGCACGGGTTCGCCTGTGAGCATGGATTCGTCTACGTCGCTGCGGCCTTCTACAACGCTGCCATCGACCGGAATTTTACCTCCCGGTTTAATGCGCAGCAAATCTCCTTTGTGAATCTGAGAAACGGGAATTGTCTTTTCGGTGCCATGGGCAATCAAAACCGCCTCGGCTGGAGAAAGTTGCATGAGGTTGCGGATGGCGCCTCCCGTTTGTTTGTGCGCGCGGGCTTCCATGAGCTGGCCGAGTAAAACCAGCGTTATAATCACCGTTGCAGCTTCGAAATACAAGTGGATGTCGCCTGTAGCCGTACGGAATTCATCGGGAAAAATATCTGGCACAAACAGCGCCACTACGCTAAACGCAAATGCGACACCGGTTCCGATTCCGATAAGCGTAAACATGTTCAGATTGCCCGATTTTATCGACCTCCAGGCGCGCGCAAACAGAAAGCCTCCCGCGTAAAAAAGCACGGGAACAGACAATGCGAATTGCACGATGTTCCATCCCGTGTGGCCCATAAGGCGGTACATTGGATTATCGGCCCACATGCCCGTCATCGCAATCAGAAACACGGGAAACGTACACAGTGCGGCGATCCACATTTTGCGTTTCAGGGTTTCGTAGGTTTTGTCTTCGGGTTCAGCCGCGCCGACAGCGACCAGGTCCATGCCGCAGACCGGGCAATCTCCGGGCGTATCATAGGTTGTATCGCCTTCACATTGCATCGGACAGGCATAGATGCTCGCGCTGTTTGTAGCCATGGGTACGAGGTCCATGCCGCAAACCGGGCAATCTGCCGGATTGTCGTAAGTTTTGTCGCCTTCGCAGTGCATCGGGCAATAGTATACGGCATTTGCGGGTACGGGTTGTGCGATGCGTTTTTCCGGTTTCGCTCCGCAACAGGGCCCGGGCTCAGAATCGTCCGAAAGCGTATAATCTCCGGCTTTGGACAATGCATTCTGGAGGGTTTCTTTTGTGGTTCCGGGCGGCATTTCCAGGTGCGCCTCAGGCGGATTCAACGTGACTCGGGCCGTGACGCCTTCGATGTGGTTCAGCGTGTTTTCGACTTTGGAACGGCAGCCGTTGCAACTCATTCCGGTGACTGTATATTTAGTGGACATGATTTGTGAATTGATGCGTAAATTTCGGGATTATTTGGCATATAGACTAATCGGGCCGATGAACCGAATGTTGTATCTTTAAGCAAAAAAAATGGAATTCGGACTTTGTACTTTTGCCGATATGAACCCGGGTGGCGACGCTCGGCAACGCGTTTCAAACTTACTTGAAGAAATTAAACTGGCCGATGAACTCGGGCTCGATGTTTTTGGTTTGGGCGAGCATCACCGGGCCGATTATGCGGTTTCTAATCCTGCGACGGTACTTGCGGCAGCGGCGGTGCTCACAAAGAACATCAGGCTCTCGAGTGCCGTGACCGTGCTTAGTTCGGACGATCCCGTTCGCGTGTTTCAGCAGTTTGCCACCGTGGATTTGCTGTCCGGCGGCAGGGCCGAGATTATGGCGGGCCGGGGGTCGTTTACAGAATCGTTTCCATTGTTTGGCTACGATCTTGGCGATTACGACGCTTTGTTCTCGGAAAAACTGGATTTGCTCATGCGCATCAATGCTTCCGAAACGTTGAGTTGGCAAGGGGCGCATCGGCCCGGGTTTTACAATCGGGGTGTTTATCCGCGACCGGTACAGGAAAAAATTCCGATCTGGCTTGCCGTTGGAGGAACGCCGGCGTCGGCAGTTCGCGCTGCCACCCTGGGGTTACCGCTTGTGTTGGCACTGATTGGCGGTGCTCCGGAACAGTTCGTGCCGTTTATCGACTTGTACAAAAATGCCGCGGTTCAGGCGGGTCGCGATTTAAAAACATTGCCGTTAGGACTGAATAACCATTTATTTGTAGGTAAGGATTCGAGGGGCGCTGCCGATACGCTGTTCCCGCACTATGCCGCAATGATGGACCGCGTAGGACGTGACCGCGGATGGCCGCCCATGACCCGAGATCGTTTCGAGATGGCCCGGTCTCCTCAGTTAGCCCTTGCCGTGGGCAGTGTCGCAGAAGTAACCGATAAGATTTTATACCAGCATGAGTTGTTTGGGTTTACGCGGTATCT
>CAZTGF010000069.1:0-9763 GCA_964612955.1 uncultured Flavobacterium sp.
AAAAAATGGCAGGAGGAAAATTAACCCCTAGACAGAAGATGATTAACCTGATGTATCTGGTTTTCATCGCGATGATGGCGCTTAACATGTCAAAAGAAGTACTTTCGGCTTTTGGCTTGATGAACGAAAAATTTGAGGACGTAAACAAAAACGCCACAGCTTACAACACTAGTCTTTTCGAACAGCTGGAAGCTAAGGCAGGAGAGAACGCTGCGCAGTTTGCCGCTCCTTTCCAGAAAGCCAAGCAGGTTAAAGTAGTCTCGGATGAGTTCTACAAAGTAATCGAAAGCTGGAAGTCGAAACTCGTAGAAGGTCTCGAAAGAAATGAGGATGGGAAGTTGCCTTACGAGGCGATGGACAAAGGCGATCGTATGGACGAACTTTGGTTCCAGGGCGATGGTTACTCTAAAGGTGGAAACGAGTTTATGGCTTCCATCGAAAAGTACAAAAAAGACCTGATCTCCATTCTTGGAAACGACGTCAAGTACAAGTTTATCATTGAAGACATCAACTCTAAGTTTAATACAGCCGATATCGTAGACGGTGAGGGAATCAAGAAGAAGTATCTTACTTACCACTATCAAGGTTTCCCATCGATTGCGTCGTTGACAAAACTTTCTGCAATGCAGAACGATGTTAAGAAAACCGAGCAGGATATCTATAACGGACTTGTTGGAAATACGACAGCTCAGGCTGCTTCGATGACAAACTATAAGGCAATCGTTATTACCGATAAAAATGCTTTCTTCCAGGGAGAAACGGTTACAGGCCGTGTGGTGTTGGGTCGTTACGACGAGTCAACGGTTCCAACCGGAGTTACTGTTAACGGGAATAAGGTGGAAATTGAAAACGGTCAGGCGGTATTTAAGTTTGGCGCCGGTTCTGTAGGAGAGCACGATCTTAAAGGTAAGTTTACATTTATCGAAGACGGAAAGCCGGTAGACATTCCTATCGATGGAAAATACGTTGTAGTTCCCAAGCCGAACTCAGCTAACATTTCTGCTGATAAAATGAACGTGGTGTACCGCGGTCTCCCTAACCCGATGACAATTTCTTTTGCCGGTATCTCTGACGATAAAGTAAAAGCAACCGCTCCGGGCATGAGCTCTGCCGGAAAACCAGGCAAGTATAACCTTGTTCCGGGTTCAGGTACAGAGGTTACTGTAAACGTATCAGGACAATTGCCTGATGGTACAAGCGTATCGGACAAGAAAACGTTCCGTATCAAAAACATTCCTGGTCCGGTGGGTCACATCGGAGGTATGTCTGACATTGTAAAAGGAGCCAAGTCCCGCCTTGAGGTTTCTCAGGTAACGGCTAAAATCCCGGACTTCCTTTACGATCTGGACTTTCAGGTAACTCAGTTTACATTTAAAGTTCCCGGCCAGCCAGCGATTGTTGTTAACGGCGACCGTGTAAACGCTCAGTGTAAGGCTGCGTTGGCAAGAGCCGGCCGTGGCGATCAGGTTACAATCTCGGACATTAAAACGAGAATCGTTGGTGTTCCTGCGAACGTATTGCCTGGAAAAACCTCACCGGTTATTTACGAAATACAATAAACCAATAAGTTAGTCGTTTACCTACTTACTTAATCTACACAGTAAAACATGAAACTTAGAAACCTATTATTAACTGTTTTTGTGGCCGCGGTACATCAGGTTAGCTTTGCCCAATCTAACTTGCTCAACGCGAAAACGCCCGATCAGATCGGTATTAAAACGCCGGCACAAATGATTTCGGACAACGATAAGCCGCTCGCTTACGGTTATGTTCACGATCGGGATGTGTTGATGGGCAAAACAGTTTGGGAGTTCATCGATCTTGACCAACGCGTCAATTTCCCGATGTATTATCCCGTAGATACAGCCAATATCGGCAAGGACAGACGTTCGTTGTTTACTGTGTTGCTCAACGGAATCAAGTCGGGCCGCGTATCAGAAGTTTACGCCGATGACTACTTCAATACAAAGAAGACGTTGAAGGATCTTGAAACGGCTTTCAAATATGTAGACACAACCCAAGCTGGTATTGACGAGATCAACACTTATTACGACGATTACCGGACCGGTAAGCGCGTACTGGATCCTCAGTATGTAGATGTGCGCGAATTGAGTGCCTATGACATCATTGGATACCGTATCAAAGGATATTGGTATTTCGACAAACGTCAGGGCGAGATGAAGTACCGTCTGCTCGCCTTGTGTCCCGTTGCTCCTGAAGCGCGTGACATTGGAAACGAAAACGCAGAGCCGATCGAGATTTTCTGGATTTATTTCCCGGCAGTCCGCGACTTGTTGCACGAGCACAAAGCGTTTAACGACCGTAATTCGGCCATGCCTATCTCGTTTGATCACTTGCTTAATTCGCGCCGATTTAGTGCCGAGATTTACAAGGAGGAGAACGTTTACGGCGACCGTCAGATTGTCGACTATATGAAAGACAATGCTCAGATGCAGCTTCTCGAGTCAGAACGCATCAAGAGTAAGATCCGCGATTTCGAACAGGATATGTGGAACTACTAACAAACAAATCTTCAAAAAAGCCCTTACCTTCGCGGTAGGGGTTTTTTATTTACACATGGTTGATTATATCATTATCGGAGCCGGATTGGCCGGAATTGCATTTTGCGAGACGGCGCGCTCTCAGGGTAAAACGGTGGTTGTATTTGACAATGACAGTCACCACGCGTCATCGGTAGCTGCGGGCGTTGTAAATCCCGTCGTTTTGAAACGCTATTCGGGTCTCGATGGCGCTCCCGAGCAATTGGAGGCGATGCAGCGGTTTTACGCACGTCTTAAGTCGCAGTACGGCCTGGATTGCTATGTGCCGATGCCGGTGCTGAGAAGATTTACAAGTGTAGAAGAGCAGAATCAATGGTTTGTCGCGGCAGACCGGCCTAAGCTTTCGCCTTTCTTAGCTACCAAACTCGTCCCGAACGACAATGAGAGTATCGACGCGCCTTTTGGCTTTGGACGCGTAATGAATACTGGTTATGTACGAACCGATGTACTACTGAACGGCTATCGTAATATATTATCCGAAACCGGCTGCCTGATCGAGGAAGAATTCGACTGGACGCGCCTGGAGCTGCATTCGGGATTCGTCGCGTACAAAAACCTCAAAGCCCGTAATATTGTATGCGCCGAAGGTTTCGGCATAAAGCAGAACCCGTATTTCAATTACCTGCCGCTCGAGGGAACCAAAGGCGAGGTGTTGCATATTCGCGCGCGCGATTTTAGCGCTGATGTTATTTACAAAGCCGGCGTTTTCCTTTTGCCCTTGGGTAATCGCGAATTTAAAGTGGGCGCCACCTACGCCTGGGACGACAAAACCGAGATTCCTACCGAAGCCGCCAGAAACGAACTCATCGGCAAACTCCGCGAATTCTTCAAAGCAGATTTTGAAGTCATCGGACAAACGGCTGCAGTACGGCCTACGGTAAAAGACCGCAAACCGCTCGTCGGAACGCACCCGGGAAACCCGCGTTTGCATATTCTGAACGGGCTTGGCACCCGTGGCGTAATGCTCGGGCCGCTCATGGCAGAGGTACTGTTTAATCACATCGAACGTGCCGAACCTGTAAATGCGGTTATTTCGATTGACCGTTTTCGGGCGTTTTATGAGCCGCTTTCGGGTCGTAGTCGATAAAGAAATTGATGTAAATATTGCGCGACCAACGCGTAATGTACGGCATCAGAATAAACAGAATACCGCCAATCCAGAAAAAGCTTTCCAAGAGACCGCTTCCGAGCAACATCACAATTGCAAAGACCGCAATTCCGATAGCCACGGCAAGACCGTAACTCACGTACATCGCTCCAAAAAAGAACGAGGGTTCAATCTGGTATCGAAGCCCGCAACTTTTACAGTGGTCGTGCATTTTGAGATTGTTCCACAAATCAAATGGATTCTTTTTCACATACATATAATCGCCGTGACAACGCGGACAAGTTCCTGTTAAAATGCTATAGAGTTTGCTTCCTTTTTTTAACATTTGCACAAAGTTTTAAATTGAGTCGGTCTGGCGGTTAAAAGTTCCGCAAAGATACCCAAAACCCACATTAAAAAATCCCTGTCATGCTTAATATACACAACCTGTCCGTGTCTTTCGGCGGCACTTATTTATTTGAAGAAGTTACGTTCAGGCTTGGAGCGGGCGATCGCGTAGGGCTGGTTGGTAAGAACGGCGCCGGTAAGTCTACGATGCTAAAGATTCTGGCCGGGGACATCGCGCCGGATTCTGGCAGCATTGCCACCGAGAAGGAAGTCAAAATAGGATTTTTGCGTCAGGACATCGACTTTGAACAAGGGCGAACCGTGCTCGAGGAGGCGTATCAGGCGTTTACCGACATCAAGCAAACCGAAGCAAAACTCGAATATATCAACGAACAACTCGTTTCGCGCACCGATTACGAAAGCGACTCCTACTCGAAACTCATCGAAGATTTATCAGATTACACGCATCGGTTCGAACTGCTCGGCGGTTACGATTATGTGGGCAATACAGAAAAGATTTTGCTCGGCCTCGGATTCAAGCGCGAGGAATTCAATAATCCGACCGAGACGTTTTCGGGCGGCTGGCGCATGCGGATTGAACTCGCCAAACTGCTTTTGCAATCAAACGACATTTTGCTTCTGGACGAACCCACGAACCACCTGGACATCGAATCCATCATCTGGCTCGAGAGTTTTCTGCGTTCGTTTCCGGGCGTGGTTGTTATCGTATCGCACGACAAAATGTTTCTCGACAATGTGACCAATCGCACAATCGAAATTTCGCTCGGCAAGGCGTATGATTTCGCCAAACCGTATTCGGAGTATCTCGTCTTGAGACAGGAAATTCGCGAAAAGCAACTCGCGACGCAGAAAAACCAACAGAAAAAAATAGAGGAAACTGAAAAGCTCATCGAAAAATTCCGTGCAAAAGCATCTAAAGCGTCGATGGCGCAATCGCTGATTAAAAAGCTCGACAAGGTAGAACGCATCGAAGTGGACGAGGAAGACACATCGGTCATGTCCATTTCGTTTCCGGTTTCAAAAACACCGGGGCGCGTGGTCATCGAGGCCGAACACGTAAGCAAAAGTTACGGCGACAAAAAAATTCTGTCCGATATTTCGCTGCTTGTGGAGCGCGGCAGTAAGATTGCATTTGTCGGACAAAACGGTCAGGGAAAATCCACGTTCATGAAAGCAATTGTGAACGAAATTCCGTTTGAGGGTTCGATAAAACTCGGCCACAACGTCCAACTCGGCTACTTTGCGCAAAACCAGGCCGAACATCTGGACGGCGAAATCACGCTGCTCGATACCATGCTCGAAGCCGCGACCGATTCGAATCGGACCAAGGTACGCGACATGCTCGGGGCGTTTCTGTTCCGGGGCGATGACGTGGAGAAAAAGGTAAAAGTACTTTCGGGAGGCGAGCGAAACCGGTTGGCGTTGTGCAAATTGTTGCTGCAGCCGATTAACGTGCTCGTGATGGACGAACCTACGAACCACCTCGACATCAAATCCAAAAACGTGCTCAAGGCCGCTCTGCAGAAGTTTGAAGGGACGTTGCTCCTGGTTTCCCACGACCGGGACTTTTTGCAGGGAATGTCGAACATCGTTTACGAGTTTAAAGACCGGCAGGTGCGCGAATACCTGGGCGACATCAACTTCTTCCTCGAAATGCGCAACATGGAGAACATGCGCGAAGTGGAAAAAAAGGACAGCGTTAAAAAAGAAACCGCCCGGAATGCAACTGCGCCCAAAGAATCCTACGAGGCCCAGCGCAAAAATAAAACACTTCAGAACAAACTGAGTAAAATTGAAGCGCAGATCCAATCGATAGAACAGCAGATTATCAAGGACGACCGTGCGCTGGAATCGAACTACGACAAACACATCGAAGACGCCCAATTTTTCGCGGCGTACAATCGGAAAAAAGCTGAACTCGAAGCACTGATGGCCGAATGGGAAGCGATTCAGCTCGAACTCGAGTCCTGACGAATCAGCCCGATGCGGCGCGAATGTTCAATGGCCTGGGCACTGTCGCGGAAATAACAGGTTTCCACATCCATAGACGCGATGTTTTCGAGCACGCGGACGGTTTTCGGTTTTTTGGCGCGTCCCGTCTGGCGGATGTAAACCGCTTTTACGGTAACCGGGAATATCTTGCAAATGCTTTCGTACAAATACGGATCCTGCTGTGAATCGTCTCCAATGAGCGTATAGTGCAAACCCGGATAAAATTCAATAATGTGGCGGATTTTTTCAAATTTATGATTGTGATCGCCGCGTCCCGTGACGAGAAAGTCGAGCAGACTCGTTTTGATGTCTTTTAGCAAAAGCACCGCTCTGGGCAACTTGTGAAGTTTTGTAAAATCGACGATGAATCGGTATAAATTCCATTCACTGCTCGAAACGTAGAAAAACGCATTCGAATTTCCGTTTTCTTCTTGTTGTGCGCTGGCAAGTGCCTGATAATGCGGAACAACGCCTTCGAACACTTTTCGGTCGTTTACGCCCCTGAACAAAAGCACGTACATTTTTTTAAAGATATTCCGCGTATGGGAAACGAGAAAAGTGTCGTCAATGTCCGATATAAAGCCGAGCTTTCCGGGGTGCGGGCGGATAAATGAAGCGTCTTCCGAAATTTTTTCGCCGTTGTGGACAAGGCTTACGCTGTAAGGCATCCAACCATAACCGGTTTCTCGCTCGAGCGGGATGCAGAATTTAAAATAACCGTCGTCAAGGGTTTTGGTCCGGATCGTCTTGTTCTCGAAATGAAGGAAAACTTCGGCGTTAGACTGGGTTTTTACGCGAAACATTCCAATAACGCGATGCGCATTGCCGAAATCCCGTTTCTGAAAATCGTATTCCGCTTTAGTCGTAGGCCGGAAAACGTGTCCCATCACAATTAATTCTTCCTCGTTAGCGTATCCGCGATACAATTTTAAAACGGGTTTCATTTATGAGTATATTTGAGTGCGCATTCCAAAATACGAATAATCCGCCACACCTTTTTATGGATATCAAGCAAACCTTCATTTTTGTTGTCAATCCTATTTCGGGAGGAAGCGATAAGGACGCCATCGTAAACGCGGTAGAAGATTACGCTGCCCAGCACGACATTTCGCTCCGGTATTTTGAGTCTACAGGAAAGTTCGATGAAGAAGCCTTGCGCGCGCTATACGAGCAGTTCCCGGTAGAACGCGTTCTTGTGGCCGGCGGCGATGGCACGATTAAAATGGTTGCCGAGGCGCTGTTGGGGTGCGAAGTTACCATCGGTATCTTTCCGGCAGGTTCGGCAAACGGGCTGGCCGTGGATCTTGAATTGCCGACCGAACTCGAAGATTCGTTGCCCGTTGCGTTTTTCGGTGAACCCTCGCCGATAGACATGATTGAAATCAACGGCAAAATGAGCCTTCACCTGAGCGACATCGGACTGAACGCAAACCTGATTAAAAATTACGAACAAGGCAGCATTCGCGGAAAACTCGGTTACTTCTGGCAAAGCTTGGCCACGCTCTACGAACAGAGTCCGCCTTTTGAGGTCCGAATCGAAACGGCCGGACAAACCGTGGAAACCGAAGCGAAAATGGTGGTTCTGGCAAACTCCCAACGCTATGGTACCGGCGTCACTATAAACCCCCGGGGCGAACTCAACGACGGCAAATTCGAAATTGTCGTGCTGAAATCCATGGACTTGTTTCTCATAGGCAAAATCGTCACGGGAAATATGCCTCTGGATTCGGGCGAAGTGCTGCTGATTTCTACCGATAAGGCCGTGATAAAAACCAAAGTGCCCGTGCATTTTCAGATCGATGGGGAGTATTGCGAAGAACAGCAGTTGCTGCAAGCGCGCATCGTTCCCAATGTGCTAAACGTGGCCCGATGACTTAAACGGGTGCCGCTGCTGCCAATCTAGCTCGGGTTCCATTTTCTTAAACAGCGTGCCGATGCGTTTTTGCACAAACGGGGTCCGATGCCACATGAGGCCGTACATTTCCTCGGGAACGGCACCTACGGAACTTTTGATTTCCAATGCAGTGCGCGAAAACACGATTCTCGAACACCGGCCCGAAATGCCGTCGTCCACCATATCGTAAAGCATGTTCAGGTACAGCATCCTGCTTTTTTGCACGCCGTTATCGTAGCCCAAAAAGTACGTATCGAGAACCTCGCCGTTGCGGATCGTCGTGTAAAATCCGGCCATGGCGTCCCCGTCGAAATAGGCGAAAACCCGGAAACCGTCTCCAAGTTTGCGCTTCATCGTGCTAAAGTGATGTTCGGACAAAAAGAACGTATTAAAAGGTGCGTTGGTCGCGACATGGCGATAGAGCGCATAAAGTAACGGCTCGTACTTAAGTATTTTGTCGAGCGATAGTTCGTGCTTTTGAAGGCCGATGATCTTTTTGCGCGCGCGTTTGTATTGGTCGCGATACTTTTTGTGAAGATTTTCGACATACGCCTCCAGATTGTTCCAGCGGATGTCCAGCACCATATTGGGCTGGGTCGAAAACCGGAAATATTTGGAGAAAGCCGGCTGGTCGAAATAACTCATCTGCCCGGAATAAAAATCCTTGAACGAGAACAGGGTTGCACCGTGGCTCCTTGAGATTTCGTGTGCGCCACCTAAGAGCGCTCGCATGGCTGCTTTTGGTTCGGCTTGTGGCGACAAAACAAACGCGTGTTGGCCCGTGAGCATATTGTTGCCCAGAATCAGCACTTTGGGCGCAAACCGCCGGAACAGCAATTTTCGAAGCGCGAGTTTGATCGCTTTTTCGCGCGTACCAAACGTTTCCAGTTTTTTAAGGTCGAGCAATTGGGCGATTGCAATTCCGACCAACTCTCGGCCGTCGTAAATTCCAATGAAAAACACAGTCATATTCACCGGAGCCGATGTGGAGAGTGCCTGAAGGTAAGAACGCTGAAACAAAACGGCATGAGCAGCCACAGTTTCCCATTCCGCGGGAAGCGTCTCAACATGTGTGTAAAGCTCAAATTTGTAGGGCAAGGCGCATTTTTTACGAGCCAAAGATAGGGATTAACTCTCGCTGCATCTGATTGGGTCGGGGTTAAATTTCGCGCCAAAGCATCGGAATGATTCTGATTTCAATGAAATAAAATTGTTAACGTTTAAAATAAGTTTTGTAAGAAATTACGCTTTTATTTGGGCTATTTTGCGCAGTTCGTCGATTATTTTTGCAAGTTGTCGATTTTTGTGTTTATTTCGTCCACTGTAAAAATCATGCAAAAACCAAACAATTATGAGAACAATATTTACCCTAAGCATATTGCTCGTTACGGTTTTCTCTTTTGGTGCGATCCCAGCCTCTGAACGGAATGCGCTGCTGCAACTTCACGCAAAAACCCAAGGCGAGAAATGGGTGGTGAAATGGGACATCAACAAGCCGGAATCTACCTGGCACGGCATTAAAATCTCAAACGATCGCGTGGTAGGCATCGACCTCGCAAATAATAATCTTACGGGCGAAATCCCAACTGAAATCGGGGATTTTCCGCATCTGATCCGGTTAAACTTATTTAAGAATAATTTATCGGGCAAGGTTCCTCAGCAACTCGGTCAGCTCAAATCGCTCGTGTTTCTGAACCTCGCGTTTAATAAGCTTTCGGGCCCGATTCCGGAATCCATCGGACAACTATCGGCACTCAAAACAGTAGAGCTCTACATGAACCGTTTCTCAGGTACGATTCCATCTTCGCTGGGTAACCTTAGCCATATGCAGGTACTTTCGCTGTACAACAACGAGTTGCA
>CAZTGF010000070.1:0-3117 GCA_964612955.1 uncultured Flavobacterium sp.
TACAATCCGTCGTTATCTACACCGGCAATGCGCTGTAACACAAAAAACAGAATCCCGCCTCCA
Source organism: uncultured Flavobacterium sp. (assembly GCA_964612955.1). GTDB lineage: Bacteria > Bacteroidota > Bacteroidia > Flavobacteriales > Flavobacteriaceae > Flavobacterium. Next base: position 64 of record CAZTGF010000070.1, read on the forward strand.
ATGCAAAGCGTGGCGTAAATCTCGCGCCGGAAAATTACCGGAATCTGGTTGCACAGAATGTCCCGGGTTACGCCGCCGAAACAAGCCGTCATTGTGCCGAGTGCAATGCAAATTACGGGATGCAACCCCACTGCAAGCCCTTTCTCAATGCCGAGTAGCGTAAATACACCAAGGCCAATGGAGTCGAACAACATAAGCGAAGTGCGCAATTTTTCGAGCCTGTGCCTGAAAAGCAACGCAAGCAGAAAACCGCAGGAAATCGCATACACGTAATTGAGGTCCTGCATCCAGCCAACGGGCGTCCGGCCAATGAGTACATCGCGCAAGGTTCCGCCGCCAACTGCCGTGACGAACGAGATAACAAGTACGCCAAACGGGTCGAGCCGCTTCTGAATCGCCGTGAGCGCACCCGAAACTGCAAACGCCATCGTGCCTATGAGGTCCAGCCATTCAAACATTACAAATGCTGTGTATAAAAGTTATAGTCTTTAATAATCCGGTCCAGAAATTCGCTATCGGTGGGTTCTTGCTTTTGGATGCCCGTGACCGATTCCACTTTGCGCCTTAATTTTAACGTGAGTTCGGGGTCTTCAGTTTTGCGCGCGCGTTCCCAACTTTCTTTAATGATGCGCACATCGTTATCGGACAATCGCACCACAAGCGGATAAACGGGTTCGTAATCCTGTCCGATGTCTTCGAGAATCGTGTGCGAAATGCCAACCCGCCGTCTTAATGCAATTACTGCGGTTCCTGCGGCCATGTCTCCGAGTCGCTGGCTCTTTTTGGTAAGGCCGATGAGGATGATGCCCACGACGCCGTTCCCGATAATAATGTCGATAAAGCGAAACAGCCATCGGACCAGATATTCGGTGAAACCAGCCTGATAGCCATCGATCTTAACGACTTTAATGCCCACGAGCATTTTCCCCGGCGTTTGTCCTTCGTATCTGGCTTCGAAAAACAGGCTGTACAACATTACGGGGAGCAACATCAAACTTACAATCGCCATGGCCGACCATTGGTCCATGCCGCCCAAATACGCCTCTATGCCCAAAGCCTGCTCAAAAATGTAAAACGCAAATACGGCGTACAGAATTTTAAACACCCAGTCTATCAGCGAGGCAAACACGCGTTCTGCCATTCCGGCGGCGCGAAAAACAATATCGACATTTTGCGTTGTCGTTACGGCGAGTTCGGACATTATGATTATTTTAGCCTGCGATGAGAGAGGTGGCGTTCATACGGCAAAATAAAGAAAAATGGCTATCATTTGAAAAAGCACTCAAACGCAGAGGCGAACATTCTGCCGAAGCGCTTGCCGATGGCTATGTTTCCATCATGAACGATTTGTCTTACGCCCGAACTTTTTACCCCAAAAGTAAAACCGTCATTTTTCTGAACGACCTCGCAGCTTTAGCCTATCAGCGCATTTACAAGACGAAACGCCAAAAGAAAAACCGGCTTAAGAAGTTTTTTCAGACCGATGTTCCGCTGCTTATGTACCGCTACCGGACTCAGGTGGCGCTTGCATTTGCCGTGTTTTTTACGGCTGTGGCCATTGGAGCGGTGTCCGCGCGTGCACAGCCTGATTTTGTGCGGTTAATTCTCGGCGATCAGTATGTAAATATGACGCTCCAAAACATCGAAGCCGGAAATCCGATGGCCGTGTACGAAAGCGGTTCCCAATGGGGCGGGTTTATCGCTATTACAATCAACAACATCCGCGTGGGCGTTTTGTGTTTTATCATGGGCGTTACGGCTGGTCTCGGAACTTTTTACGTATCGCTTCAGAACGGAATTATGGTGGGCGCTTTTCAGTTTTTCTTTTACGAAAACGGCGTGTTCTGGCAAAGCGTTCGCTCCATCTGGATTCACGGAGCCATGGAAATCTTTGCAATTATCATAGAAACGGCGGCTGGTTTTGTGGTCGCATCGTCTATACTGTTTCCGCATACGTATTCGCGCCTGGAATCGTTTAAGCGCGGTTTCAAAAACGGCCTGATGATTTTTCTGAGCACCATTCCGTTTACCGCGGCGGCCGGCCTGCTGGAGGGCTACCTGACGCGTTTTTCGATTGCGATGCCCGTTTGGGCCAGCAGCGCCATCATTCTGGGCACATTAGCGCTCATTTCCTGGTATTACCTGATTTATCCGCGAAAAATTTACCTGCAGCACCGGCATGATGTTTCCTCAACCTGATTCCATCCCCGCACCCGTTGCGCCAAAACCGGAAACCCTGAGAAGTTTTGAACCCGGCTGGCAAGACCGTTTTCAAGGCGCCGAGTTCGATTACGACCGCGTGCCGGTACTGAGTTTGTGGGACCGCTTTCTGTTGTGGCTTCAGCAATGGTGGCAAAAACTTTTCGATACCGATGCGCCTGCGGCCGTGTACGCCGTATCGCTGATTTTAAAGTTGATGCTCGCAGCGATAATCATTTTTGCTATAGTGTGGCTCGTGCGAACGATGCTTAAAAAACGCCCCGTGGCTGCCGTATCGGTGACCGATGCCCCTTTAGCTGAAATGCTGATGCGAACCGATTTTGCGGGCGATATCGAAAAAGCCAAACAAGCGGGCGACCTCAGGCTCAGCATCCGGCTTTACTATCTCTGGCTGTTGAACCGGTTGGATGTGCGCGAACGCATCGCTTACGAACCCGAAAAAACAAATGCCGATTATATGCGCGAATTGTCATCGGACGAAATTTTCGAAGACTTCAGCTATTTGTCCTATTTGTACAATTATATTTGGTACGGGGCGTTTGATCCGGCACCCGAGGATTTTGAGAAAGCCGAAAAAGCGTATCTGGGAACTTTAAAATCGCTCAGATAATGCAGAAAAAAGCCCTGATTATCGTATTAGGTTTTGCGCTGCTCATTGCGCTGCTCGGCCAAAACGCTCCAAAAACTTTTGACTGGGAGCGCAAACTGGACCCGAACGATAAAAACCCGTTTGGTCTTTACGTTTTAAACCAACACATAGAATCGCTGTTCCCGGCCGGTGTGGAACGGCTTTCATTTTCTCCGTTTGAGCGACTTTCTACTGCCGATTCATCG
>CAZTGF010000070.1:3217-9755 GCA_964612955.1 uncultured Flavobacterium sp.
TGCCGCCAAAGGCAGAAGTACTGGGTCATATTGCGATAAACAACGCCATTTATCCGAACTTCGTGCGCGTACCTCAAGGTCAGGGTTGGATGTACCTGCACGCCGATGCGATGATTTTTTCCAACTACGGCCTGTTGCTCCGGAATCCGGAATACGCAACTTCCGCTTTGTCATATATCAGTGCCGATAAACCGCTGATTTGGTACAACCCGCGCCACCGAAAAGCCTCTGAATCCGCTTTGCGCTATGTGTTATCCGAACCGATGTTGAAAACTGCCTGGTTTATGGCGCTTGGCGGCGTATTGTTGTTTTTTGTGTTTAACGCCAGACGCAAACAGCGCGTCATTCCCGTGATTGAACCGCCCCGCAACACGAGCATCGATTTTGCGAGAACGCTCGGCAACCTCTATCGAATCGAAGGAGACGCAGCACAGGCACTCTCGCGAAAAATCGTATATTTCCTCGAACGCGTCCGGCACGAATACCACCTTAACACGGGCGTACTTAACGATCGTTTTGTACAGCAACTGGCCCACAGAACCGGATGGGAACCCGAGAGCGTTCAACATTTAACCGATAAAATCAACCGCCACCTGCAAAAACGTCAGCCTGCCACTCAGGACGACCTAGTGGCCATAAACGACCTTATAGAACAACTATTCAATGAACGAGAAAGAAAAAATCCAGTTTGAATCGCGGCTCGATCTGAGCGAACTCCAATCGGGCCTGAACGCGTTGCGCGAACAACTGCGCAGCATCGTCATCGGGCAGGACAAAATGATAGACCAACTGCTTGGGGCGATTCTTGCCAACGGCCACGTGCTTATCGAAGGCGTTCCCGGAATTGCCAAAACACTTACCGCGAAAATGCTCGCCAAAGGGCTTGCGCTCGGCTTTAGCAGAATTCAGTTTACGCCGGATTTAATGCCGGCCGATATTTTGGGAACCTCGGTTTTTGATCCACGAACGTCCGATTTTTCGTTTCGCAAAGGCCCGATTTTCTCGAACCTGATTCTAATAGACGAAATCAACCGCGCGCCCGCAAAAACCCAGGCTGCGTTGTTCGAAGTCATGGAAGAGCGACAAATTACAATGGACGGCGAACGCTACGCACTACAACCACCGTTTTTAGTTGTAGCTACCCAGAATCCCATCGAACAGGAAGGAACTTACCGTTTGCCAGAGGCGCAACTCGACCGTTTTCTGTTTAAAATAACGATGGATTATCCGGCGCTCGAACACGAGATTGACTTGCTCCAACGCGAACACAAACAACAGAGCAACGACCGCCTGAATGCGCTTACACCGGTGTTGAACGCCGCTCAAATTGCCGCCTATCAGCAAATGGTGCGTCAGGTCATTGTGTCCGATGAACTCATTTCGTACATCGCACAAATCGTCGTACAAACGCGCGAAAACCCGATGTTCTACCTGGGTGCTTCCCCCCGCGCTTCCATTGCAATGCTGAACGCCTGTAAAGCTTTTGCCGCAATGAACGGCCGCGATTTTGCCACGCCCGAAGACATCCGACAAGCCGCAGCGCCCGTGCTCAACCACCGCGTCATCGTAGCACCCGAACGCGAAATGGAAGGCATTCAGGCCGAACAAATCCTCGAACAAATTCTGGAACAGGTCGCCATTCCCCGTTAATTGTGATAAAACTGCTGTCGTCTTTTTTTCTGAACCATCGCTTTTTCTACGCCTGGTTTGCCGTAGCGGCGCTTTACGTGTTTGCGTTTGTATTTCCGGCGCTTTCATTTGTATCGCTTGCGGCGTTTGCAGCGTTGTTGCTTTTTACGGTTGTGGACGGCCTCATGCTTTTTTCGACAAAAGGCGTTAAGGCAAAACGGTTTTTGCCCGAAAAATTCTCGAACGGCGACGTAAATCCAGTAAGCGCACGCATCGACAATTCTTACCCATTTAAAATTAAGGCGTTGCTTATCGATGAGCTTCCGGCCCAATTTCAGCAGCGCGATTTTCGGCAAACCCACGAGGTCCCGTCCGGCGCGCGCATTCGTTGCCATTATCCGTTGCGGCCCACCGAAAGAGGCGTTTACGATTTTGGCCGCCTGCACATTTACGCCCAAACCTGGCTCGGGTTGCTGAGCCGGCGCTATTCGTTTGACGAGAAGCAACAGATTGCCTGTTATCCCGGATTTCTGCAATTGCGCAAATACGATCTTTCGGCCCTTGTCACGATGTCCAGACTCGGTATTAAGCGCACGAGAAGACTTGGTCAGGCCATGGAATTCGAACAGATCAGAGATTACAATACGGGCGACGATTTGCGCACGCTGAACTGGAAAGCCACAGCCAAACGCAACACGTTCATGGTCAATCAGTATCAGGACCAACGCTCCCAGCAAGTGTACATGATTATCGACAAAGGCAGGCAGATGCAAATGCCGTTCAACGGGTTGCGCTTACTCGATTACGCCGTGAATTCGGCCCTCGTACTATCGAACATTGTGCTGCTTAAAAACGATCTCGCGGGCATGCTTTCAATTTCGAGACGCATCGCCAACACGGTATCGGCCCAACGAACGGGACGTCAAATGCAACGCATACTCGAAGCGCTTTACAACGTTCAGACCGATACGCACGAAACAGACTTCGGAATGCTTTACGCCCATGTGCGGCGCCATCTGAGGCAACGCAGCCTGCTCGTTATTTTCTCGAATTTTGAAACCGTCGACAATTTGCAACGGCAACTCCCGTACTTAAAGGCGATGTCGAGGTTTCACCTTGTGCTCGTCGTGTTTTTTACAAACAGCGAACTGATCGGATTTTCGCAGTCCCCGGCCCAGGACGCCGAGGCCGTTTACGACAAAATTGCCGCAGAAAAACTTATTTTCGAAAAGCGGCTCATTGTGCAAAAATTGCGTCAGAACGGCATTCACGCACTGCTAACCGCGCCGGAAGCACTTACGACAAACACGATCAACGCCTATCTCGATTTTAAAGCGCGCGGCCTCATTTAATCGTTTTACATTTGCCCGATGAAAGAAATCAACTCGTTAAAAAACCCTCTCGTAAAACACGTGATGCAGCTTCAGGAAAAAGCCCGGTTGAGGCGCGAAACCGCACGGTTTGTCATCGAAGGAAGACGCGAAATCCAACTTGCGCTTAGCGGCGGATACGAGCTCGAAACACTGTTCTGGGTTCCCGAATGGGACGAACTTCCGCCGGACGTTCACGCACCCGAAATCATCCGCGTTAATGCAGACGTTTACCGCAAAATGGCCTACCGGGAAGGCACCGAAGGTTTGCTCGCGATTGCAAAAACCAAACGCCTGGGTCTGGACGAGCTAAACTTAGGCGAAAACCCGTTAATTCTCGTGGCAGAAGCTCTCGAAAAACCCGGAAACATCGGAGCATTATTGCGCACGGCAGACGCAGCAGGAGTGGACGCCGTTTTTATCGCAAACCCGCCCGGGGACATGTACAATCCAAACGTGGTGCGCTCCAGTGTCGGATGTTTGTTCACGGTTCCAATCGCCACGGGAAGCAGTGCCGAAATGATCGAATTCCTGCAACAACGCGGCATTAATATCTACGCGGCTGCACTCCAAAACGCCACAGATTACAGCCGGCAGAATTTTTCCGGACCATGCGCCATCGCCGTCGGCACCGAAGCTACAGGTCTTACGCAAGCCTGGAGAGACGCTGCCGTTCAAAACATAGCCATTCCAATGAGAGGCGCCATCGATTCAATGAACGTTTCGGTAGCCGCAGCCGTTCTCGTGTTTGAAGCCAAACGCCAGCGCGAATCTTGATCGGTGAAACATCGGACAAAACCGCCGCGAAAATTCTTAAAAGTTATTTTTTGGGCGCCCCCTTCGGGCCGGGTCTTCCGCAGTGCACGGCACTTTGCTACACCCCCTGGCGCGGCATTTTTCGAATGAACAACCGTTGTATTTTCGAATCGGAATTTGAGTTTTTTTTATAAAAGAATTCGCTACTTTTAGCCCTTATGGAGATGACAGAAGAACAGATCGAAAAAGAAAACAAAGCAATCGCTCAGGAGTACAAAGAGCTGTTGCGCATCAGTTATCAGACCCTGTCGGACGAAGATAAAAAACTGATCCGAAAGGCGTTTGATGTCGCAGTGGACGCCCACAAAGACCAAAGGAGAAAATCCGGAGAAGCGTACATTTTTCACCCTATCGGCGTGGCTAAAATCGTCGCGTCTCAAATCGGGCTCGGTGCTACTTCCATTGCCGCTGCCCTGTTGCACGACGTGGTCGAAGATACACCCGTCACCATCGAAGACATCGAGCGGCAGTTCAACCCAAAAGTGGCCCAGCTCGTTGCCGGTCTTACCAAAATAGCTCAGGTAAAAAAAGACCTTAACATTTCTATGCAGGCCGAGAATTTCCGCAAAATGTTGCTTACGCTCAACGACGACGTACGCGTGATTCTTATTAAAATCGCGGACCGCCTGCACAATATGCAAACCATGGACGCCATGGCCGAACACAAGCAGGTTAAAATCGCATCGGAAACGCTTTACATTTACGCGCCACTCGCGCACCGGCTCGGACTTTACAATATTAAAAACGAACTCGAAGATCTCGGACTCAAATACACCGAGCCGGCCGTTTATCAGGACATCGTCGGCAAAATCAAGGAAACCAAGGAGGAACAGGACGCTTACATCCGCGATATTTCGGGAGTAATTCAGGCCTCGCTGGACGCGGAAGGCATCGACTATGTTATCAAAGGCCGCCCAAAATCAATCTACTCGATAAGGCGCAAAATGAAAGCGCAAAACATCAGTTTTGACGAGGTTTACGACAAATTCGCGCTTCGCATCGTGTACAGATGCGCTCCGGCAGACGAAAAATTCCTCGCCTGGAAGATTTACTCTATTGTCACCGACCATTACCGCCCGAGCCCGAGCCGTTTGCGCGACTGGATTTCATCGCCCAAATCTACGGGTTACGAAGCCTTGCACATCACGGTCATGGGCCCCAAAGGACGCTGGGTAGAAATTCAGTTGAGAAGCGAACGCATGGACGAAATTGCCGAACGCGGTTATGCGGCGCACTACAAATACAAACAAGGCGGCGGAAACGAAGAATCGGGCCTGGATTTGTGGCTGAACTTGCTTAAAGAAGCGCTCGAAAACTCGGAAACAAACGCTGTGGATTTCGTAGAGGATTTCAAAATGAACCTGTATGCGAAAGAAATCTTCGTTTTTACGCCCAAAGGAGAAATTAAATCGCTTCCAAAAGGCGCTACTTCTCTCGATTTTGCATTTTCAATTCACTCGGAAATCGGAATTCGCACCAGAGGAACGCGCGTGAACGGAAAACTCGTGCCGCTGAACCACGAATTAAAAAGCGGCGATCAGGTCGAGGTGATTACGTCTCCGCACCAAAAACCTACGACGCACTGGCTCGAATACGTCACTACCTCCCGGGCAAAGAACAAAATAAAAAACGTCCTGAACGAGGACACCAAAAAAATCGCCGAAGAAGGCAAAGAATTGCTCACGCGAAAGCTGCGGCAACTCAAAATAACGCTGAACGAAAATGTGGTTAACGAACTCGTGAACTTTTTCCGGTTCAAAACCAGTCTCGATTTGTTTTACCGCGCGGGCATAGGCGCCATCGAAAATCAGCAACTCAAAGATTTTGCGGCCCAGAAGAACAATTCGTTCATCAACTTTTTCAAAAAAATCAAGCGGGGCGAAAAAGCCACTCCCGAGGACATTCAGCGCCCCGTTATTACGTCCAATTACGATATGCTCGTCTTTGGCACCGAACAGGACAAACTCGATTACAAACTCTCCACCTGCTGCAACCCTATCCCGGGCGATCCGGTATTTGGTTTTGTTACGATTAACGAGGGCATTAAAGTGCACAAGAAAGATTGTCCGAACGCGATTTCGCTTCAGTCAAATTACGCTTATCGCATCATGCCGGCCCGGTGGATCGACTCGTCTCAGCAGGAATTTAAGGCGATGCTCAAAATAACGGGCATGGACACCCTGGGACTCGCGAACCGCATCACCAAAGTGATCTCGAACAATATGCACGTCAACATCCAAAGCATTTCGCTGAGTGGCGAAGCAGGCATTTTTAACGGGCAAATCGCCGTAATCGTTCGCAACAACGCCATCCTCAAAAAACTCATCGAAAACATAAAAAAAATCGACGGCGTAGATAAAGTGACGAGAGTTTATCAGTAAACGGCCGACAAAAAATGCGCGATTTTTCTTTCGTGACATAGCGTCAGGCCGTTGTTTTCGCGGCCTTCCCGTACTCCGCTAAAAAATAACAAGTTAAAAGCGATTTTTGTTTTTTTTAACATAACTTGCGCCCGCTTAACGGCTATGGTGTTAGGCGCCGCCCCGGCTTTACCGATTTTGCGTTTTTAATTTGATATCGCCTATGATTAGTCGGTTGCTCCTTTGTTGTGCGCTGTTGTGTTGCGCATGGTCCGCTGCTGCTTTGCCTCCCTCTGCCACTATTTCGATCAGTTCTACAAGCAGTGTTTGTCAAAACAGCACGAGCCCCGTTATTACGTTCAC
>CAZTGF010000071.1:0-9460 GCA_964612955.1 uncultured Flavobacterium sp.
GTGCTGCGGAACATCGTGCTTTTTCATTTCTGGGAGCGTTTATCCGGCCGCAAGTTAGAGCGATTTGGCCGAAATCACAACATTTTACGCAGTTTGCTCCTGAATATAAAGGTTTAAGCGGCCTTTGAGCAGCGGCGTTTCGAGATAGAATGTTTCGCAATCCATCGTAGACAAAAAATAGCCGTCGCCTGCAAAATTAGAGACTAGCGAAGCTTTAGTGACAATGCGACATCCAGCCTTTGGAAGTTCGAGGATTTCAAGCGTTTTTATCGCGCTGATAAAACCTATAACGCGCTTTTGGGCTTCGGCTTCGGCAAAATAGGTTCGGGCTACGATAGAAGCGCAGGTTTGGGCAGCATTTTCCACAAGGCCGGGCGCGCCGAAAAATCCATCCGTTTGTAGGAAAATATTGTCCGATTCTATATCGAATTCGGTGGTTACCGAAGTTTCGTCCAGGCTTATAATATGCGTGACCATTAGCATTGGCGCGCGGTGCGGCAAAAAAGGTGCTATGGCTAACGGCTGGCTAATCATTCGCAATCACGGTTTTCATTTGGGCCGATGCAATGCGAACACCGTTGCTATGCGTTTCAATTTCCACGAGCGTAACGCCGCCGAATTCCTGCACAATGCGTACCTGGCTCGTCAATGGCCGGTTTGTGGAAGGCAATCCAAAAATTTCACATCGACCTATAGATCCTATGTAACCTGTTGGCGCCGGAATCCCTTTCAGAAAATACGCGTATCCCGTATGTAGCGCAACACTTTGAGCCATGTGTTCCACAATGCCGGGTTCGGTAAATTGTCCGTTTTTCACAAAAATGGTTTGGTCCGATGGCGTGAAAGACGAACGCAGGGTCTGCGCGCTAAAATCGAGCAGCGCATCCACAAGCACAATCGGGGCGCGCTGCGGAATCAGGTTTCCAATGCGAACAGGATCGTGTATGGCCAAAAAACCGCTCATCAGCAAACCGTCAAAAGCGCATAAGCGAACGAGAAACGACCGCTCTCGGGAACGGAAAGTAGAATTTTCTGACCTTTTTGCAATTTGCCCGACTGCATAAGTTCGTCCAGCGCAAGGTAAATTGAGGCGGATCCTACATTTCCTACGCGTTGCAGGTTCATGAACCAGCGGTCTTCATCTGGACAAACTCCTTTGTCGGCCAACGCTTTTTTAAGTCCATCCACAAAGTAGTGAGACGAGACGTGCGGAAGAAAATAATCGATCTGGTCTTTAGTAAGTCCGCGCTTTTGCATGCAATCGGACATGGATTGGGCGCCTTTTTCCAGAATGTATTGGTCCAGAATTTTGACGTCTTGCTTAATTGCAAACACCGATTCATCGAGCCATTGCTTTGGATCGTAATCACTCCACGGTTTAAGCGAACCGTCCTGGAGTTTGTCCCCGCCCGCGTACATGCATGCTTCGAGCTCGTGAGCGTACGAATAGGCGTCCATCCATTCAATGCGGAGCGAAATCGGGCCGCGCGGTTGATTTTCGAGCAGAAACGCCCCGGCACCATCGGACAACATCCAGCGCAGAAAATCTTTTTTAAACGCGATAATTGGCTGTTCTTCGAGCGCTTTTAAGCTGCTGACTTCTTGTTCGTATTTGTTGGAAAGCATCCATGTAGATACTTTTTCGCTTCCTGTGCAAACGGCGTTTTTTGTATTTCCCGACTTTACCGATAAATACCCGAATTTGAGCGAATTCATTCCAGCACAGCAAACCCCGCTTGAGGAATTAAGTTCCACCGACTGGTTATTGAGCAGCCCGTGAACCATGGCCGCGTGCGAAGGCAAAAAATGATCAGGCGTCGAAGTACCACAGGACAGCAATTCCATGTCTGAAGCCGAAAATTGCGAATCGTACAACGCCTCCACAGCTCCTTTGGTAAGGTCTGCGTTTGTGTGTGTACTCTGGCCGCTTTTATCCAGCGCGTAATAGCGCGTTGTAATGCGGTTGTTCCTCAAAATCAGCCGGCGCGCTTTGGAAGCGGTCTCGTTAATCCTGCCCAGAAAATCTTCCATTTCGTCGTTCGAAACGGGTGCATTCGGTAAAAATTTTCCTGATTTAGTAATATAAACTTCAAACATACTCGGAGCGTTACGCTACTTAATCCCCTGAAAATAACGGATTTGTTCTTTGAATTTCTTAGCTTTAAAAGGGTAGGTAACGGCGTGCAAGATATACACAATTGGCGAAATTATCCAAATGGCGCAGAACAAATACCAATAGAACGCTTTAAGCCAAAACCGACGCGTTTTGCGGCGCTTCAGAATGAACGGTGCCCATTTGGAGAAAATCTTACTTCCGGTGCGGTCCACCACAAGCAAGTAGGGCGAAATTTCAACAGCTTCATCCTGAGCCAGAACAGTCTGCAAATGAGCGTAAGATCCCATGAAAAGACACTCCCGCGTAACTACGCCAAAACGGCTCGATGTCCAGATGTCTCTGTGAGAAACGCCCGGCATCGGGAATAGGCCCAGATAACGGCGCTTTTTCCCCGTAAACATCCAATCGACTATAGTCACGACGCTCGTCAAATTAGGGGCGCGGTCAACAAGGGCTACATTACCTACGAGTTCGGCCTGATTCTGAGCGAGCAATTTTTTAACTTTTTCCTGTGCACTAAACCACATATTTCGCGAGCCGCTAATCGTAACAACAGGTTTTCCGCTTAAGAATTTTTTCGCCCATTCGGACTGAAGGAACGAACTGATTGGAATTGACGGGGAAAGATACCAAACCTGATAAAACAGGAAAATCAGATCGTATTCGTTTTGCTGAATCGACAGTGGCGGCGGTTTCATTGCGCGCGGAACCATCATAAACGACTCCGGAAATACGTCAAAAAAAGCGTCTTTGTTCCACGGAAACGGAAACTTCTGCTCCATTTCGATTTCGTAATAGTGCATGGAGATGCGGCCGTCCTTTAACAGGGATTCGGTCACCCGGTGCGTGATCTGCTCGAGTTGCCCCGACTGCGTGAAATAAATGGCCAGAACATTGCTCATTTGGTGGGTTTTACGGCAAATGTAACGCAAAAATCGGAATCCCGGAAAATGCGGCGCAGGCTATTTCGCCCAGAAATCGAAGTAATTAAACCACTGCAGCGGATAACGCTCAAGCATCGCAGAAACGCTTGCCGTGTATTCCTCGAGCACGCCCTGAGGATCGCGTCTGCTGGCCTGAGAACGGCGCGCGTACAAATGATAGTGCGTATCGGACTCCTTCATTACATAAACAAACACGACGGGAACATTAAGCCGGGACGCTATTAAAAACGGGCCGGCCGGGAAGTGCGCGGGTTCACCGAGTAAATTTTGCGTGAGGTGGCGCGTACCTTCGACAAAGCGGTCGCCTGTAAAACAAACGAGTTCGGCCCGTGCAAGAGCCGCGTTAATCTCAAAAATGTGCGAAAGATCTTCCTTAATCAGAATCGTGCGCACCGATGGCTTTTTAGAGATGCTTTCCAGATATTCCTTTATTGCGGAATGTTCCAAATCGGTCGTGACCTGGTTGATGCGGAAGTTGAGATCGAGTTGTCCGAAGAAATGCTCGGCGATTTCAAAATTTCCAATGTGGGCCGAAATCAGCACCGCACCCTGTTGTTCTGCTAACAGCGATTGCAGGATGTCGATGCCGTCAAACTCAAACGTGAATCTATCGGACAAACCCGAAGAAATGGCGACTTTATCGATAATCGTCTGCCCGAACGTATAATAACTGCGAAAGACCATGCGTCGGCTTTTAAACGCCGAATAACCGAGCCTTTCGCGGAAATAATAATAAATAGCGCGATTGCTCTGTTTTAAAAACAGAAAGTAATAGGCGGCTACGACATTCAGGATAAAATACGCCGATCGCACCCCGGCATACCTGATGAAAAAGACAAAAATTTTATATCCGGCAACGGTTCCTTTGGATTTGCCTTCCCAACGTGCCATCAGGCAAACTTAGCTGTTATCTTGTTTTCGATAAGGTCGTAAAACGTCTGGAATGTAGAAACACCTGCGAAATCGGCTTCTACGAGTTTAACACCGAAATTAGATTCGATGGAAACCACGAGATCTACATAATCGAGGCTGTCCAGTCCGAGCGTATCTTTCAAAATAGCATCCGGCTCAATGTCGGACGGGGCTACTTCGAATTCCTCCACCATAAACGCATTTATTTTCTCGATGATTGCTGCTTTGTCCATTTTAAGGGGTAAACTTTTTAATAACAAGGGCCGAATTTGTACCTCCGAACCCGAAAGAATTCGACAAAAATAGATTTATTTCTTTACGCGTCGTGGTTCTGACCAAATTTAACTTTGCCGAGTCTTCATCCGGCTGTTCCAAATTGATATTCGGCGCTACAAACGAGTGTTGCATCATCAGAATCGAATAAATCACTTCGCTTGCGCCGGCCATCCAGCATTCGTGTCCCGTCATTGATTTGGTGGAACTTACAAATGGCGTCTGCGGCCCGAAAACGTCGTAAATCGCTTTGGCTTCGTTCGTATCTCCCACGGGCGTGGAGGTAGCGTGAGCGTTAATATAATCGATGTCCGATGCCGCAATGCCCGCCTGGGCGATCGCTTTTTTCATAGCCGATGCCGGACCGTCGACATTGGGCGTTGAAATGTGTCCGCCGTTTGAAGAAAATCCGTATCCAATGACTTCTGCGATGATGTTTGCCCCTCTGGCCACTGCCGATTCGTAACTCTCCAGAATCAGGGTTGCCGCACCACCGCTCGGAACAAGGCCGTCCCGTGAAGCGTCAAACGGTCTCGAGGCTTTTTGCGGCGTATCGATGCGCGGAGAAAAAACGCCAAGGCCGTCGAAACTGCTCATGCCGTATTTGTTAATTTCCTGAGCGCCCCCGCAAATAACGATATCCTGAAGGCCGCTTTTGATAAGGTAATATCCCATCCCGATAGCGTGAGAACCACTTGCACAAGCTGCACTTACAGTCATGTTCACGCCTTTTAGTTTGAAAATCGTGGCCAGGTTCATCGTCACGGTGGAATTCATCGATTTGAAAATCGCTCCTGAGCCAATCAGCGCTGTATCTTTTTTCTCACGCACGATGTCTGTGGCTTCGATAACGGCTTTTGAAACGCTGTCGTTCCCGTATAAAATGCCTACTTCGGCCGCGTCGATTTGTTCCTCAGAAAGCGCCGCCATCTCAAGCGCCTGCGTGGTTGCGATATAAGCGTATTCAGTTTCTTCGCCCATTGTAATGCGTTGGCGGCGCGAAAGATCCTGTTTTAAATCCGGTTTGGGCACCATGCCCGTTAGAGGCGACTGAAACCCAAATGCGGCGCGTTCCTCGTCGAACACGATCCCAGAACGTCCTTCGAACAGCGAATTTTTCACCTCTTCGAGTGTAATTCCGATGCACGAGTATATGCCCATTCCTGTAATGACTACCCTTCTCTGCATAATTCCTTTCAAAAAATCATTTACGAATAAATTCCGCCGTTGATATTCACAGTTTCTCCTGTGATGTACCCGGCATGTGGCGAACATAAAAATCCGACCAGATGTGCTACTTCTTCTGCTGTTCCAAAACGATTCGCCGGAATCATGCGCACCAACTCTTTTTCATCGAGCCCGGCTGTCATGTCCGATTGAATGAATCCGGGAGCTACGGCATTTACGGTAATGTTGCGTTTTGCTACTTCCTGCGCCAATGCTTTCGTAGCCGCTACAATCGCGCCTTTTGCCGCAGAGTAGTTGGTTTGCCCCGGCGTTCCTTTGAGGCCCGAAACAGAAACCACATTCACGATGCGGCCGTATTTGTTGCGCAACATTTTTTGAATCAGAAAACGCGTGACGTTGTAAAACCCGCCGACGCTCGTATCCATGACGCTATGCCAGTCCTCGGGCGACATCCACATAAAAAGACCGTCGCGCGTGATGCCTGCGTTATTGACAATGACTTCTACAATGGCCTCCGGATTGGCGTTTTGCCAGGCTTCAAGAGCGTTCTGTGTGGCAGTTGCATCGGCGACGTCGAATTTCAGGAGTTCACCCGTTTTTCCAAGCGCCTCTACGGCCTGTAGCGTTTCGCTGGCTGCTGATTCGTTGTTTTGATAATTAATTAAAATATGATAATCCGCGGATTTCGCCAGTTGCAGACAGATAGCCCTGCCTATGCCGCGTGATCCGCCGGTAATGAGTGCACACTTCATGAAATGAGTTTAGATATTATTTTTGGAAAGGCTCGGCGTTTTCGAACCACATATTGCCAAGTACACTGCCATCTTTGGCGATAAAGCCCCATTGTTTGCCGTTTTTAACGCGCGCAAATCCGTTGACAAACCCTTTTTCATCGTCCCGGAACAGCGAAAACGGTCCGCCTGCCGTAATGCCGTATTGGGTAGGAACGACAATTTTACCCGTAGTATCGATAAATCCCCATTGTTTTTGTTTTACGGGCGCCAGGCCATCCTGAGAGAAAACTTCGGCGTCGTCGAACTGCGGCTGCACAACCATTTCTCCTTTTGCATTTACATAGCCCCATTTTTTGCCGACAGCCACCGGAGCAAGTCCTTTTGAGAACGCTCGTGCTTTGTCGAACTTAGGCTCCACGGCCCAGTTTCCTTTTGTGTCGATGAAGCCCATACGGCCGCCTTTGCGCGCATAAGCGTAGTCTGAGCTAAAGTCCCATATTTTTTCGGCTCCGTCTATCGGCTGAAATTTATTGCCGGTAACCAGCCCGAAGTTTGTCCCGTTTTTGGCCCAGGTTACTCCTTTATAATATTCACCGATATCGTCGTAAAGCGGATCGACAACTGTTTTTCCACTCTTGTCGATGATTCCCCAGCGTCCGTTGAGTTTTACGCGGGCATAATCGCCGGAAAATGGCTTAATCACATCGTATTTGGGCTCGACAACCATTTTCATTTTATTATCGATAAAACCGACTTTATCGCCGATTTTCACGAACGCCACACCGCCTTCAAAATCGTATACCTTATCGGTCACCGGACCCTGAACGGCGTTTCCTTTTTTATCGATGTAAAACCAGCGCTTGTCCTTTGCAACTACGCAATACCCGCTGTTGAAATATTTAGCATCGTCAAAAGTAGCCGGAATGACCCATTCGCCTTTTTTGTCGATAAAACCCCATTTGCCCTGATCCTGGACCGCAGCCAGACCATCGGAAAAATTCTTGGCGACCTTGTATTTGGGCTGAATCGCAAATTCGCCTTTAGTGTTGATATAGCCAAAACGGCCGTCTTTTTTTACGAGTGCAAGTTCCTGAGCCGAGACGAACTGCACAAAAAACAACAAAAACAGTAATTTTTTCATGACATAGTATTTAGTGCGAACCCGCAAAATTACTAATTATTTGTTAAATAATCTTTAACTGACTGAACGTAAGCATACATCGGCTGGTCTTCGGAGAAAACGGGAACCAGTTTCCGGATTCCGGCGTACCATTCGGACGTTGCTGTTGATACTTTAGATTCAAATCCGAGCGCGTCAATCGCCTGAACAATCGCTATAGATTCGATGGCGAGCACTTCAAATGAATTTTCAATTACGCGGGCCGTCATCACTGCGGCATTGGTACCCATACTCACGATATCCTGGTTGTCGTTATTGTTTGGAATGCTGTGCACGTACATCGGGTTGGAGAGCATCTGATTTTCTGCCGTCGTGGAAACCGCTGTAAATTGTACGCCTTGCATGCCGAAGTTAAACCCGAGTTTGCCCAGATTGACAAACGGTGGCAGAATTTCGTTGATTTTTGCGTTCATCAGGTAATTGAGCTGGCGTTCGGCGAGCATCGAAAGTTTGGTCACGGCCATTTTTAAACGGTCCATTTCCAGCGAAATATAATCGCCATGAAAGTTTCCACCGTGGTATACTTGTTCGCGTTTCACATCCACAATAGGGTTGTCGTTGGCCGAATTGAACTCGCGTTCCAGCACCGCGCCCGTACTTTGGATGACATCGAGCACGGGACCCAGAATCTGAGGCACACAGCGAATCGAATAATATTCCTGAACTTTTTCTTTGAATACGGTTTCCTGATTTTCGCCCTTGTACAAATGTTCGGCGCGCTTTCTCGTGAGACCGCTGTCCTTTAAATGATTGCGCATGCGTTCGGCAATCTGGCGCTGGCCCTCGTGTAATTTCGTATGGTTGAGTTCCTCTGACAGATGGTCGTCATACGCCTGTACTATTTCGTTAATCGCACAGGAGCATTTTATCGATGCTTCGAGCAACTTTTCGGCGCGATGCACATTGACCACGCCAATGCCCGTCATTACCGAAGTACCGTTCATCAGCGCCAGTCCTTCGCGCAGTTCTACCGAAATCGGGTCGAGATTTTCCGCTTTAAAAACGTCGGCCGTTTGCCTGCGCTCGCCTTTGTAAAACACTTCGCCTTCGCCAATCAGCACGAGCGCCAGATGGGCAAGCTGGACGAGATCTCCGCTGGCGCCAACGCCTCCGTGTTCAAAAATCAGCGGCGTAATCCCGCGGTTGATAAGTTCTTTCATCAGCGTAATGACCGACGGATGAACACCTGAATAGCCCAGAGACAGCGTATTGAGCCGGGCCAGGATCGCAGCTTTTACGTTCACGGGATCGAGTGGTTTTCCGGTTCCCGAGGCATGGCTGCGGATAAGGTTGTACTGCAATTGAAGGCGGTCCTGGTCACTGATTCTGTACTGTGCCATAGGACCAAATCCCGTATTTACACCATATATGACCTTATTGCGCGAAAAGATTTTCAGAAAATCGAAGCTTTCCCGGGTGCGTTGCAGCACTTCGGTACTGAGTTCAATCTTTTTATTGTTAAACACTACAGCCTCAAAATCTTCGAGACTTAAATATTCGCGTATTGTGTTCATTTAATGCGATGGAATTAAATTTTCAGGAGCGGCAAATTTATTTTTTTTATCAATGCTTACTCCCTATTTTTGAGCCTACAAAGGTAATCTTTTTAAGATTCTTTTAAGAACACTAAACCGCAAACTATGTTAAAAGAAAGTGTGGAAGTTCTCGTTATAGGCGCGGGCCCTTCCGGATGCGTTTCTGCAGCCCATCTACATCAAAACAACGCAAAGGTAAAAATGGTCGAGAAAACGCGTTTTCCGCGACTCGTGGTCGGAGAAAGTCTGATTCCGCGCGTTATGGATCATTTTGACGAAGCGGGCTTTTTGCCGGCGCTTAATGCGATGAACTTTGAAAAGAAACTCGGGGCGCGATTTATCAGAGGCGAAGAAATTTGCCTGTTCGATTTCAGCGACAAATACGGAAAAGGCTGGGACTGGACCTGGCAGGTACCTCGCGCCGATTTTGACAACACGCTTGCCCAGGAATGTTTGCGCAAAGGCATTGACCTTGAGTTCGAGACTGAAGTACTCGAGGTGCATTTCGAAGGAAAAAAGTCGCGCACGATTGTAAAAGACAAAGACGGAAACCTTAAGGAAATCACGGCCGATTTCAT
>CAZTGF010000072.1:0-6299 GCA_964612955.1 uncultured Flavobacterium sp.
TACATCAGGTTAATCATCTTCTGTCTAGGGGTTAATTTTCCTCCTGCCATTTTTTTCGTTTAGTTTTATGCGTTAAAAATGTGGAAAATTAATTTCTTCCCATTGCAGACAGCATGCCTCCATATACATTGTTCAATGAAGAAAGGTTTGCTGTAAGCGATTGCATTTGATCTTTAAGTTTAAGGTTGTTCTCTGCAACTTCCTGGTTGATCTGAGCGTTTCTTGAGGCGCTCTCCAACTGTACTTTGTAAAGGCTGTTCAAAGACTCAAGCTGAGCCGCTGCCATTGTAAGTTCTTCGCTGTACTTCTTTTGTGAAGCGATAGAGTCAACTGTAGGAGAAATTCCCTTAGCTGCAGATTCAAAGTTTTTGATGCTGTGACCAAGGCTCGCCATAAGTTCACCGTCGATCTTAGCCTCTTTCAAAAGGTTGTCCAATTTCTGAGAAAGCAAACCTTGTGCTTCTGTGGGGTTCTCTTTTGCGATTTCGCGTTTTTTAGCTTCGCCTCCGGCAAGTTCCGGGTAAACAAGCGACCAGTCTAGTTCTTTCTCTACTGCGTCAAAAGCAGACAGACCAAAGATAAGAGCCTCAACACCGAGTCCAATAATCAACATCGCACTTGCTCCTGGCCAGTGCATCAGTTTAAACAGCGCACCGATGATTACTACTGCCGCTCCCATACCATAAGCGAAGTTCATTACTTTTTTGCTCAATAATGCCATAATAAAAAAAATTTAGTTTAAGTTAAGTTTAAGTTAGTTAATAATGGTATTGCGATTAGCGTCGGGGTGCTGAACCCGTCAACTGAAGTCCCATATAATCCTGAACGGTACGGAAACCAATATAGCTGCGCGCTGTATCTGCGTATTCGAAATCACGTGTGCTCACCTGAAGGAAGTATGCTACATCTTTCCACGAACCGCCGCGAACAACTTTGCGCATATTTGACAAATCGCCTACCGTTGGGTTCATCGTAGAAACGTACTCGTAAGCTGCAGGGTCGTAGGAAGAATCGGTCCACTCCGCTACGTTACCAGCCATATTGTACAGGTTGTACCCGTTTGGCTCATAAGACTTTGCTTCCACTGTGTAAAGCGCTTCATCTGCTGCATAGTCTCCACGGTTCGGCTTAAAGTTCGCAAGGAAACAGCCCCTGTCATTCTTTGTATAAGGTCCGCCCCATGGATACGTACCTGATTCGAGACCACCGCGAGCCGCGTATTCCCACTCAGCCTCTGTAGGCAAACGGAAACTGTTGATAAGATCACGTCCCTTTTTCTTTTCTTTGATCCAGGCGTTTTTGTTCAGCGTTCTCCATGCGCAGAATGCTTTCGCCTGCTTCCAGTTCACGCCTACTACCGGATACTCACTATATGCCTGGTGCCAGAAATAGTCGTTGTGCATCGGCTCGTTATAAGAATATGCAAAGTCTTTGATCCACGCAGTAGTATCGGGATACACCATTACTGTTTCGTTCTTAATGAAGTCGCTGCGCTTGCCTACTTTAGCTTTGGCAGCCGCCTGAATGTCCATCCACGAATAGCGAAACTGCAATTTGTTAACGTCGATTGTACGCAAACCGTTATACGATTCTGCAAGCGGAAGATACATACTGTCCATCACCTCAACGTAATACTCGTCTGGGTACTTGCTCGTATCGGTAATCAGCTTTATTTTCTTGTTCAGTCTTCTTCCTGCATAAGGATCATCTGTGGTTCCGACGCTATAGTAATTCTCATACATATATTTATCGTACGGCGTCATTTTCTCCGGGTCGGCATCGTTAAAAGCAAAGTCCCCAATACTGCCGCCTCTTCTTCCGCCGCCCTCGGTTGCACCACCACCTACCTCATCGGCAAGGATAGCCAAACGGACGCGGATGATTGAATCCTTTACCCATTCCACAAACTGGCGATACTCGCTGTTTGTAATTTCGGTTTCGTCCATATAGAACGAGCGTACGGTAACTGTTTTAGTAGGTGCGTCTTGTACATTCGCCAAGTCATCATCCGCTTTACCCATGATAAATGCGCCTCCGGGAACGAGAGTCATACCATAAGGTTTCTCAGGATGCCACTTTTTTCCTCTAACACCAACGAGTTCGCCCTTGTCTGAGCGACCACAACTGATGAATAAAGAGAAAACTGCCGTTAATACAACGAATTTCTTCATATAAATTGGGGTTATTTGTCTTTTCTTTTTTAAGGGCGTAAACCTATCCATAATTTTTTAAATAAACAATAATTAGAATTAAAATTTATTTTCGGTTCAAATGTAGACTATGCATTCAGAATAACAAAATATTTTATCGACAAAATGCCTAAAAACATCGATGAAACGCACATTTTGTAGATTTTTACAAATAAAATCTTACAAATCTCGCTTTCTTATTCTTCTCGATTTAAGATAGGGTTACAACAGGGCTTTTCGTTGGGCTTTCCACCAGCGTTCTGGCAATTCCTGGTTGCACGCAGCAAGGTATTCTTCGTATGAACAGGGTAATAACGAGTTTCTTTGGCTTTTATTATTGCCCGGCAAAGAATGTGTGACCTCAATCCACCAACGGTCACTTTTATCGCTTTTGTAGAACACGAGCTCTTCGGAATCGAGCGGGACAATGTACTTCAGATAATTGGATTTATCGCCAAACGGATATTCGTTGGACCGATAGTGTACACCCTCGACAAAATACCAGATTACCTGAGCAATAAGCGCAGCCTCGGCCGCAGAACCCTCATGGTTGAACACGCCGAATGCAGATACCTTGTCGCTGATCCCCGCATAACGCGCGAGCGCACAGATTTCCTTGCCCGAAAAACCGTTGGGCATCATTGCGGCTACATTCCCCGAAACGCTCGACATTACAGAGGTCATGTCCAGGCTCACAAGATCTGCATCGCGCAATACAGGTTCGGCCAGTGCCAGTTGGTGCGAAACCTCCCCAAGGCGATACGCGTCGAAATACAGCTTTTCAATCAGGTCTACCTCTTCCTGAGCGTTAAAGTAGGTTTGGAAACCAAGATTGGCGAAGTTAAAAAGGTTGTTGGGCTCCTCGACGATGATGCGGCTCAGATACGAGCGTGCCGGAGAAACTTCGGTATTTCCGCTGCCGATGTCGAACTTTGCATCGATCGACACAATGTTCACGACCTGCTCGAGTTTGTCGTAGGCGCGGTACATTGCATAGGTTAAATCCTGTGATCCGCCAATGACGATCGGAATAATGCCGCGGCGAATAAGCCCTGCAACGGCGCTTTTAAGTGCGTAATAGGTATCCGATAGCGTAGAACCCGGGAGAATGTTGCCAAGGTCTGCGATAACGCCATTCCAGTTTCCGGGATATAACGCGTAAAATGCCTTTCGCACTTCACTCACATCGGCCGGACTCAGCGCACCAAAGTCCCCGCGGTTTTCACAAACCCCGACGATAGCCAAACGCACGCCCTCCAGA
This sequence comes from uncultured Flavobacterium sp., assembly GCA_964612955.1. GTDB lineage: Bacteria > Bacteroidota > Bacteroidia > Flavobacteriales > Flavobacteriaceae > Flavobacterium. The sequence goes on from CAZTGF010000072.1 coordinate 3,451, forward strand.
TCCGGAAACGATTCTTCGGTATGTACGCGTAGCCGCTGGGCCAATTGCTGAGGATCCGCATCTTCAATGACGGCATAAGCACGTGGTTCTACGGGAGACAAAAAATCGAATTCCATGGATTATTTCTTTTTGGCAGTCGTTTTCTTCGCTGCGGTTTTTGCGGCCGGCGCTTTTTTCGCTGCGGTTTTTTTAACTGTTGTTTTTCTGGCTGTTGTTTTCTTAGCCGGTGCTTTAGCCTCGATCATTGCTTTGGCAGCATCGAGAGTAAGCCCTTCTGCATCGAATTCTTTTCCGAGCTCGATTTTTACTTTGCCCTGAGTCAGCACAAAACGTCCCCACCGGGCCTTTTCGAGTTTAATTCCTTCGTCCTCCCAATGGTGGATAAGTTTATCGGCCTCCTTTTGCAGCTTATCCGCAATCAGCGCTTCGCAATCGGCCTGGGTCAATCGGTCGAAGTTGTATTTTTTATTGACGTTGATAAACGTGTTGTTCCATTTAATGAACGGACCGAATCTGCCTACGCCTTTCTGAACGGGCAATCCTTCGTAAGTAGCAATCGGCGCATCGGCCTTGTTTTTTTCATCGATGAGTTCACGCGCGCGTTCGGCCGTCACCTCGAGTGGATCCTCTCCTTTGGGCAACGAAATAAATACGCTTCCAAAACGAACGTACGGACCAAACCTACCGTTGTTCACTTCTACCGTCTCGCCCAGATATTCTCCGAGGTCGCGCGGAAGTAAAAACAGGTTCAGCGCTTCTTCGAGTGTAATCGTGGAAATATTCTGGTCGCTGAGCAGACTCGCAAATTGTTTGTCCGGATCTTCGGCATCTCCGATTTGCGCCATTGGGCCGAATTTTCCAAGACGTACGCTTACGGGTTTTCCCGATTTCGGATGTGTTCCCAGGATGCGTTCGCCGCTTTCGCGCTCTGCGTTTTCTTCGACCTCTTTTACATTCGGGTGAAACTTGCTGTAGAACTCTTGCATCATTTTTACCCAGTTCCGGTTTCCTTCGGCAATTTCGTCAAAGTCCTGTTCCACTTTGGCCGTGAAATGGTAGTCCATAATCGGTGCGAAATTCTTCACAAGAAAATCGGTGACGATAACCCCTATGTCTGTGGGCACGAGTTTTCCTTTGTCCGCGCCTGTGGTTTCGGTCAGTTGCTTTTCGGTTATGCGGCCCGATTCAAGAACGAGCTGAACGTAATCGCGTTGCTGGCCTTCCATTGCGCCTTTTTCCACATAATTCCGGTTGATGATCGTAGATATCGTCGGCGCGTAGGTAGACGGACGGCCAATGCCCAATTCCTCGAGTTTCTTTACCAGAGAGGCTTCGGTATACCGGGCGGCAGGACGCGAATAACGCTGAGTGGCCGTGATGCTTTGGTTTTGCAGCGACTCCCCTACGGTTAGTGCGGGCAACATTCCTTCTTGCTCTTCGTCTTCGTCGTCGTGGCCTTCGAGATACACTTTGAGAAAACCGTCGAATTTGAGTACTTCGCCCGATGCCGTAAACGGTTGCTCATGTGTGCTGGCCGATATGGTGACGTTGGTTCTCTCGAGTTCAGCATCGCTCATTTGAGAGGCGAGCGTTCGCTTCCAGATAAGATCGTACAAACGCGCCTGATCCCGGTCCAGATTTACCGAATGACGGGACATATCCGTGGGGCGAATGGCTTCGTGAGCCTCCTGGGCGCCTTTACTTTTTGTCGCGAACTGGCGCGGCTTGGAATACTGGGCGCCGTAAGAGGTGGTAATTTCATCTTTGGCGGCTTTCATCGCTTCCTGCGACAAATTTACGCTGTCGGTCCTCATATAGGTGATAAGCCCGGCTTCGTATAAACGCTGCGCAATTTGCATAGTGATTCCCACGGGAAGATAGAGTTTGCGCGCGGCTTCTTGTTGCAATGTCGATGTAGTGAACGGGGCAGCCGGACTTTTTCTCGCAGGTTTGGTTTCAAGGTCCGATACCTTAAACGAGGCGCCCGTGTTCTTTTGCAAAAATTCCTGTGCCTGCGCCTTAGTGTCGAACCCTTTGGCGATTTTGGCACGGACGGTTTTGCCATCGGCGTTTGTAAATTCGGCAGCGATATTAAAAGTGGCTACGGGAACGAATTGCTGAATTTCGCGTTCGCGCTCCACGATAAGACGAACTGCAACGGATTGCACCCGACCTGCAGAAAGCCCGCCTTTTACTTTGCGCCACAATACGGGCGATAGTTCGTAACCTACAAGGCGGTCCAGCACGCGTCTTGCTTGTTGGGCATCTACTAAGTTATAGTCAATTTCCCGCGGATTGCCTATGGCCTTTAGAATGGCCGGTTTCGTAATTTCGTGAAATACGATGCGTCTCGTTTTACTCTTGTCTAACTTCAGCTCTTCGGCAAGGTGCCACGAAATGGCTTCTCCTTCCCGATCCTCATCGGAAGCGAGCCAGACCATATCGGCCTTTTTGCTCATCTCCCGCAGTTTCTTAACGAGCGACTTTTTATCTGGCGAAACTTCATAGCGGGGTTTGAAGTCGCGATCTACATCCACTCCGATTTCCTTGGATGGAAGATCGGCAATATGGCCATAACTGGAGGTTACCTCGAAACCGTCGCCAAGGAATTTTTCGATTGTTTTTGCCTTTGCCGGCGACTCTACGATTACTAAATTTTTTGCCATTCCAGTTTTTTGTTTGGCGCAAAAGTATGCGATTTTTTTAAAACGCCGCATTTAGGGTGGCGACTGTGCTGTTAAGATTCGGTTTTATACCTATATATATAGGTATAAATGTAAAACAGTTCGAAAGAAAATCCGTAAAATAAAAAACCGCCCGTAAAAGGCGGCTTTCATTTTGAAACAACT
>CAZTGF010000072.1:6399-9327 GCA_964612955.1 uncultured Flavobacterium sp.
AAACAATTACACGCATACGGGCGGTACCGCTCGAAGCATCAGCGGGGATAGTGATGTCACCAGTGAGCGCTTCGTCAAGCCCGGTTCCCAGATCGGTAAACTCATTTTCTTCGAAAGAACCGTTTCTGTTGAAATCAATCCACACACCTACAGACTCAAACGCCCATCCTTCTCCCGACGGTCCGACAGTAACAGAGATCGGCACAGTGGCGCCAGCTTCTACAGTAGCAGGAGCTACCGATGCTGTGTAATCTGAATACCCGGTTAAAAGATCGCCGCAAGCCGATGGGTTTGTCATCGAACCGAAAGAAACATTCAGAATAACATCTCCATCGCCGCAGTTCATATCGATTTCGTTGATACAGTGGCAATCGATAGCCTCGTTCTGACCTACAACCACAACAGGGGACACTGAACTTTCACCCGAAGGCGTACAAGTAACGTTCAATCTGTAAGAACTGGCCACGCTCTGGTCGGCTACGGCATAAGTAGGAATAGTTTGAGCGCCGCCTAACTGGGTCCAGGTGCTTCCGCCGTCGGTAGATACTTCCCACTGAAACGATAACCCCGAAGCAAATGTAACATCCGCATCTAATGTAAACGGGGTTTGTGCACAAGTGGTGCTTACCGAAGCTGTAGCCGCCCCTACTTCAGGAGCTCCGGCACAGTCAATTGCGGGCGTTACGGAAAGGGTATAATCCTCCGCTTGTCCGTAACCGGCACCGGTTTGACATGCATCAGTGGAGTACGCGTTAAAACGCTTCATCACTCTCATGCGCGTGGTTCCTGCCGCGGCGGATACAGGCACTTCGATAGAACCCGTCAACGGGGGACCGGAACCATTGTTACCGTAAATGGTTCCCAGATCGTAGTGCCCGTCGTCAAACAATCCGTTCTGATTCCAGTCTACAAACACGCGGAAATAGTTTGTGAAGGTGCCATCCGTGTTACCGTTTACAGTGATCGGATAGGTTACACCCGCCGTTACGTTCCCCACGATTGCCGTGAAGTCCTCTAAGTAAATAGTGCCTCCTACAGCCGCAGGACTTGGATTGTTAATCCCTGCAAAATTCACAAGGGTAATAGGCTCCACTCCGGATGTGAAAGAAACCGGACAGTAAGGCGCCGGAAATTGCGCCTGAGCAGAAAGTCCAAACATAAGACCTAGTGCAAGAATTCCTTTTTTGTAAACGTTCGCCATAATCTATTTTTGTTTTTGTTAACAGTTCAAAGATAACAAATACTGCTTAATATATAATATTCAACAGTAAATCTCAACAAATTAACAAAAAACTGTTTTAACAAAACCCAAACTGACAACTTGTCATAATCCACCGGAATGTTATTATCTTTGCCGAATTAATTCTGTGATTCCGATGGAGAAGATAATCGAAGAAAGCAAACAAGGGGAAAGCCTGGTTCTTGATCCCCGACCCGATAACACCAAAAAATTATTTATAGAAAGTTACGGCTGTCAGATGAATTTTTCGGACAGTGAAATCGTTGCGTCCATTCTTCACAAACAAGGTTACAACACCACTCAAAAACTGGAAGAAGCGGATCTGGTTCTCGTAAATACGTGTTCGATTCGCGACAAAGCAGAACAAACGGTGCGAAAACGCCTTGAACATTACAACCACGCAAAGCGCAACAAACCGAATATGAAAGTTGGCGTGCTGGGCTGCATGGCCGAGCGCCTCAAAAGCAAATTTCTCGAAGAAGAGAAAATCGTCGATCTCGTAGTAGGCCCCGATGCTTATAAAGATTTACCGAACCTGCTCGAAGAAGTAGAAGAAGGACGCGACGCGATTAACGTGATTCTTTCGAAAGAAGAAACTTACGCCGACATTTCGCCCGTACGCCTGAACAGCAACGGCGTCAACGCCTTTGTATCCATTACGCGCGGTTGCGACAATATGTGTACGTTTTGCGTGGTTCCGTTTACGCGCGGACGTGAGCGCAGCCGCGAACCCCAGAGCATTATAGCCGAAATCGCTGATTTGCACGCACGGGGTTATAAAGAAGTGACGCTGCTGGGCCAAAACGTGGACTCCTATTTATGGTACGGAGGCGGGTTGAAAAAAGATTTTGACAAAGCGTCCGACATTCAAAAAGCGACTTGCGTGGATTTTGCGCAACTGCTTGAACAATGTGCAGTAAGGTTCCCTAAAATGCGGTTCCGGTTTTCTACGTCGAACCCACAGGACATGCACGAGAGCGTTCTACACGTGATTGCGCGGCACGACAACGTTTGCAAATACATCCACCTGCCCGTTCAGAGCGGAAGCACGCGCATTTTGAGCGAAATGAACCGTCAGCATACGCGCGAGGAATACATGGAACTCATTGATAAAATCCGCGCAATTGTTCCGGATTGTTCCATCTCGCAGGATATCATTGCCGGATTTCCGACAGAAACCGAGCAGGACCACCTGGATACGCTGAGCCTGATGCGCTACGCCGCTTACGACTTTGGTTATATGTTCGCATACTCCGAAAGGCCAGGAACGCTGGCCGCGAGAAAAATGACCGACGATGTTCCCGAAGAAGTCAAACTGCGCCGCTTGCAGGAAATCGTGAATTTGCAGCGCGAAATTTCTCTCGAGCGCACCCAGCGGTTCATAGGCCAAACGATGGAAGTTCTCGTAGAGCGCGAATCCAAACGGTCTGCCGAGCAGTGGAGCGGCCGGAATTCCCAGAACACCGTTGTGGTTTTCCCAAAAGAACACTACAAACCCGGCGATTTTGTGATGGTTAAAATTGAACGGTGTACGAGCGCAACACTGATTGGCACGGCAGTAGGTTATTCGCCCATGCAATCCTAGCCCGGATGGCAGCGGCATCCTTTTGCGTTTGAAAAAAGCAAAAGATACAGCGAACAGCCGGAATCAGCTTCTAACAAAAACAACGACAATGGAATCAGTGCAA
>CAZTGF010000073.1:0-1097 GCA_964612955.1 uncultured Flavobacterium sp.
CCTTACGCGAGCATCGTTACCGGATTCTCGAGATATTGCTTTAGCGTTTGTAGAAAGGCTGCTCCGGTAGCGCCATCGACGGTACGGTGATCACACGCGAGCGTAACTTTCATGACATTACCCACGACAATCTGTTTGTTTTTAACTACAGGCTTCTCAACAATAGCACCTACGGACAAAATTGCCGAGTTTGGTTGGTTGATGATTGAGGTAAATTCAGTGATGCCAAACATTCCAAGGTTAGAAATCGTAAACGTACTTCCTTCCATTTCCGCCGGCTGTAACTTTTTGTTCTTTGCGCGCCCGGCAACGTCCTTTACAGTCGCGCCGATTTGACTCAGGCCAAGCTGATCTGCGTGTTTAAGTACGGGAACCACAAGGCCATCTTCCACGGCTACAGCTACGCCGAGGTGAATGTGACGGTGAATCAGCGTTGCATCGTCCTTCCATTGGGAATTAACTTGCGGGTGCTTGCGCAGGGCCATCGCAGACGCTTTAATTACCATGTCGTTGAAGGATATTTTTGTGTCCGGCAAGCTGTTAATCGCCGCACGGGAACTGATGGCTTGATCCATGTCTATCTCGATCATAAGATAGTAATGCGGGGCCGTAAATTTCGATTCTGAGAGGCGCTTCGCAATCGTTTTGCGCATCTGGGAATTCTTGATCTCTTCGGTTTTTGTTTCGCCCGAGGTCATAGGGGCCTGCTGAATACCCGCTTTTTCCGGTGTTTGAGCCGGTGCCGCTTCCTCTGCCTTGTAGTTTTCGACATCCTGTTTCACGATGCGTCCGTTTTCGCCGCTTCCTTTAAGCTTCGAAATGTCGACCCCTTTCTCTTCAGCGATTTTGCGGGCGAGGGGCGATATAAAAATGCGTTCCGACGTATGGCCGGACGTTTTTTGATCGTTTTCGGCTTTTCCAGAAGTTTCCTGTTTGTCGGAGCTTTCGTCTTTCCGAGATTCTGCGTCCTTGCTTTCAGACGAAGCTTTGGTGTCGCCTTTTGTGTAGTTTTCAGCCAGACCGGTGACGTCTGTTCCTTCCGGACCGATGATCGCCAGCACACTGTCTACGGGAGCCGATTCCCCTTCATTAATGCC
>CAZTGF010000073.1:1197-6151 GCA_964612955.1 uncultured Flavobacterium sp.
CTCTGATTTTGTTTCGGGTTTGGAATCGCCATCCAAAAGGCCGCTGATATCTTCGCCTTCTTCGCCAATAATTGCCAGCAACGAGTCTACTTCTGCCGTTTCTCCGGCTTCTACGCCAATATGCAGCAACGTTCCGGCATTGAAGGATTCGAATTCCATCGTCGCCTTATCCGTTTCGATTTCGGCAAGAATGTCCCCTTCACTTACTTTATCGCCCACTTTTTTGAGCCAGTTCGCTACGGTTCCTTCAGTCATCGTGTCGCTCAAACGAGGCATTTTTACAACTGTTGCCATATTATAATCTGTGTGGAATGAATGGATAGTTTTCTTGCTCGTAAACTACGTCGTATAGTTGCTGAACTTCAGGGAAGTCAGATTCTTCGGCGTACTTTTCACACTCGTCGACAAGGTCTTTCACGCGCTTGTCCATCGCTTCGATTTCTTCGGCCGTAGCGTAGTTCTCAGCTTTGATAATGTCGAGCACCTGCGTAATCGGGTCGATTTTTTTGTACTCTTCTACCTCGTCTTTAGTACGGTACAACTGCGCATCAGACATGGAGTGACCGCGGTAGCGATACGTTTTCATTTCCAGGAAAGTGGGGCCGTCTCCGCGTCTGGCGCGTTCAATGGCTTCGTGCATGGCTTCGGCAACTTTCACGGGGTTCATGCCATCCACAGGACCGCAGGGCATTTCGTAACCGAGGCCGAGTTTCCATATATCGGTGTGATTTGCCGTTCTTTCTACCGAAGTTCCCATCGCGTAACCATTATTTTCTACAATGAACACCACGGGGAGTTTCCACAGCATGGCCATGTTAAACGCTTCGTGAAGTGATCCCTGACGCGCCGCACCATCTCCGAAATAAGTAAGCGTTACGCCGTCTCTGCCAAAATATTTATCGGCAAAAGCAATTCCGGCACCTACGGGAATCTGAGCGCCTACGATGCCGTGACCGCCGTAAAAACCGTGTTCTTTTGAAAAAATGTGCATGGATCCACCCATACCTTTCGAGGTTCCGGTGACTTTTCCGAGCAACTCGGCCATCACTTTACGAGGGTCGGCTCCCATGCCTATAGGTTGTACGTGATTGCGGTAGGCGGTAATCATTTTGTCTTTGCCCAGTTCCATCGCGTGGAGGGCGCCGGCCAGAACCGCTTCCTGACCGTTATATAAGTGAAGAAATCCCCTGACTTTTTGTTGGATGTACAATGCGGCCAGCTTGTCTTCGAATTTTCGCCAAAACAGCATGTCTTCATACCATTTGAGGTAGACATCCTTTGTAATTTCTTTCATTGATCGTTTTGCTAAAGATTATTGTGCGTGCTTTATGGTCGCAAAAAGTTTCCTCACACAAATTTGCGAAAGGCAAAAATAACATATTTAGCCCACAACTAAAACCGCAAATGCTTATTTTTTGGGCGTGCGCGCGTTTGGCGTTCTGGTCCGATGCTTAGAGCGAACGCTTGTCAAACGTAAACGGCAGAAGGTTGGCCAGGGAGTCCGATTTGTAGACTGGACCGCTTTCGCCCATGAAATAAATCGGGATTGGATCCTGCTGTCGGGACTCGTATTCTGCGATCGATTGGCGACAGGCCCCGCACGGCGGAATCGGCATGTCTGTTTCTGCCCGATCCGAGCCTGCAGAAATGGCCAGAGCTGCGATGGTTTTACCCGGATGCAATGCGCCAGATTGAAATACTGCAACGCGCTCCGCACACAATCCGGACGGATAAGCTGCATTTTCCTGATTCGAGCCAATGACTACCGAACCGTCTTCGAGCAGCAAAGCCGCCCCCACGCGAAATTCCGAATAAGGAGCGTAAGCGTTTTTGCGCGCTTCAACGGCTTTTTGCATAAGCAGGCTTATCTGAGCCGGGAGTTCGCTCAAATTTTCGTAAACTGTAAAAGTTGTCGTATGTGAAATTTGTTTCATGTCAGTAACATTAATAGCGAAAAAAAATCCAAATGACCTTTCGGAAATTTGGATTGTCACTCATCAGGTGTTGAGATTAATATTGTTCGTAATTCTCGCCGAAGTTAAACGTCAGGGAGAAACGCAGCGTGTTTTCAAGCGGATTTCGCACCTTTGAGGCAGAGAATAAGTACGAAACGTCAATCTTAACCACGTTGTACTTAAATCCTGCTCCGAGCGAAAAGAACTTACGCGCGCCTTTTTCCTCAGCTTCGTTAAAATACCCGAGGCGAAACGCGAAAGAGTCCTGATACATATATTCGGCACCCACGGAATACGTAAACTCCTTTAATTCTTCACTAAAGCCGTCCGGGGCGTCGCCGAAGGATTGGAAAATACCCGAAACCCAGTTGATTTCGCGATAATCCTGATTGTTCTGGGCGCGTTCTTCGTTTGTGATTGTGCCATCGCCGTCCAGATCAGGGTCCTGGGGTGTGGGAACCAATAATTTGTTGAATTCCAAACCTACAGCTACCTTGTTATAATCGTCAAGGATAAAGTCGAATCCACCGCCTAATTTAAGGTTGGCGGGCAAGAAGTTCGCATTGTCGTCTCCGTCCTGAATGTCGTCGTATTTAATTTTCGGGCCTATGTTCTGAAAGTTGAATCCAAGGCGATAACGGCCGTTGAAATCTGTAAACGCCATTTCTTCGGACTGGTAAAAACCGGCAATATCCACAGCAAAAGTGTTCGCGGGCTTAATGTCGCTGTCTACGTTCGGGATGCGCAGGGCCGATCTGATATAACGCCCGGCAACCGCCATCGAAAAGGTTTCGCTGAGTTGAAGCGCATACGAAGCATCAAGGGCGAGTTCGTTCGGTTTTACGGTTTGCGCAATCGGGTCGTCAAAATTCTGTCTGAGTTCGATTTCGCCCAAAGAAAAATAACGCAAACTCGCTGCAAATGCGCTTCGTTCGTTAATGCGGTTAAAGTAGTTGAGTTGTCCGAGTGATATGTCGTTCACGAGTTCAGTCAAGTACGGTGTGTAGCTTACCGAAATCCCTTGTTTCTCAATTGAAAACGCGTATTTGGCGGGGTTGTACTGCTGCGAAAATGCATCTGGAGACGTGGCTACACCTTGGTCGCCCATCCCGGCAGACCGTGCATCGGCCGCGATTAACAGAAACGGAACGCCTGTGGTAATCACACGCCGCGTTTCCTGAAGTTGTGCGTTCGCGCTTTGAAGTACGAGCAACCCAGTGAGGGCAAAAACAATTTTTCTCATTCGGAAAGGGATATTAGTAAACAAATATAATATTTTATTAAAGGATGACAAGTTTCTCTATTTTTTCTGCACTTTTTCCCGATAACTGGGCTTTTACGCGCAATCGGTACACATAAACGCCTTTGCCGATGCGCTCCCCAAAATCGTCGCGTCCGTCCCACGAAATTTCGCGCGACAGAAAACCTTCGGTATTTACGATGCGGTTGTGCGAGTACACGACTTTGCCCGTAACCGTCATCACCTGAACCTGAACTTCGAGCGGCTCGTACGGTTTATTGTGAGAAAACCAGAATTGCGTATAAGTGCTGAACGGATTCGGGTAGTTGAGCACGTTGGACAGCGTTAATCCTTCATCGCCCACAACGACAAATTGAATTTCGGCGCGGATCGGATTGTTGTAAACATCCCAGGCCTGAAACGTAATCGTGTGCAATCCCGGAGACAGATTTCGCAACGGAAAACGCAATTTGCCTTTTTTGTAGTTGTCGAGTTCGGTTTCGTAATAGTCGTTCAATACAAACGGGTTGCTTTCATCTCCGTCCAGAATAGCGGTGATGTCATGTCCGATGCCACTCGCGGTATTGATGCCGTTTTCGTCTTCCAGGAATGCGAGAAAAAACGGAGATTCGTTCGTGATGCCGCCCGATACAAAAGTTTCGTCGTTCATATAAAGCCGTACGGTGGGCCCGATGTTGTCTTCGGCCGCATTTTCGTTAATGCCACCAATCTGAATGGTTTCGTCCGAGCCGGTTTTGTCCAGATGTAGCTGGTTGCGTTTGGCGTAGAAACTGACCCGCCCATTGCCCAACGGAACGCGAATGTCCCGCGGAACTACAAACCCGAATTCAAACAACCCCGAACTTACCGAAGCATTCCCGCGGAAAATCGTTTCTCCGTTTTCGCTGAATGTCATCGAACTGCCCTGATTGTCGTTGTTAAGGGTTGTGCGCTGCTGGGGTTTGTCAAAAATGTTTACCGAAAGTTCTCCGTTATAGTTCGTAAGCACATTGTTGAATTCGTCTGTAACTTCGCCGGCGAGTTTCACAAAGCCCAACGCCTGTAACGCATCCGTGGGGCCGCCAACCGGTACATCGTTGATTTTTGTGAGTCGCACTTTGGGCTGCGGAATCGCGAGTTTAAGCGCCGGATCGCCCAGAAATACTACTACATTGGTCGCAAACGACGGACTTTCGTTTTTAGCGCGTCGCAACGCATCGGCAATAGTGTAATAATTGTTCACCGCAACGCCCGAATCGTAAGCGAACAGATAGCGCATATAACGGTCGTTAAAATTTTCTGCCTCAAATTGTCCGATGGAGCGAACCGTTGTTACCATCGACAGCGCGCCACCTGCCGTGTTCCAGTACATGAATTCGCCTGCTGCTTCGCGCGTAGGATTGTCAAAGCGCGAAAATTCACACGTAATTGTAATGAATAGCGGGTATTTGTAGCGGTTGCTCAGGTTCTGGCCGTCCTGCTTGGTCCAGATTCGTTCGCTCGCGAGGCCTTCTTCGCCTCCGTGTCCGAGGTAGTTAAATACGAGTGCGCCTTTTTCAAACGCGTCGAACAAATCCTGTCTTGCGCGGCTGTAGCGCTGGCCGCCCGCTGCCGATTCCTGTTGGTATGCATCGGTGAAAATTTTATCGATGTTTAAATGCGGCCTGAACGATTTCAGCGTTTCCGCGAGTTGGTTCTGTCGTGCCTGTAGCGAAATGTCGCCCATTGTATCCGCATCATCGGAAATGAAAACCACGTT
>CAZTGF010000073.1:6251-9324 GCA_964612955.1 uncultured Flavobacterium sp.
TGGTAAATCGGGACGATATTCGTGTTGCCCTGCGTACGCGATTTAAAGTCAAATGAAGCATCGCCGAAAAGGTTCAAATAGCGCAACCGGGTTTGTTCCGAACTGCCATTTTCGTAAACATAGCGCACAAAATTACGGATCGCTGCCAGGTCCTGTTTGCCCGATGCGAATTCGGGATAAATAGCCTCGAGCGTCACGACTTTTGTGTTCAGGTTCGAGTAAGTGCGGTGAAACGACGCGAGTTGTTCGGCCTGAGTGGCGAGAAATGCCGGCGTAATAATAAGGTAATCGATATCCTGAAACTGGCCTTGTGCATTCGTAAACACCGTTCCTTTGAGGTTTTGGTTCTGAACACGGGCCGAAGATTCGCGCAGGGGTTGGTAAAAATCGGCAGCGTCGAGAACGGCGTAACGGCGGCGGTCGCCCATTGGTGCGGCAAACGAAAACACACTGCCGGTCGTATTTGTAAAACTGCGTACATTATATATATCGGTAACATCCCAAACTTCAACAATGTTTTGGGCCGAGGTAAAATCGAACTGCACGTTGCCGATGTTGGTGCTGTAATCTGCCCAGAACGCGTATTGCTTTCCAAAACCCTTAAGCGGACGTTTCGCTTTGGCAATAATATAATCGAGATAGCCGCTCGAACCCGGGACGCCATTATTGTTATAGGTAAGTTTCAGCGTTAACAAGGACGCACCCGGAACCGTAGTATTCAACACGCCGGGATTCGCGTACATTGTCGTAGTGGTGCTCAGCGGTGCAAACGAAATCGTTCCCGCGTTCTGACCATTGGCCGAAACTGAAAAATTCGTCGGGTTGAAAGCCGCGCCGGCCGCGTATATCGAAATCGAAATAGGTTCGGAGGTGACGGCTTCCGGAAAATTAAACGTGAATTCCTGCTCGTTCTGGATGTTGAAACGTTCGCCAAACCAGCGTCGGCCCAGTTTTCCGATATTGACTAAATCCCGCTCGTGGAACTGATAATCTTCGAACATCGTTTCAGTGACCGATGGATTCGGAGCCGGTGCAGCTTCGGGGATGCGCAGTCCGTTTTCGCCTGCAGAGGTTACATAATAATAGGAGCGGTCTGCGTAAAGGTTGCGGTGGGTTTGGTTTTCTGCATTCCACTGATCCATGCCTTCTGCGTAAAACAGAATATAATCGTCAGGGTCAAAAACGCCGTCTTGTTCACCTATAAAACGTACCGGGTTTTCGGTGGGGTCAATCGGATACGACAATTCGTTGCGAAGGGACAACATGCGCCCGCCGTGTCCGTAAATCTTAATGCGCCTCGGATCTACATTTACATTAACCCCGAGACTCTGCAAAAAACCGCGTGTGAGTTTATAAACGCCTGACTTTTCTACATAGAACCGATGCCATTCGCCTGTAGCAAGTGCCGAATTGGAAACCGCTGTTGCGCTCATCGTTTGTAATCGGGCCGATGAAGAACTGAGCGTGTAGTTAAACGAGATTAGCTTTTTGAAGTTATTTCCTTCCTTTATAATAGGAGTAGCGGTGAGGGTAATAAAATATTCGTCCCGGGCGCGTGCACTGTGGGCCGAGACGTTAAAAGTGTGGGGAATCTGCGAGTGGTCCAAATCGCCGAGTTCGGAGGCCGGGATAGGCTCAAAACGCACATTGCTGAATTGGACTTCGGGCCGGACGTGACCGTTTGTTTTTATTCTCTCGGCAAACTCAATGCTGCGCGAATACGAGTAATAGCGCATATTTCCGGGGTTGAATTGGGGAATTTGCACGCTGTGTTCACTTAGCGGGTATGCGGATTTGGCGCGCCACTCGAGTGTTGCCTGTCCGCTCTGCTGGGAATGGCTGTTCCAGGCAAGCGCAAAAAACCAAAGAAAAACTAAAATTCTCATCAGCATAAACTAACGCGGGGCTTTTAAAAATATTACTGCGGTAAAATTAATTTATTTAGCACGCTGCCATACTATTTTATTTACTTTTGCGTTTTCAATTCCGAATGCCTTTGAAATTCGGGCATTTTTTGAATAATTTAAAAATAGTGTTGCAATGTTATCGTTAATTGCTATATTGCGCCACAAATTTATTACCTACTAAAGTATGAAAGTAAACAAAATCATGGCTGTCAGGCTGTTACTGGTTTCAGTAATAGTTTTTGGTTTTACTGCCTGCAGTAAAGGATCTGGCTCAAAAAACACTTCGAGTGCTACGGGTTGGAAGATCAACGACAAGGATGGTGGGTTTCAGTACAACTCTAACTTTAAAAAACAGGCGACCGCCCCGGGCCTGGTTATGGTTGAAGGTGGAACATTTACCATGGGTAGAGTTCAGGACGACATCATGCACGATTGGAACAACTCTCCAAATCAGCAGCACGTTCAGTCGTTTTACATGGACGAAACAGAGGTAACCAACCTCATGTACATGGAGTATCTCGACTGGCTTAAGCGTGTTTATCCGCCGGATCAGGAGAACTACAAGCATATTTACGAAGGCGCTTTGCCTGACACGCTCGTTTGGAGAAACCGTTTGGGTTACAACGAGACGATGACGAATCACTACCTGCGTCACCCTGCGTATGCCAACTACCCTGTAGTAGGTGTAAACTGGATTCAGGCCGTGGAGTTCAGCCGTTGGAGAACCGACCGCGTGAACGAAAAGACGCTTGAAGACAACAAGTATCTTAAGAAGGGCGCCAAGCTCGAAGCTACGGCCGACAAGTCATTCAGCACTGAAACTTACCTCGCTGCACCGACGCTTACTTACGGGGGCGACGAAGAAATCGTGTTGAAGAAAGGTCGCGGCCGTGCTGCAGCAGACGAAGAGCAAAAGAACGTTTACGCTCAGAGTACTTCAGGGCTTTTGCTTCCGGAGTACCGTTTACCAACCGAAGCAGAATGGGAATACGCGGCTGCAGCTCATGTAGGTCAGCGCGAGTACAACATTTACAAAGGACAAAAGAAATATCCATGGTCCGGAGCTTATACGCGTTCTGGCAAGCGAAAAGTAAGAGGTGACCAATTGGCTAACTTCAAACAAGGTAAAGGTGACTACGGTGGAATCGCCGGATGGTCAGACGACG
>CAZTGF010000074.1:0-3477 GCA_964612955.1 uncultured Flavobacterium sp.
CCGGAAGCGCTTCCGGCGAGGTACTTTTCAAAGATTCGCGGTGCGTACGGTTTTACGTGCGAGAGGTCGTTATAGAAGCCTTCCCACATCAACGGCGCGGAAATAACTAATGCGCCCCCCGGTTTCAGGCAACGGTCCATCTCTTTCAAACTGTCGTAAAACACCTGGGGCTCTAAATGCTCCACGACATGACTACAATGAATGAGGTCGAAAAACGACGACTCAAACGGGAGCGTTGGCAATAGTCCCTCCATCGTATGTGGATGAAACGTCTTTAATTGGTTGGCGGAAATCGGATTCCCCTCAAAGAGATAAAAATCCGTCCGGCCAAAATGGGCCGAAAATGATGCCGAGCCCGGTCCGATGTCGAGTACTTTGGAATACTCGTTAATATAGGGTCGTGCCAGTTCAAAAAACGGCTGCCTCTTATTGGTTATAAACTGTTTGTCAATCATAATTTGAGCCAAGTTGAATTAGTAAGTACCGGATACCCTCGTTTGAGCGCTACCGGGGCCGAGGGTCGCAAACTTCCCTCCTGCACGTATATAGTTAAAGCTTCACGATGAAAATCGAACTGAATTCCGCCTGTTCCCGCCCACAGGCTTACAATATAATGTCCTGATGTTAACAACAGTTGCGGAATTTCGCCCCGGATAATATTTTTACCGGGCTGAACCACGAAGGTCTCACCCACATGTCCGGAATACAATTGCATGATGGCCGTCGTATCGGTTGCGCGGATGCCCACGGCAAGTTCAATGCTTCGCTTGTCCGGCGAATGCACCTCCATCTCAAAAACAAATGGTGCTCCGGTTTGAATTCCAGACGTAATTTGAAACGAAAGAATGTGGCAAGCGTGTGCGTTAGGCGCGCCGTTTAAGAAAGATTGGCTTGTAAGCAAGTTCTCGGCTCGCAAATACGTATCCACAATATCCCTTACCTCTCCTGTAGCGGCAATTTTTCCATTCTTTAAATATATCCCCGCGTTGCATAAATTCTGCACCGCCGCCATATTGTGACTCACAAACAAAACCGTACGCCCCTGCCCTTTTGAAATGTCGCCCATTTTGCCAAGGCATTTTTTCTGAAATTCGGCATCGCCTACGGCTAAGACTTCATCGACGATAAGAATTTCGCTTTCGAGATGGGCGGCAACGGCAAACGCCAATCGCACGTACATGCCCGAGGAGTAGCGTTTCACGGGCGTATCTATATAACGTTCCACTCCCGAGAAGTCGATAATTTCGTCGAGCTTCCGCCTGATTTCGGCCTTTCTCATGCCCAGAATGGCGCCGTTCAGGTAAATATTTTCGCGTCCGGTAAGTTCCGGGTGAAAGCCTGTTCCTACCTCGAGCAAACTCGCAATGCGGCCCTTTACTTTAATCCGGCCGGTTGTGGGTGCGGTAACGCGAGACAGTAGTTTAAGCAGTGTGGATTTTCCCGCGCCGTTTTTGCCGATGATGCCTACCGCCTGTCCTTCTGCGATCTGGAAATTAATATCGCGCAAACTCCAGACGATGTCGCTGCTCCCTTTAACGGCCCGGTTGTTTTCTTCGCCGATTTTGAGAAACGGGTCTTCCTTGCCTAAGATGCGCGTCTTTACAAACCGCTCGATATCGCGCGAAACGGTTCCGGTACCAATCTGCCCGATTTGGTACGCCTTTGAAACGTCTTCTGCTTTGATGACAATGTTTTCCATTAAATCGTATCGACGAAACTGCGTTCGGTTTTATTAAAAATCACAACGCCTAAGAACAGCACAACGGCCGTTACGAGCGAGGTATATCCAAGTCCGGCCCAACTAAAAGCGCCTTGCCCAAGAAACGCAAAACGGAAGGTTTCTATAATGTACGTCATAGGGTTGAGTTCCACGATCCACGCATACTGGCCGAGTTTGTCGCGCGCCTCGCTGAGCGGGTAAATCACGGTGGTTGCATACATGAGCAATTGTACGCCAAAGCCTACGAGAAACGTCAAATCGCGGTATTTCGTTGTCATCGCGGTAATGATTAATCCGAGTCCCAGACCCAGCATCGCCATGAGAATAATCAGAACAGGGAACAATGCAAGTGCCCACGTAGGTGAAAAATCGGCACCTTTAGCCAGGAAGTACACCATTGAGCCAATCAACAGTAGAAGTTGCACCCCGAACTTCACGAGATTGCTCGTTACGATGCTGAGCGGCATAATCAGCCTCGGGAAATAAACTTTTCCGAATATATTCGCATTATCGCGGAACACGGTCGAGGTTTTGGTCAGGCATTCGGCGAAGTAGTTCCAAGCCGTAACGCCGGCGAGATAGAACAGGAACTGAGGCAGTCCGTCGGTTCCGATTCCAGCGAGATTCCCGAACACAAACGTAAAAACGAGCGAAGTAAGCAACGGTTGAATAAAAAACCAGAGCGGCCCCAGAATCGTCTGTTTGTAGAAACTGATGAAATCGCGCTTGACGAACATCCGCAGCAAATCGCGGTAGCGCCACACAGATCGCAACTTCAGGTCCAGCAGCGGAGCTCGGCCTTCGATGACCAGGTCCCAATCTTCTGTCTTTTGCATGTTTGCTCGGTCGGAGTTTGGCTGCAAATATAATAAAATCCACCATCCACGAGGGCTGAATTTGCTATTTAATCGGCCTGTCTTTAAACCGATTTACTACATTTGCGACAAAACCAAAAGCCTTGTTTTTCCTGTCCAAAAAGCCGGTTTTAAAAACGTTGGTGCCAAAGGGCGCCGTGGATTTCCATGCGCATTGGCTCTTTGGGCTCGACGATGGCGCAAAAACGCCCGAAGACACGCTGTTTCTGTTGCGCGCCTTGTCTGAATTCGGATACGGCCAACTCATTGCAAGCCCTCATATTTCGGACAACCTGTACGAAAATACGCCCCCCGGCATTCTGAAACGGCTCGATGAAGTTCGGCATGTAGCCACCGAAAACGGAATTACAATGCCGCTTTACGCTAGCGCCGAATATTTGCTGGACAGCGCATTTCCGGGCCATCTGGAGCGAGGTGACCTCATTGCGCTTCACGGAAAGCACCTGCTCGTTGAACTTTCTTATTTGAGCCCGCCTTTGCATTTGCGCCAGTTGGTTTTTGACATACAGCTCGCCGGTTACACGCCGGTTTTGGCACATCCGGAGCGGTACCCGTATTATTTTAAGGCGATTTCTGAACTCGAGGCGCTCAAAAACGCGGGTTGCCTGCTACAACTTAACCTGCTGTCAACGGTGGGTTATTACGGGCCCGAAGTAGCCTCAATGGCAGACGAATTGCTCAAACGCGGTTGGATAGATTTTGCGTGTACCGATATGCACCATGTAAGACATGTAAATGCGTTCAGCGAGCGCGTCCGCGTTAAATCGCCCGAACTGTTAACCCAGGCTATTGCAAACAACGCCCGGTTGGCGCCCCAAACTATTTCTTAAACCTATACCACGGCTTTTTGGACGGGTCGTCTTGTCCGTATCCATAGCCGTA
>CAZTGF010000074.1:3577-9323 GCA_964612955.1 uncultured Flavobacterium sp.
ACGTAAACGAACGCATCGGCAAATTCTGAAATCAGCAGGGTGTCGGTTACAAGACTCATCGGAGCCGTATCGATGACAATATAATCGTACTCGGATTTGAGGGTTTCGAACATCGGACCGAGTTTTCCGTTCATGAGCAGATCCACAGGATTAGGCGGAATAGCCCCTGAAGACAATACATGGAAATGATCGTAATCCGGCAATGGCGCGATGAAATCGTGAATATCGCCACCCGGTTGCACGAGGAAGTTCGTAAGTCCGGCAGCGGGAATGTTCAGGTACTGATCGAGTTTCGGGTTGCGTACGTCCAGTCCGATGAGCAGTACTTTTCGGCCCGAAAGCGCCATGGCAGCGGCCATATTAATCGCGACGAATGTTTTTCCTTCTTTGGGTACCGTAGAGGTAATTCCGATGGTTTTTGCCCTTTCTTCGGGAACGCGGGACAGCATGAATTCCAGGTTGGTGCGCACAATGCGGATGCCTTCGGCCGTTGAAGAGCGGCTCGTAGAACTCAGAATTTCTTCGTTGGATTCGGACATTGGGATATCGCCGAGGAACGGAGCCGATACCTGTGCGTTTACATGTTCGCGCGTTTTAACTTTGGTGTCGAGCAAATGAATCACGTAAATCACGACGAACGGAATTCCAAGACCCATCACAAGCGCAATCAGATAAATGATGTTCGTGCGCGGCGACACGGGGCTCGTCGTGGATAAAGCCGGATCGATTACCTTGGCATTCGGCGCAGTAACAGCGAGTGAAATGGCAATTTCTTCGCGCTTTTCGAGCAGGTAAATATAAAGCGCTTCCTTGATTTTTTGCTGTCGGTCGATGATGCGGAATTCGCGTTCCTGTCCCGGAATCTGCGAGATTTTACCCACAACCATATTGACCTGTTTCTCAAGGTCGGACTTGCGGATTTTGAGCGAGGCGTTAAGTCGGGCCAAACTTTCCTGAATCGCAAAACGCAAATCCTGAAGTTTGTTCGTCGCATTTTGCACAATTGCGTTAGATTCGGTTCCCGATTTCAAATAGCGTTCGCGTTCGATGAACAGGTTATTGTGTTCGGCAATCAGCGAGGTTGCGGTTTGGTCGTTTGGTATAATGTTACTCGGCACAAGACCGGTATTGTTTTCTTCCAGAAACGCCATCATATCGGCCACAATGCGCAATTGCGTTTCGGTTTCAATCAGCGCTTTTTGAAAATCGACAGAATTCTGCAGAAACATCCCCGCATCCGAACTGATATCGGTAAGCCTGTTCGAGCTTTTAAAACCGGCTGCATCGCGCTCCACAGATCCGAGCTCGGACTCGATGATTTTGAGACGTTCGGTGATAAACGCCTCTGTTCCCATCGAAATGATGCGTTTGTCGTTAATTGCATCGCGGTTGTAATTCGCGATTATCGCATTGAGCAGGTCTTCGGCTCGCTCGGGAATCGGGTCCGCCATGGCCAGTTCCACTACACTCGACGTTTTACTGATCGAAGCCACGCTGATCCGTGATCTGTACCGGGAAGTGACGTGCGCAAGCGGGCTGATTCTCACCGAGAGCGAATAATCTGCCGCCTTGTTTTGGCGCGTTGAAAGCCGGGTGACGATGATTTTGCAATAGCCCAGATCAACGATGTTTCCGTACGTAAATTTGCCTCTGCTCTGGCCCGATCCCGTAAGAATTTCAAATTGTTTGTCCGATACCGATTGGAGTACCAGATTGTGGTATTTGTTGTAAAACGCGTCGCTACGGTCAAAAAAAGCCACGGAAACCGGTGCATCTTTGTATAAATCCACGCTTTTGATGCGTCCTTCGGCAAAATAGGAAACGTTCAGGTGAAGCGAATCAATCGATTTTTGCAAAATCGTGCGCGAACGCAGGATTTCGATTTCGTTGTCTACATTGTTTTTTATGTTGCCCATGAGGCCCAGATCTGAAAACGCGCTCATTTCCGATGCCATATTCCCTTTTCGGTCGTCCCGGACCAGAATCGTAGCGGCCGCCCGGTAAACGGGAACCGTATAGCGCAGATAAGTGTAAGCGAGCGTCAGGCAAATAAAAACACCCAAAATGAACCAGGGCCAGTAGGCAAGGTATTTTTCAATTTCCTCGCGAATGGATATGGTGGCGTCTTTTTGATGTTTTAAAGAATGGTGTTCTTGCATGAGTTATTTGAAAATTAGAACCGCTACGGTTATCAGCAGCGACACCGTACCCAGAATCACTTGAAGGTTTTGTCCGTAAGACGACATGTTCACGCGGGCCTGATTCGGCTCAATCACGACGACATCGTTTTGCGTCAGATAGTAAAAAGGCGATGTCATGAAATCGCTTTTGGTGATATCGAGCCGGTTAAACGACTTTTTGCCATCGGTTTCGCGGATCACGAGAACGTTGTGGCGGTTTCCGTAAATGGTAAGGTCTCCTGCACGACTCAGGGCCTCGAGTAAGGTGACGCGTTCGCTCTCGAGCACAAAACTGCCCGGACGGTTCACTTCGCCAAGCACCGAAACCTTGTAATTGAGAATGCGCAGGTTCACCTGAGGATTAATGATGTATTCGGATACTGCTTTGCCGATTTTTTCCACGGCTTCGGCCCGCGTTAGCCCGGCGAGTTTAATCGTCCCGATAACCGGAAATTCAATGTTTCCGGCATTGTCGATCAGGTAGGTCTTAATGCCGTTCTGGTTGTTGTTTACCTCGTAATTGCCTTGAATGGCCGGCATGTTAAACGGAATGGTTACCTCTGGCGTTTCGGCCGAAATAATAATGCTGAGCAGATCGTCCGTCTTCAGCGTAGGCTCATATTGGTCCAACTGTTTCTCCTGATTGCTGGAAACGTCCTGCAGGTACAGCAAATCCTTTTTGGATGCACACGAAAAAGCAAGCATAGCCGTGAGTAGAAAAACAATCAGTTTAGTGAAATTCATAAAGACAAAATCAAGTGTTGGAGCGCAAATATAAGCGACTGAGGGTTATTGAGAAATTTTTTCGGGCAAATCGAGCGTTTCAAAGATCGAATTCATGCTTTTGAACTCGGGAACGATCCTTTTCATTTTCAATACGAGATCTTTGTCCTGCATGTGGCCGGCGGAGTGTTCAAGATCCGATACGGCCGTACTCAGTGCGTCAAAATCGTCCCAGCAATCTACGGCAATCATAATTTTCTCGTTGTGCGTGGGCAGGGTTTTAGAGGTATCGTTGAGCAATTCTTCGTATAGCTTTTCGCCTGGCCTTAGTCCGATGATTTTAATTTCAATTTCCTTTCCGGGCGTATAACCGGCCAATCGGATCATTTTGTGAGCAAGGTCGATAATTTTAACGGGTTGGCCCATGTCGAAGATAAAAATCTCACCGCCAGCGCCCATTGCACCAGCTTCGAGTACGAGTTGACACGCTTCGGGAATCGTCATAAAATACCGGATAATTTCCGGGTGCGTGATCGTTATCGGGCCGCCTTCTGCAATTTGTCGCGTAAACAGCGGAACGATGGAACCGTTAGATCCTAAGACATTTCCAAACCGCGTTGTGATAAATTTCGTGGCCGGCGGGTTTTGTGCCTGCGCTTTAAAATGCAACGCCTGAACGTATTTTTCTGCGATGCGTTTGCTCGCGCCCATGACATTACTCGGATTTACGGCTTTGTCTGTGGAAACCATAACGAATTTATCGGCTCCGTATTCGAGTGCCAGATCGGCAAGGTTGCGCGTTCCGGTAACATTCGTGTGTACGGCCTGGCTCGGATTGGCTTCCATAAGCGGAACGTGCTTGTAAGCCGCCGCATGGTAAACCACATGAGGACGATGCGTGCGGAAGATTTGTTCGAGCGCGGTTTTGTTGCGGATATCGGCCAGAATCGTGCGCATTTGAATTTGAGAACCGCGTTGCCCGGAAATTTCGAGGTGCAGGCTGTGGAGCGGTGTTTCGGCCTGGTCTACCATAATCAGTTCGGCCGGTGCAAACGCAGAAACCTGCCGCGTGATTTCACTTCCGATCGATCCGGCGGCACCCGTAATCAATACCGTTTTGCCGCGCAGTTCTTCGGAGATCGATTTCATGTCCAGCACAATCGGCTTTCGGTCCAGCAAATCTTCAATCTCGAACGATTTTACTTTCTTCGAAATCTGCTGCTGGTCCTCCCAATCGGTAATCAGCGGCACGGTAAAAACCTTGAAATTGTATTCGAGACATTCTTCTACAATCGCAATTGTTTCCTCTTTGCTCAGACTTTTTTCGGCGATAATGACTGCATCTGCCTTGAGCGCGCGCATGATCACGTGCAAACTGCGCTTTTGGCTCATTATGGGCAAATTCAGGATGCTTTTGGACATACGCGAGGTTGCGAACTTGTCTATAAACGCAATGAGTTTAAAGCGACTTGGAACCTCGGTTTTTAATGCGTTGGCTACCGAAATTGCGTTGGCATCGGCCCCGTAAATCACCGCACGCAAAAGTTTGTGGCGTTCTGCCTCGTTGATGTATTTTGTAAACGCGTATTTGATCATGATGCGGAACAAAAACAGCAGCAAAAACGAAATCACGCAACTGATGAACAATCCGGTGTTCAGAAACAGCTTTTCGCCCTGATACCAAAACAGCGCCCAGTTAAAGCCCACGAGGACAAGAAAAGACGAGGTTGTTGCAACGAGCAGTTTTACGCCGTCGATAAATGTGGAATGGCGGATGATTCCCGCGTAAGTGCGGTAAAAAACGAAAAACAGCGTATTTACGCCCACGATGAGCAAATAACGCTCGGGCATGTTCATCGTACGAAAACGCGGGTGCAGTTCAGTAAGGCTCGACACAATGACGTAGGTAATCACATTGGCCACGACGACAATACCTACGTCGATTAAAAACACAATCCATCGGGGCAAATAGCCCATGTTCTGGAAGCGCTTTACAAAAAGCCTGTCCCTGATAATTTTTCGTAATTTGGAAGATTCCATATATAGATAAAGCAGCCAAATTTAAGTTTATTTTAACTCAAATCCCGCGGTTTGGCCCAAAAAAGCGCGTTTAATCGAAAAACTTCGCAATTGCTCCGGCGATTCTTTCGCGATCCGCGTCAGAAAGGTTTGATCCCGAGGGCAGACACAATCCGTCTTCAAACAGTTTTTGGCTCACATCTGCCCCGAAATAACGGCAATGAGAGAATACGGGCTGCATGTGCATCGGTTTCCACAGCGGGCGGCTTTCGATGTTTTCCGATTCGAGTGACAGCCGCAAATCCTCCCTCGTTTTTCCGCCGAAATCAGAGGGTTCAAAGTAAATCGCGCTGAGCCAGTGATTCGAGAAATAGTCCTCTGAGGGCTCTTCGAGCATTCGAACCTGCGGATACTTTGCAAAAATACGCCGGTAAAATTCGTTCATTTGGCGTCTGAGGTCGCGGTGTTTGTCCAAAACCTGCATTTGTCCGCGCCCGATTCCTGCGCATATATTAGACAATCTGTAATTGTAACCGATGTGGCTGTGTTGGTA
The DNA here is from genome assembly GCA_964612955.1 of uncultured Flavobacterium sp. GTDB lineage: Bacteria > Bacteroidota > Bacteroidia > Flavobacteriales > Flavobacteriaceae > Flavobacterium. The sequence goes on from CAZTGF010000074.1 coordinate 9,053, forward strand.
ATGTGGCGCAGCGTCCCGTGCCTGAGTGGCCAGAAACACGGCTTTTTCCTTGACGGCCGCATCCGAGGTTACGAGCGCCCCCCCGCCCGAAGTGGTTATGATTTTGTTCCCGTTAAACGACAAAATTCCAATGTCTCCAAAAGTTCCGCACGGCTTCCCTTTGTACGAACTTCCGAGCGCTTCGGCACTGTCCTCGAGAATGGGCACCGAAAACTCATCGGCAATGGCCCGGATTTGATCGACCTTGTACGGCATTCCATACAAGTGAACA
>CAZTGF010000075.1:0-2302 GCA_964612955.1 uncultured Flavobacterium sp.
ACACAACCCACGCCCACCCGGGCTAAAAATACCATCTTCCCCCCATTTCGCCACACAGATTTCATATACTAATTGCAAAAAAAAACGCCCTCTTTCGAAGGCGTCTTTATCATCATTTGTTGTGTTCCATAATATAATCGAGCACTTTCTGGATCAGGTGAACGCGGTCGCGCCCCATAACGTTGTGTTTGTGCATCGGATAGGCAAAATAATCCACCTGTTTTTGCGCCTCCACAAACTTTTGAAGCAAGGCATAATTGTGTTGCAACACCACTACGTCGTCGGCCGTGCCGTGAATCAGCAGCAATCTGGAGTCAACTTTAGCCGCCTTGTTCAGCGTACTTGTTTTTTCGTAGCCCTCGGGATTCTCATTGGGCGTATCCATATAGCGTTCGCCGTACATGATTTCGTAAAACTTCCAATCGGTTACCGGGCCGCCCGCCACACCTGCTTTAAACAATCCAGGTTCGCGCTGCAACATAGAAATCGTCATAAAACCGCCATAACTCCAGCCGTGTACTGAGAGACGGTCCGCGTCCACATACGGGAGCGACTTCAGGTAGCGGACCCCTTCGAGCTGGTCGTCCACCTCATTAACACCAAGGTTTCTGTGGATTACACTCTCAAAGGCTACACTCCGGTTCGCAGATCCGCGGTTGTCCACTGTAAATACGAGATAGCCCTGTTCGGCCATCCAGTACATCCACAAATTTGCGCCACCTAAAAACGAATTCGTGATCATTTGAGCATGCGGACCGCCATAAACGTAAATCATAACCGGGTATTTCTTCGAAGCATCGAAATTCGAGGGCTTAATCATGCGCGTGTACAAATCCGTCGTTCCATCCGCAGCTTTAATTGTGCCGATCTCGGCCCGACCTAACGCATAACCGTCGTATTTGTTTGAACTTTCCACTACAATCCTCGATTTCCCGTTTGCCTCAATTATCGCAGTTTTTCCCGGATGTTTCAAGGACGAAAATTCGTTCACGAGAAAATTTCCGTTCGGGCTTACCATAGCGTGATGAACGCCTTCTGATTCGCTCAACAACTGTTGCTTTCCTTTGAGGTTTACCTTGTAGATAAGCGAATTTGTAGGGTTCGGGCCCGTAGCGCTGAAATAAATTTCCGTGCCCGCCGCATTGGTTCCGAGAATATCGCTGAGCATGAACTTATTGCGCGTTAACTGACGTACGAGCTTGCCCGAAATGTTGTAGTAGTACAGGTTTGTGTATCCGTCGCGTTCACTAATCCAGATAAAATGGTTCGGATCTTTGGGCAGGAAATAAGCTGCGTGCTCCGGTTCCACCCAGGTATTGCTTTTCTCTTCGAACAACGTACGCACCAAAGCGCCCGTGGCAGCGTTAAAAAGTTGCAGCTTCATGTGGTTTTGCCCGCGGTTCAATTCCGCAATCGTCACGTACTTTTCGTCCGATGAAAACGCGAAATTCGTCAGATAATCGTCCGCATTGCCCGATGGTGTGATATAAACGGTACGGTCCGCGGTCACATCGTAAATCCCGACGCGGGGACGCTCACTCGTTTGTCCGGCCATCGGGTATTTGATGTTCCGAAGCGTTCCGGGCGTTGTAGAAATATCCAAAATCGGATAATCGGCCACGTCCGTTTCGTCTTTTTCATAAAAGCCGAGTTTGTCTCCGCCCGGCGACCAAAAAATACCGTTTTTAATGCCGAATTCACTTCGCGCGATGGCAACACCCGCTACAATAGCCGGATTGCTGTGGTTTGTAACCGCTTTCTGAGTTTTATCGAATACGTAAAGATTGTTGCCGATAGTGTATGCGACTTTCGATTTCTGAGTGTTGAAAGTCACATTTTCCGCGCCTTCCGGAAGCGTAAACAACAGCGTCGCCTTATTTGAATCAGTATTGAATTCGTAAACTTTCGGCCCTGACGAAATCAGGAAACTCGTAGCTGAACGCCAGTCCACCGTACCGAAGTTCCGAAAGTTCTCGCCTGTAGCGGCGTTGAGGGTTGTCAGTGAAACGACCTCTGTGGCAGGTTTGGCGTCCCGGGCCGATGCGCGAAACAACTGCTGGCCCATTTCGCCAAAGTAAGTATAATCGTCAGTAGCCGGAATCCATTGAAACCCGAGCAGATTATCGGCGCGAAACTGGCGGTACTGCTGCAATACCGATTGCTCCAGCGTAAGCGTTTTTTGTTGAGCGTCCGCACAGAACGCAACGAGCAGCGCTATGGCAAGCGCAAATCTTTTTACCATGGTGTTTTGTTTAGGTTTCAGCAAATGTAAAAAAACCCAGCCGATTATGCCGGCCCGCCT
>CAZTGF010000075.1:2402-9164 GCA_964612955.1 uncultured Flavobacterium sp.
TCGGCAACGCTTTGCCCGGTCGTGAATTTGACCGTTTCGCTCAACACACTCGGCCGCAACTCAAGCGCAGCCGCAAATTCTTTAACTGTCCTGCGTCGCTGTACGCGGCCGGCTACGAGGTCCTCAATATGAGACGTGTATAACCGCAAAAAATCGGTAGTAATCTGAGACGCGCGTTCGCGTATGTTTAACGGTATGGCCATGGTTCGAAATTAACGCAAATCTGCGGGGTTCACAACGGGCATAAATTGGGCTAAAACCATTAATTTACTCAAAAACAATAGCTTACGCACTCATCGCTAAGTCACAAATCGTTAGACGGCAAATATTTCCGATGATTGCCCCAAAAAATCGCAGTTTTCTGAATTGCGCAAAAGCTTGCGTGAGCGATGGAAGCAGGTGCCGTGCACAGCGTACAGCGCGGCGGCGCGGGCCTTTAAAAAAATTTTCGGGCCCGCCAATTTACTACGGCCCGCGCCGACACGCCCAAAAAACAAAAAACCCGCTAAAAAAGCGGGTTCCCGTAAGTAAGTTAAAAACCGGATTTATAAAAACGTTATTTTACTTTGTTCACGATGGCTTTGAAAGCCTCCGGGTGGTTCATGGCCAAATCTGCAAGGACTTTGCGGTTGAGTTCTATGCCTGCGGCTTTGACTTTCCCCATGAACTGTGAGTAGGACATCCCTTCCAGACGTGCACCAGCGTTGATACGCATAATCCACAGCGCGCGGAAGTTTCTCTTTTTGACTTTGCGGTCGCGGTAAGCATATTGCATTGCTTTTTCCACGGCGTTCTTAGCCACTGTCCAAACGTTTTTACGACGGCCAAAGTAACCTTTGGCTTGCTTCAATACTTTTTTTCTGCGTGCCCTTTTGGCAACGGAATTTACTGATCTTGGCATAATTTTCTTGTTTTTTGTAGCAGGCGCCCCAACATCGGGAACTTAAAAGCCATACTCCAGGGTTATAAAATAGGTAACCGGAACAAGCGCTTAAATAAGGCGCAATTGTTCTTTAACGCTCTTCACATCGGACTGGTGAACCAGTGCAGAGTGTGTCAACGCGAGCTTGCGTTTCTTTGACTTTTTTGTCAGAATGTGGCTTTTGAAAGCGTGCTTCCGTTTGATTTTTCCGGAGCCCGTCAACTTAAAACGTTTCTTGGCGCTGGATTTGGTTTTCATTTTAGGCATAATTTCCTAGTATTTGGCATTAACTTACTTTCTTTTTTGGGCAGCTTCTCCCGCTGTACGCGTTATCTTTGGCTTAAGCGCCAAAGGATGCTGCTTCCATCGGGGCTGCAACCACCGGACGCTCCGGCTTACTTCTTCTTCTTAGGCGCAATGAACATAATCATCCGCTTTCCTTCCAAAACCGGCATTGCTTCTACTTTGCCCCATTCCTCGAGGTCCTGGGCCAGACGCAACAACAGTATCTGCCCCTGATCCTTGTAAATGATCGAACGGCCTTTAAAGAAAACGAACGCCTTTACCTTAGAACCTTCTTTAAGGAACTTTTCGGCATTCTTGCGTTTAAACTCGTAATCGTGTTCGTCCGTTTGCGGCCCGAACCGGATTTCCTTTATCGTGACCTGAGTAGACTTGGCCTTGAGCATTTTGTCGCGCTTCTTTTGCTCGTACACGAACTTTTTGTAGTCCATGATTTTGCATACCGGCGGATCTGCGTTCGGGGAAATTTCCACGAGGTCCAGTTCCTGTTGGTCGGCAATCTTAAGCGCTTCAGTTAATTTAACGACACCGGGCTCAATATTCTCCCCGACCAAACGTACTTCCTGTACGCCGCGGATGTGGTGGTTAATGCGGTGTGCGTCCTTCTTTTCTACTCTGGGTTGGTATCCCCTGTTGTTTCTTATTGCTATGGCGTTATAGTATTTAGTTAAACATTAAATGTTTTGAGCGTTTTTCCAATTTCTTCATTGACCATGGCCGCAAACGCTTCTATCGTCATGGACGCATTTCCGCGACCTTCCTGACCGTGCCTGCGAACCGAAATCGTTCCGTTTGTTTCCTCTTCCTCGCCCACAATCAGCATGAATGGGAACTTCTTGGTTTCGGCCTCACGGATTTTTTTCCCGATTGTTTCGTTCCGGTTGTCAATTAGGGCGCGAATTTCGTGATTTTCGAGCAATTCTAAAACTTTTTTGGCATAATTTTCATATTTCTCACTCAAAGACAGAATGATAGCCTGCTCGGGCATCAACCACAGCGGAAAGTTACCGGCCGTGTGCTCCAGCAAAATCGCAATGAACCGCTCCATCGACCCGAAAGGCGCGCGGTGAATCATCACCGGACGGTGCAATTCGTTGTCGGCACCTTTGTAAGTAAGGTCAAAACGCTCGGGCAGGTTGTAATCCACCTGAATCGTTCCAAGTTGCCACTGCCGGCCCAGCGCATCCTTTACCATGAAATCCAGTTTAGGGCCGTAAAACGCAGCCTCTCCGGTTTCAATCACGTAGTTCAGGCCTTTGTCGCGCGCAGCATTAATAATCGCCTGCTCGGCCTTTTCCCAGTTTTCGACCGATCCGATATACTTGTCCGGATTGTCGGGATCTCTGAGTGAAACCTGAGCCGTAAAATCCTCAAAGCCAAGCGACCCAAACACGTAAAGCACCAGGTCGATCACCTTTTTAAACTCCTCGTCCAATTGGTCCGGCGTACAAAAAATATGGGCGTCGTCCTGCGTAAATCCGCGAACGCGTGTAAGCCCGTGCAATTCTCCGGACTGTTCGTACCGGTACACGGTTCCAAATTCCGCGTAACGCTTAGGCAAATCCTTATACGACCAGGGCTTGGTATTGTAAATTTCGCAGTGGTGCGGGCAGTTCATCGGCTTAAGCAAAAACTCCTCGCCCATGGCCGGCGTGTGAATGGGCTGGAATGAATCCGCGCCGTACTTCGCGTAATGACCAGAAGTTTCGTAAAGTTCCTTCTGCCCGATATGCGGCGTTACTACCTGCTCGTACCCGGCTTTTTTCTGTGCTTTTCTAAGGAATTGTTCCAAACGGTCGCGAAGCGCAGCACCTTTAGGCAACCAAAGCGGCAACCCCTGGCCTACGCGCTGAGAAAACGCAAAAAGCTCGAGTTCTTTGCCCAGTTTGCGGTGGTCGCGGCGTTTTGCCTCTTCGAGCAGTTCCAGATAATCTGTAAGGTCTTTTTGTTTCGGAAACGAGATGCCGTAAACGCGCGTAAGTTGTTTATTCTTTTCGTCCCCACGCCAGTAAGCTCCGGCAACACTCATGATTTTAACCGCCTTAATAATGCCCGTATTCGGGATATGGCCGCCGCGGCAAAGATCGGTAAACGTCGAATGGTCGCAAAACGTAATCGTGCCGTCCTCAAGGTTCTGAATCAGTTCCAGTTTGTACGGGTTATTCTCTCTGCGGTAAAACTCAAGCGCATCCGCCTTCGAGGCCGAACGCATCTTAAATTCGTGCTTTCCACGCGCAATGTCCAGCATTTTATCTTCGATCGCTTTAAAGTCTGCGTCGCTGATTTTGAGATCGCCAAAATCCACGTCGTAGTAAAAACCGTTGTCAATGGCCGGACCAATCGTAAGCTTTATGCCCGGATACAAATCCTGAAGCGCCTGAGCCAACACGTGAGAAGTCGAATGCCAAAACGCCTTTTTACCTTCGTTGTCGTTCCAGGTGTGCAACACAAGCGCCCCACTTTCGGTCAGCGGCGTCTCAGTTTCAACAGTTTGCCCGTTGAATGTAGCCGAGATCACATTGCGCGCCAGGCCTTCACTGATACTTTTGGCAACCCTCATCGGCGTTGCCCCGCTTTCAAACTCCTTTGCAGAGCCGTCCGGAAGTGTAATTTTAATCATAATGAACAATTAGGATTGCAAATATAATGGACAATTCACAATTCGGAACAATTCGCCCGAATGTTTTAAATAAGCCCCGACCATCGGGAAAATATTAAGGTTTTTTTGGGCGTTCCGCGCTACAAACAGCCACGCACCCTGAACGCTCTTCGCGCGGCCGGGCTTTACGGCTGCACGCGGTGCCTGCCTTCAATCCCTAACGCAATACGCAAAATCAACCGGCAAACATGAATTTTGGCTATTTCCGGGTTTTAAACCGATTCAATCCTTTGCGCAACCAAGCCAGGTATTCATCGGCACCTACATAACTGATTGTCGTTTCAGAAATATCATTTCCATCCGGATCCACAAGCACGTAAAGCGGTTGGGTGTTCGTATTGTATCGGGACAACATAAAATCGGTCCATTTGTCGCCTGTAGTTTCTATTTTTTCACCCGTAAGTTCCGATATAAACTGCTCGTTCTCAGGCAATTTTCGCTTGTCGTCCACATAAAGCGAAATAATGACAAGATCGTTTTTAAGTACCTCAAACACATCGGGACGCGTCCATACGTTGTTTTCCATTTTACGGCAGTTTACGCATGCATAGCCCGTAAAGTCGAGCATCGCGGGTTTGCCGGTTTCTTTGGCGTACGCAAGTCCGTCTTCGTAATCCATAAACACGATCATATTGTGGGCGCGTTTGGCCCCTTTAGGCAATTCACCCTCAAATGCGGCAGCCGATCCTCCTACCCCTAGCGGACTTTCGCTGTATTCCATCGGTGGCGGAAACGCGCTGATAAGTTTCAGCGGCGCGCCCCAAAGCCCCGGAACCAGATAAATCGTAAACGTCAGCGTCAATACGCCGAGCAACAATCGGCCTACAGACAAAAACGGCAAATCCGAATCGTGGGGCGTGCGAATCTTCCCAAACAAATACAGCGTCCACGTACCAAAAATCGCAATCCATATCGCAATGAACAGTTCGCGCTCAAGCAAATGCAACTGCAACACGAGGTCGGCATTCGAAAGGAATTTAAACGCTAGCGCCAGTTCAAGGAATCCAAGGCTCACTTTCACCGTATTGAGCCAACCCCCTGAGCGCGGAAGCGAATTAAGCCAACCCGGAAACATCGCAAACAGCATAAACGGCAAGGCCAGCGCCAGCGAAAACCCGAACATTCCCACAATCGGACCTATGCCGCCCTGGGATGCCGCCTCAAACAACAGAGTTCCCACTATAGGACCCGTGCACGAAAACGACACAATCGCAAGCGCCAGGGCCATAAACAAAATGCCCACGATGCCGCCCCGATCGGCTTGCTTGTCCACTTTACTCGCCCAGGAATTCGGCAGCATGATTTCAAACGCACCTAAGAACGACACTGCAAAAACAACGAGCAACACAAAGAATATCAGGTTAAACCAAACGTCGGTCGCAAGTGCATTGAGCGCATCGGCCCCGAAAATCGCCGTCACGAGCGAACCTAACACGACGTAAATCACAATAATCGAGATACCGTAAGTAATGGCATTGCGTACGCCGGCGGCTCTGGTTTTGCTCGTTTTCGTAAAAAAGCTCACCGTCATCGGAATCAGCGGGAATACACATGGCGTTAACAGGGCCGCAAATCCGGATAGAAAAGCAATGATAAAAATGCCCCACAGGCTTCTGTCCTCTGTGGTTTCGGGCGAGATGGCAGAACTGGCGCGGGTTGTAGGCGGAGCGGTTTCGGGTGCTATACTTACATCGGCCCCGTCCACAGTGTCAGCCACGGTTGCAACGGTTTCGTGAGTTTCAGCGCCCGTCGATTTTTCAACGGCAACCGCGGTTTTAGGAGCAGCGATTTCCATTTTCGGCACAGCGAATTCAAACGAGGCTTTATCGTTGATACACACTTCTTTGCAAACCTGATACTGGAGCGTTACATTGAGGTTTCGGAAATCGGGGTTTACAATGCGAACTTTTTGCGTCAGCGTGGCTTTGTTCTCAAAAAACAGTTCGTCTACTTCAAAAATGTCGTTGTACTGGCGGCGCGTCTGGCTCTCGGTAAGTTTGCCAATGCGTTCGTAATTTCCTTTTTCGTCCTTAAAAATAGCTTCGAGCGGCAGCGGGCCACCGTCCGGCGTATACTGCGAATATACGTGCCAGTCCGCATCAATCGCAGCCTCGAACACAAGACGCAGTTCGTTATTCCCAAGATTTTCAACGCGCGATGTCCATTTCACAGGCTTTACAATCTGGGCCGAAAAAGAAAAAGTAGTAAGAAGCAGTCCGATTAAAAAAATGAATTTCTTCATGGAGTGAAAACGATTTGTAAAATGTTTGTGGTTTGCCGGGTGGGTAAAAAGCGTTCATCGGCCCTATGCCCAACGACCCATATTATTTTTCCAGCCGAGCACAGCAGCCAGGTCCGGGACTTCTCGGTGGGCGAACATTTGGCGTCTCTGAGTAGTTTTCCCACTTTTTTTGACTGGCCGTTCATTCCCGCAGGAAACAGTTCATCACCGGGACGCGGATGTCGCAATTCCAATGGAAATACGAGCAAATCGGCGTCGACAAATATACTGTTATTTGATACCGGACGCAGGCCCGGGACCTCAATAAACTGGAGATTTATAGGAAAATTAACGGTTTGTCCTTTGTCGATTTTGTAAATTCCTGCGTCTTCACCGGCCTTTCGCGGCAGAAGCAGCAACGCTCCCCTGTCGCATACAAGACGGTAATCCGCACTTAGAACCTGCTTTCCCGTTTCGGCTGTCATAAGGCTGTAAACATCGTTCCAAGCCGTAAAACCAAACCGCTTCAGCCAATCGTACAAATAGGCTTTAGGGTTAGACACGGCCGATAATTTTTGAATGTCGATACGCCACCTTTGCTCGTGCATCTCCACGACTTGTTTAAACACAATCCTCGACGCGTCATCCGCCATGTCC
>CAZTGF010000076.1:0-8704 GCA_964612955.1 uncultured Flavobacterium sp.
ACCCCTGTTACCAGGATGAAAACCTGGCGTCCTAACCCCTAGACGAACGGACCATGTTTGCTATTAAGAGCTTAAGAATCAGATGTCGTAATTATTTAACATCGATGTTTAAGCTCAACTCAATAAATGTTTTGTAGTCCGTAGGGGAATCGAACCCCTGTTACCAGGATGAAAACCTGGCGTCCTAACCCCTAGACGAACGGACCATTATTCTCCTAGTTCCATTTTATCACTAAAATGTGATTGTAGCCCGTGGGGGAATCGAACCCCCCTTACCAGGATGAAAACCTGGCGTCCTAACCGATAGACGAACGGGCCGTGCTTCAATGCGAGTGCAAAAATACAACTATTTTTTATCCGCGCAAGTCTCTGCGCAAAAAAACTAATAATTTTTAGTACGCCCTCGCGAAAAGAACGCGTTTACCGGAAGGTTTGCCTGTGAGTACGCATACTCCGCGCTCCTCCGGCGTATCAAGCGCAATGCAGCGAATCGTTGCTTTTGTGAGTTCCTTGATCTTTTCTTCCGTCTCTGGCGTGCCATCCCAATGTGCAGAGATGAATCCGCCTTTGTTTTCGAGAACGTCCTTAAACGTTTCAAAATCATCGACGCGTGTGATATGCGAATCCCGGTAAACCCGTGCGCGTTCGAACAAATCGACCTGAATTTGCGCAAGCAACTTTTCTATATATTCCGATGCACCTTCCTTGGGCCTCATCTCCTTGCTCAACGTATCGCGCCTTGCAATCTCGTAAGTACCGTTTTCCAGGTCTTTCGGCCCGATACCGATGCGAACGGGAACCCCTTTGAGCTCGTATTCATTAAATTTAAATCCGGGCGACTGCCCTTCTCTATCGTCGAACTTCACCGATATGCCGCGGCTGCGAAGGTCTTTCATCAAACCGTTTGCTTCGGCTCGAATTTGATCCAACTGTTCGGACGTTTTATAAATCGGGACGATGACTACCTGAATCGGCGCAAGATTTGGCGGCAACACAAGTCCTTTATCGTCCGAATGCGTCATTACGAGCGCGCCCATCAAACGCGTAGAAACACCCCACGAAGTTCCCCATACGTAATCGAGTTTACCTTCGGCGTTTGTGAATTTCACGTCGAATGCTTTCGCAAAATTCTGCCCGAGAAAATGTGAAGTTCCCGCCTGCAATGCTTTTCCGTCTTGCATTAATGCTTCGATGCAATAGGTTTCTTCGGCACCGGCAAAGCGCTCTGTTTCTGTTTTAAGACCTTTAACCACGGGAATTGCCATGAAGTTTTGTGCAAAATCGGCATAGACCTGAATCATTTGTTCGGCCTCTGCTATGGCCTCGGTTTTGGTCGCGTGTGCGGTATGCCCTTCCTGCCACAGAAACTCGGCCGTGCGCAAAAACAATCGCGTGCGCATTTCCCATCGGACCACATTTGCCCACTGGTTAATCAACAGCGGCAAATCCCGGTACGACTGCACCCAGTTTTTGTAGGTAGACCAAATAATCGCCTCACTTGTAGGACGTACGATAAGTTCCTCTTCGAGTTTCGCCTCGGGATCGACCTTGAGTTTTCCGGGATGTTCCTCGTCGTTTTTAAGGCGATAATGCGTAACGATGGCGCATTCCTTGGCAAACCCTTCGGCGTTTTTCTCTTCTGCCTCGAACATGCTCTTGGGAACAAACAGCGGAAAATACGCATTCTGATGCCCGGTCTCTTTAAACATCCGGTCCAGTTCGGCCTGCATTTTTTCCCAGATTGCGAACCCGTAGGGCTTGATTACCATACAGCCGCGAACGCCTGAATTCTCGGCCAAATCTGCTTTGACAACCAGTTCGTTATACCATTTTGAATAATCCGCCTCGCGTGTGGTCAGGTTTTTGCTCATAACAGGGATTTGGCACAAATGTTGTTTGATTTTTTTTAACTCGAAAGTTCGGCAAAACTAACTATTTTTGTTATGTCGGGCAACATTAATCCGATATAAAAAGATTACTATGAAAACCTATCACGCCTCATTTAAAGCAGGTTTCCGCGCCATGGCGTTCGGATTTCTGGGCATTTTAGCGGCCTCCTGCAGCACTTCCCAGAGTACGGCCAAAAGTCCGGATGGCATTTACGGAGAGCGATACGACATTGCTACAAATCAAAGCTCCGGAAATGGCTACCAACAATATTTTGCATCCCTGCGCGAGGATGAAATTTTAACCGATGCCGACCAGTATTCGTCCTATGACGCCGAGCCGGGTTCAGCCGAAAACCAAGGCTATTCCGAATGGGGAGGCAGCCCTTCTCAGGTCATTGTCAATGTGTACGACAATAATTGGGGAATGGCGTACTGGAACAACTACTGGTATTCTCCTTATTACAGCTGGGGATGGAGCCACTGGCACGGCTACTACGGCTGGAATGTAGGCTTGGGATGGAATTCCTGGTACGGGCCCGGTTGGGGTTGGGGTTACAATCACTGGTACGGCAATCCGTATTATGGACATTATCCCTATTACGGCGGTTCACACCACCATCATTACTACAACTACGGACGCGACCGGGGCAGACATTATAGCTCGAACTCAGGTCGTAACGCTGTAAGCCGCATGCAAACGCCAAGCCGCGGACGCGTTGAATCTACGGCACCGGTTCGCGGACGGAACAACGTCGCTCCGACTCCGACAGGACGCAATCAAACCCCTGTATTTACGAATTCGAGAAATAACACACAGCAGACTGTTCGCCCACGAACGAATACGACGCCAAACAGAAATAACAACTATACGCCGTCGCGTTCTACACAATCTTCGCCCGGTTATACTCCTTCCAGATCTACGCAACCTTCGCGCAGCAGCGGAACAACCGTATCCCCATCCCGTAGCTCAGGCGGTGGTGGCGGTGTCCGGACCGGTGGCGGCGGTGGAGGCCGCAGTGGCGGTGGCGGTGGAGGTCGCCGATAATCTCCTGAATCCTATTTTCCTATGCCCTATTTTCCGGGCATAGGTTTTTTTAATTAAAAATGTAGCTATGAAAAACTATATTTCTTTACTGATTTGCGCCCTAAGCTTCGGTGCGATGGCTCAGACCCCTATGCAAATGCGCGAAATCTCGGGCGGGGATGCTTTCCGATACGCGGCTGAAAATCCGTTTGGCACCGCTCGGTTCCGCGCAATGGGTGGTGCATTTGGCGCCTTGGGTGGCGATCTGTCTTCGCTATCAGTGAATCCGGCGGGATCGGCAGTGTTTGCGACAGGACAAATTGCGGGCACGCTGAATTTTTCTACGCTAAACAACGAATCGGTTTACCGAGGCAATAAAACAGAAACAGATAAAGATGCGCTCGACTTTTCTCAATTGGGCGGTGTTTTTGTCTACCACAACGAAGATTTGGAAAGCCGCTGGAAAAAATTCGCAATCGCAGCTAACTATGAAATGACAGCCAATTTCGACAACCATCACTATTTTTCGGGGGTTAACCCAAATTCTATCGGCAACTATTTTCTGAATTACGCCAATCAGAACGGGGGCGTTCCTTTAGAGCTTTTGCAACTTCAGGGTGGAGAAACCATGTTTGATCTTTACGGCTATCTTGGTGCCATGTACGGATTTGGCGCACAACAGGCGTTTTTGGGATATCAGGGGTTTATCATCAATCCGGTGAACGGAAACGATCCGACCAATACGAGTTATTTTTCAAATGTTCCCGGCGGTGGCAATTACAGACAGGGATTTGAAATGCAAACGAGCGGCTACAACAGCAAATTTACGCTTAACTTTGCCACTCAATTTACCGATCGCTATCATTTCGGACTTAACCTTAATACGCATTTCTCCGACTATTCTCAACTGACAAGTCTAGCAGAATCGAACAATAACACGCCCGAGAGCGGCTTGCAGGCGGCCCGATTTGTGAATGAGTTGCGCACTTACGGAAACGGCTTTTCGGCCCAACTCGGCGCAATTGCGAAGATAACGCCTCAGTTTCGAGTCGGAGCAACTTTCGAAACCCCCACCTGGACGAGGCTTCAGGACCGTTTGATCCAACGTTTGTACTTTGTGCAGGCCGATCAGTCCGGCACCTGGCCAACAGAGGTCGTTGCACCTAACCTGATTAACGAATACGAAACCTATACCGTGCGCACCCCGGGCAAATGGACAGCTTCGTTTGCTTATATTTTCGGGACCTCGGGTTTGTTAAGCGTCGACTACACCTATAAAGATTACGGCAATATGAAATTTACCTCAGACTACGACTGGGCAGCAGACCGGGCGATGGCTCAGGGCGTGAACCGCGAGATTTCTCAACAATACACGGCGGTTTCAAGCTTGCGCGCAGGGGGCGAATACCGTTTGCAAAACTGGAGCCTCAGAGGCGGATTTCAGTGGCAGCAACAACCAATGGACGACGCAGCACTTGACGACACCATCGGCTATTCTGCAGGCATCGGGTACCAATGGGGCGATTCGAGGCTCGATCTTGCCTACAACTTTGTATCTCACGAATACCGTCAGTCGCTGGCTTTCAGCGGGCTGGCCGATTCCGCGGTAACATCGGCCCGGAACCATCAGGTGGCTTTAACGCTTTCGTTGAATCTCCAATAACTTTGATCCGCTTTTTAGAGCGGATTTTTTTCGGACTAAAGATACGGGTATTAACAGATGCTTGTCAAAATAATTGCTTACTTTTGCGCCCCGAAAAGGCAGACAAATCTATGAGAACCAAATCGTTAAAAAAGAATAAAATAAATGTAGTAACGCTGGGTTGCTCTAAAAATGTCTATGACAGCGAAGTGCTTATGGGCCAGTTGCGCGCGAATGGCAAAGAAGTCGCGCACGAAGCACCCGAGGCCGAAGAAGGCAACATCATCGTTATTAATACGTGCGGTTTCATTGACAATGCCAAGGCAGAATCGGTGAATATGATTCTGGAGTACGCCGACAAAAAAGAGCGCGGCCTTGTGGACAAAGTATTTGTGACGGGCTGTCTCTCCGAACGCTACAAGCCGGATCTGGAAAAAGAAATTCCAAACGTCGACCAATTTTTTGGCACGACAGAACTTCCGCTGCTTTTGAAAGCCCTCGGTGCCGACTACAAACACGAACTGCTTGGCGAGCGCCTTACGACCACGCCAAAAAATTACGCTTACCTTAAAATCGCTGAAGGCTGTGATCGTCCGTGCTCGTTTTGCGCGATTCCGCTAATGCGTGGAAAACACGTGTCCCAGCCGATAGAAAAACTCGTCGCAGAAGCCAGAACCCTTGCAGCTAACGGAGTTAAAGAACTTATCCTGATTGCCCAGGACCTTACCTATTACGGATTGGACCTATACAAAAAACGCAATCTTGCCGAACTGCTCCAGGGGCTCGCAGAAGTCCAGGGAATCGAATGGATCAGGTTGCATTATGCGTTCCCGACAGGATTTCCGATGGACGTTCTGGAACTGATGAAACGGGAACCGAAGATTTGTAACTACATCGACATTCCGCTGCAACACATTTCGGACAATATTCTGAAATCGATGCGCCGGGGCACCACTTATGAAAAAACGACGCAGTTGTTGCGCGACTTCCGCACGGCGGTTCCGGGGATGGCGATACGCACGACGCTCATCGTAGGTTATCCGGGCGAAACAGAGCAAGATTTTAACCTGCTAAAACAGTGGGTAGCTGAAATGCGCTTTGAACGTCTGGGCTGCTTTGCTTACTCGCACGAAGAAAACACTCACGCCTACCTGCTCGAAGACGACGTTCCGGCCGAGGTCAAACAACAACGCGCTAACGAAATCATGGACATTCAGTCGCAAATCTCGTGGGAGCTCAATCAGGAAAAAATCGGACAGACGTTTAAATGTATCATCGACCGCAAAGAAGGTGCGTATTTCGTGGGTCGTACCGAATTCGACAGCCCCGATGTTGACAACGAAGTTCTCATCGATGCGAGCCAACAATATCTCAAAACAGGCGAATTCTACAACATCCGGATTTCCGATGCAACCGAGTTCGATTTGTACGGCGAAATGGTGGCCGAAGCCGTTCCCGCCGTGTAATTAAAGCACCAGCCATCCGGCCCGACGCAATTTTTGGACAGCTTTCGAAGTAAAAAACAATTCGAAGTGCTCACGACCGCTACTTTCAAAACTGTTTTTCAGCGCGCCGAGCGTCGTCAGTGGTTTACCCGTTTCAGGAACCAAAGCCGGTAAAGTTTCTACAAGCCATCTGGCCTCCGCAGCCGGTAGTCCGATGTCAAACGTCGCTGTTTTGGTGTGGATTGTCAGTGTCGCATTTTCGAAAACCAAGCCTTTTTTGGTGACGCGATGAAACTGCACTTCGGGCATTGCGCCGATAAACGCTACTTTCGCCGTGTATTTAACGGCCACATCCGCCCCGACGTTTAACGCCTGTGCGATATAATCCGGAGCCACCGCGGTTTTTGGAATTTTGAAATCGAACCATTGCTGAAGCGGAAAATCAAAGCCGATGCCGTGCATAAAATTGTAGAGCGATTTGCGCAATCCGTAGCTAAACCGGTTGTGGTCGACGCCTGTCGGATCCGAGAACGCGACGTCATTATCGGCAAATCCGCCTGAATTTGGCGTTTTTATTACTTTAAATTCATCCGGCATTAGTCCGATAGGCGAATGGGCCGTCATCGCAAACTGGTGCCAAAACCCGGATTGCAAAGCTCCTGATTCAAATAATTGCCGCACCATTTCGAGACTGTCCACAGTTTCCTGAACCGTCTGGGTTGGAAATCCGTACATCAGATACGCGTGAACCATAATGCCCGATTGGGTGAAATTTTGCGTAACCTGCGCCACTTGCGAGACGGTAACACCTTTATCGATAAGGGCCAGCAATCGGTCCGATGCCACTTCAAGCCCGCCCGAAACAGCAACGCAACCCGAAGCGCGCAACAACCGACACAAATCCGCAGTGAAACTTTTTTCAAACCTGATGTTCGTCCACCAGGTGATTTGCAGGTTTCGCCTTATCACTTCGAGCGCAAATTCGCGCATAAGCGCCGGTGGAGCAGCTTCGTCCACAAAGTGAAATCCGGATTGGCCCGTGGTTTCTATCAGCGTTTGAACGCGGTCGCACAAAAGCGCGGCGGCCACAGGTTCGTACACTTTTATATAGTCGAGCGAGATGTCGCAAAACGTGCATTTTCCCCAATAGCAACCGTGAGCCATCGTGAGTTTATTCCATCGGCCGTCGCTCCACAAACGGTGCATGGGGTTCGCAATTTCGATGACCGAAATGTACTCAGAAAGCGGCAATCCCAAATAATCGGGCGTTCCGGTATCGCGCATTTTGTAGTCGGAACGCACACATTCGTTTCGGTAAACCACTGCGCCATCGCGCTTCGCAAACGTTCGTTTAAGTTCGCCTTGTTCGTTATTCAGCACCGATCGCCAGAGTTGTTCGAGCGGAAGTTCACCGTCGTCGAGACATACGAAATCGAAAAATTCAAATACACGGACATCTGAAAGGGAGCGCAATTCCGTGTTCGGAAAACCACCTCCCATGGCAATACGCACTCCGGGCCGGTGTTGTTTTATCCATTGGGCGCATCGGAAAGCCGAAAACAGATTGCCCGGAAAAGGAACCGAAATCACGGCGAGTATATCCTGCGGCAACAGCTTTTCCGACAGCGCGGCAATCGTGTATTCGTCGACAAACGAAAGTGGCTGCTGCAACCGGGCATAAATCTCATCGAATGAATTTGCACTTCGGCCCAGGCGTTCGGCATACCGGCTGAATCCGAAATTTTCATCGACGGTTTCAACGATGAAATCCGACAAATCCTCGAGGTAAAGCGTAGCCAGGTGTTTCGCCAAATCCTGAGTTCCCATAATACCGAACGCCCATTCGAGTTCATCCGTCGTCTGAAAGCGCGAAGCTTCCGGCAAATAATCGCGCGTGGCAATCTGAAGCGCGAGGGCCGGATTTTCCCCCTGTAAAAACGCGATGACAGGATCGATCGTCCGCAGGTAATGTTGGCCGAGCGAGAGAATGCGCACGGCGTTTGGACTGTTCGCAGTATTTTTCTTTTGCGCGGTATGGAACACGTGAGAAAGTCCGCGTTCACAAAACAGTTTAAGAATCACCTCTATGCCCAAATCGGCCTGATGAGAATTGATTTCTTTTGTATTCAGAAATCCTTTCAGATAAGCCGTGGCCGGATATGGCGTATTGAGCTGCGTGAACGGAGGCGTAAAAAGTAAAATCTGCGGTGTCAATCGTCTGTTTTGGGCAAAAGTACGTCAATTATATCAATGTCATCGGGATGCGCATCGGCCAGAGCCTTCAGATTTTCTTCGTATTTTTACGGCGCTTAAACTTTTAATATGCCATCGGATCGTATCAGTTATCAAAATTCCGGCTTTTTCCCGCCTCTTGTTACCGATTATTTGAACCGCGATCCGAAGGTGCGTTCCCTTTACCATCGATTTCCGTTGGCCGATGACTTCGAACAACAGATTGAGGAGAAAAAAGCTGCATTTGCGATAGAAACACGGCGCGTTCTTCAGCGCGTTCTTACGCAACAATACGCTTCGATCCAAACATCGGACCTGACGCGCAGGAACATCGACGCGCTTGGAGACGAAAACACGTTTACGATTGTGACGGGCCACCAACTTAATTTGTTTACGGGACCGCTTTACTTCATCTACAAAATTGTAAACGCCATCGCACTTTCGCTCGATCTGTCCGAACGATACCCGCAAT
>CAZTGF010000077.1:0-8489 GCA_964612955.1 uncultured Flavobacterium sp.
TTGAATCAAATACTTTTTCTCGCTTATTTGAGCACGAGTTTCTTTACGGTCCGGTTCGCGCCATCTGATACGGTGATCGCGTAAACTCCGGCAGTCAGGTCAGACACGTCGTAGCTGTCGGCCGAAGCAAACTCGCGCAGTGTTTTCCCCGTCAGATCATTTACGGTTACGGTTGCGGTATCGGACAAATTGCTCAGCGTAAAGATTCCCGTCGAAGGATTCGGGCTCAGCGTCAGCGCGTTCTTCGCGGACGAACCTACGGAAAGCGTTTCCTCCAGCCGCACATTGTCAATGCCCGCTCCCCATGACCAATCGCCGAAATCGTCGTAAACAAATCTGATTTGAAACTCCGGATTAATGTAAGGGGTAACGTCGAATTGTACGGGAATAAGATCGAAACTGAAGTCGAATTCAATGAAGTGATCGCCCACGGCATTAAGCAAAAGTTCCCAGTTTGAGCCGTCGTAAACCCATACCGTAAGTGAAGTATCATCGAGATGTACCATATTGAAATAATCAAACGAAAGCGTTACTCCGCTATAAGGCGTAAGGTCGATGACAGGCGATATGAGTGCCGCCCAAGGCGTCTCATCGTCCGTATCCAGAGCGTCGTCATTAAAATAGGCGATGGTTGTGCCCAAGTCGTAAAAATCGAACGGATAGTCACTGGCTTCCCATTGGCCCGGGCCGGTAATTTGCTGGGTCCAGGTGGCGGGAATGCCATTTTCGAAATCTTCAAGAAAAATCTGGGAAAAGCCGGCAACCGGCAATAACAATAACGCAAGTAAAGTTTTTTTCATTTAATATTTGTTTTGGACTGCCAATATACAGAAATTTCACACAACTATGCGATCGTTGCTAAAACTTGCTTCGCGCAATTTTTTCCGCTCCACAGCGCTGCTTCCACCGTTCCCACTTCGCCGTTTGGTGAGAAAGCTTCTCCGGCAAACCACAGCGTGTTTTGAACGCCTTTTAGCAGTTCGGGAATAATGGTCCTGCCTGCAACTGTCGGCCAGGAATATGCACCTTTGTAAAAAGTGTTGCTTGTATAGCGAAAAACGTTTGCGGCTACGAATCCTAAATCTGTTTGGTTGCGCTTGAAAACCAGAGCGAGTTCTTCAAGGGCGTGCGCGATGAGTTCGCCTTCGGTAAGGTGTCTTGTCTGTTCGGCCAGATCGTGGTTCATCCAGGCGGTGAGCATTGGTTTGTCGGGTTGCGAAGGCGTCCAAAACGTGTAGCCCGATGGCGTGAATAAAAAGCCAATGTCCGGTTTGCGCTCCATCCAGAACGGCTTTTGGAATTGCATCGGCATTTTTACAACGCTGCCAAAGCCAAGGGTTGCAAATTTGTTCCGGACTTTGGGAATATCGGGCACGAAAGCAATATCGCCGGAAAGCAATGCCCCGAGCGGCACGGTAACAATCACCGCATCGGCCACTCCGTTAAATGTTTTGGAATGCACCGAAACCTTTCCCCTGCTCCACTGGATGCGTTTTACCGGGGTTTCATAATGAATCGCAACTCCGGCTTTCTGCAGCGCTCCGACGAGGAAATCCACGAGCTTGCCGTAACCGCCTACGGGCCTGAACTGCGGCTCGGTAGACTGCCATTCCTCCCGAATGCCGAATACGCTGAGCCGGTCCGGATCGGCCAAATCCAGTCCGCCCGCCATTTGTTCGATTTCGTTGCGCAACCGGTCGTAGCGTTTGGCCGAAAATTTTTGCTCCAGGACTTCTTTTACCGTACAATCGGCTTCAAGGGAATTGATTTCGTTAAAAAACCGCTTCCAGTCTGCGCCCTCGCCGAATCCTTTGCGCATTTGTTTGCCGGCAAACCGGTACATGGTAAGATTGGCTTCCTCGCGCCTGATGCCCGCTTCTTTCAAAAGCTGTAAAGTAATCGGCAATTCGCCGTGAATGAATTCAGCGCCCGCTTCGACTTCAAAATCGAAGTTTTCCGGACGTATCGTTTTGGTCCTTCCTCCTGCCTGTGCAAGCGCTTCTACGATGACTACTTCAGCATTTAGGTTGCGAAGTTCTCTTGCCGCCATAAGACCGGCCACCCCGGCGCCCACGATAATCACTTTCATTCGGTTCGAAAATTTGAGTTTGGCGTGAATTTACTTAAAATACATTGCCATTTGCAGGGAGAAGCCTACTTTTACACTTAAATTTTCAAGACAATGTCTGTAGCAAAAAAGGACTTTAAACGTGTAACCACGCGCTCCCTGATCGAAATGAAAGCTCAGGGCGAAAAAATATCGATGTTAACGGCTTACGATTTTACGATGGCGGGTATTGTAGATACAGCCGGCGTGGATTGCATTCTTGTGGGCGATTCAGCGTCGAACGTCATGGCCGGCCACGAAACCACATTGCCGATTACACTGGATCAGATGATTTACCACGCATCGTCCGTAATTCGCGCCATTTCACGCGCCCTTGTAGTTGTAGACCTTCCGTTTGGCAGTTACCAGTCCGATTCCAAAGAAGCGCTGCGGTCCTCGATACGCATTATGAAAGAAAGCGGCGCCCACGCGGTAAAACTCGAAGGCGGCAGCGAAATTAAGGATTCCATTAAGAAAATACTTCACGCGGGCATTCCAGTGATGGGACATTTGGGCCTTACGCCTCAGTCGATTTACAAATTCGGGACGTATACGGTGCGTGCCAAGCAGGATGCAGAAGCAGAACAATTGCTCGAAGACGCCAAAATGCTCGAAAAACTCGGATGCTTTGCGCTTGTACTCGAGAAAATCCCGGCGGCACTGGCCCAAAAAGTTGCCCAAAGCCTAACGATTCCCGTGATTGGAATCGGTGCGGGTGGCGGTGTGGACGGTCAGGTGCTTGTGATTCACGATATGCTGGGCATGAATAACGAATTTAATCCCAGATTTTTACGGCGTTACCTGAATCTTTACGAGAGCATGACTTCGGCCATCGGACAGTATGTAGCCGATGTAAAATCGAGCGACTTTCCAAACCAAAGCGAACAGTATTAGTGGGCAAAATCGTATCGACGAAGGACAACCTGCAAGTGCTGTACGAAGACAACCACCTGATTGTCGTGAACAAGCGCTCCGGCGACATTGTACAGGGCGATAAAACGGGAGATACGCCTTTGTCCGATATCGTAAAACAATACATCAAACAGAAGTACGATAAACCCGGCGAGGTTTTTCTCGGTGTGGTTCACCGGTTGGACCGGCCTACCACGGGCATTGTGCTGTTTGCGCGCACATCAAAGGCACTCGCCCGGCTCAACGAACAATTTAAAAGCCGGGAAACGCGAAAAACGTACTGGGCAATGGTTTCCGGTGCGCCCGAGCCTGCATCCGGAACGCTCGTACACCATATGAAGCGCAACCCTTCGAACAATACTTCAAAAGCACACAAAAATCCGGTTCCGGACAGCAAAGATGCGCGCCTGACTTACCAAACGCTAAAAGCACTCGACCGCTACTCTTTTGTAGAAATCGAACTACACACAGGGCGCCACCACCAGATTCGCAGCCAGTTTTCGGCCATCGGACATCCTGTCAAAGGCGATCTCAAATACGGTTCGGCGCGCAGCAATCCCAACGGAGGCATAGACTTGCACGCGCGTGAGCTGACGATTGAACATCCGGTGCGAAAAATCTCGCTCACTTTCACGGCTCCCGTACCTGAGGGAATCTGGCCGATTGTCAATTCATAAAATTTCGTTAATATTGACGAAAAATTTCACAATGAAACACTTACTATCTGCTCTTGTCATAGGGTTTTCGGCCGTAGCGCTCAACGCACAGGAACACTATTCGGGGCTGAATACCTCGCTGCGCACGGGGTTCATTCATTCAGGGTTAAACCCGGCAGAACTTGTAAATTTGCGCTCATCGTACGAAGTGCAATTAATAGGATTCAGCCTTTACGGTACGAACAACAAGGTTTCGTTTTCTGATATTAACGGCGACCGGGATTTTGAAGAACTGCTTTTCTCGGGCGCCGATGCCGTAAACATGCGCATCGATGCTCAGATCAATGGGCCCGGATTCGCGTTCCGAACAGAAAACTGGGCGTTTGCACTAAGCAGCCGTGCCACAATTAAGGCCGATCTTGTCGATGTCGATGTCCGGCTCGGAGAAGCCATCGCGAATTCAGAAACATTTGCGATTGCCCAAACCTTTATCAACAACGATTTCAACCAGCGCGTGAGTGCCGTTTCTTACGGCGAAATCGGGTTTACAGCAGCGCGAAAACTTTTGCACTCAGGCGCTCATAAACTTAGCGGAGGGGCTACGGTTAAACTGCTTTTTCCGGGTTCTTACGCCAATTTTGGAGCCGATGAATTTTCGGGATCTATCGTTCAGAACGCGGGACAACTCTCGCTTCAAAACACGAGTGCCACACTCAATTTTGCGTATTCGGGCAACTTGGCCGACGATTTTACCGAGGCGGGCCAGTACACAAAATCGGTATTTGGGAAACCTAATGGCTTCGGGGCCGATATCGGATTGAATTATCGCTTTCAGTCGGCGGAGTCCGATCGGTACGTGCTGAATGCCGGCGTTTCCGTGCGCAATATCGGTGCGATGACTTTTTCCGATGCCAACAACGCATCTACTAACTATTCACTTGACATCGGGCCAGGTGAAAGCCTGAACCTGAATCAATTCGACGAAGTAGAAAACCTTAGGGAAGCCGAACAGATTTTGCTCGCGAGCGGCTTTTTGGACCGAACCCAGAACAACAGCCGCGACTTTAAGGTAAAACTGCCTACGGTTCTTACGCTTTACGCCGACTATAACGTGTACCGCAGTCTTTACGTTTCGGCCCTTTACAAACAACCACTGACAGACGATGCGGCCAACGACCAAATCACTAACCAGCGCGTGATTTCTGTAACCCCTCGTTTGAGCCTCAACCATTTTGAAATTTGGTCGAGTTGGTCCGACGGCGAGTTTGCCGGGCTCACGGGCGGTCTGGGCTTCCGCGTTTACGGATTTTTCATTGGTTCGGGTTCTGTTCTCACGGCTTTGGCCAGCGATGCGAAACAGGCGGATGTCTACATTGGTTATAGTTTTGGGTGGCGCTAGTTTAATTTGAGTTTTAAAATACCTATCATTGTCTAATTTTTAATCCAACCTATGAAAAACATTACTTCCCGTCTCGAGGAAATCCGTCGTGAGGGCTACAGCCTGGATTTCAGCGCAACTTTTAGCTCCGCATTCGAAATTTACAAACGCATGGCGCTCATGGCAGGCGTTGCCATCCTGCTGGTTTCCATTCTGGTCGTCGCGATTGGGTTTGGCAGCATCGGACTTGTGCTCGGGGCTTCAGCCTTTACCGAATCTATTGCCGATTTTAAACCCACCGAGCTTCCCGCATTATACTTGTTCGGTTATATCGTCGGCGGATCGCTGCTCAGCGCACTCATGGTTCCGTTTACGGCCGGTTTGATTCAGATGGCGTACGACGCAAAACACCAGGGCGACGTTGCTCTGGGAACCGCCTTTATGCATTACCGTTCCGAATACTTTGGAGCGCTATTCGTCGCGGGCCTCATTGTAAATGTCGTCACAATGGGACTTACGCTTGGCGTAGAATTTCTAAACAGTCCGCTGGCCTCGTTATTCGCGACCTTAGTTACCCTGATCATCTCTCTGTTTTTAATTCTGTATATTCCGCTCATCATTTTTGGACGCCTCCCCGCTGTGGAATCGCTTTTAACGAGTATCTCGCTCGTGGCGCGCAGTCCGCTTATGATCGCCGTACTCGTGATTGTTGCCGCATTGTTTTCCCTCGTAGGGTTATTAGCGCTCTGCATCGGAATCCTGTTCACTATTCCGATTAGTTACGCCATGTATTTCGCCATTTATGACGAGATTGTAGGCGCCGACCCCGAGAGCGAAATCGACGAGATTGGCCGCGCCGATTTTTAAAACAGTTTTCAAATACACTAAAGTCTCTCCGGAGGCTTTTTTTTTGTCCCGATGGATAGGCGCCCGCGTTCGCCCCGGAGCATTTGTAGCCGGTCACCGTTTTGCGCTGTTGTTACGAGGGGAACCAACCCGCACGATCGAGACTCCGGTACTGAATGGCCTCGGCGATGTGGTGCGTTCCAATGTTGTCGCATAATTCCAGATCGGCAATGCTGCGCGAAACTTTGAGAATACGATCGTAAGCGCGTGCCGATAAATCCAGTCGCGTCATTGCGGTTTTGAGTAAAGCGGTACTTGCAGCGTCCAGAGCGCAGAACTGACGAATGTGACGCGTTTCCATCTGAGCGTTGTAGTTTATTGGCAAATGCCCGAAGCGCTCCGCCTGTAATGCCCGGGCTGCCGCAACTCGGGCGCGTATTGCAGCAGAAGGTTCTGCCGGCGCTTGCTGCGAAAGTTTTTCAAACGGAACCGGAGTTACTTCGATATGCATGTCGATGCGGTCCAATAGTGGTCCCGAAATTTTTCCCATATACCGCCTCATCTCCGCTGCCGAGGTTGCCGAATCCGAAGAATCGTAAAAATAACCGTTCGGACTCGGATTCATGCTGGCCACGAGCATAAACGAAGACGGATAGGTTACCGTAAACCGCGCCCGGGCAATAGTGACTTCCCTGTCTTCGAGCGGCTGCCTCATCACCTCGAGTACATCGCGCCTGAACTCGGGCAGTTCGTCCAGAAACAAAACCCCGTTGTGCGCAAGAGAGATTTCGCCCGGACAAGGATAACTTCCGCCACCCACGAGTGCGCTGGCCGAAATCGTGTGATGCGGACTCCGAAACGGCCGTTGACGCAACAATCCGGCTGATTTTAATTTACCCGCCACACTGTGGATTTTTGTGGTTTCAAGCGCTTCGGGCAATTGCATCGGCGGCAATATGCCCGGAAGTCGTTTGGCCAGCATCGTTTTCCCGGAACCCGGCGGCCCGATCAGGATCAGGTTATGACCGCCTGCCGCTGCGATTTCCATGCAGCGTTTGATGCTCTCCTGCCCTTTCACCTCGGCAAAATCGAGCAGCACATTTTCGACTTCGGGGCCTGAGTGATTTTCCTCCGGAAGTACAGGCGCGAGTTGCTCACCGCCTTTAAACAAATCGATAACTTCGGAAAGATGGGCGGCCCCGTAAACGTTAATACCCGAAACGATTGCCGCTTCGGCCGCGTTCTGCACCGGAACGATAATGCCTTTGAATCCTTCTTCTTTGGCCTTGATCGCAATGGGAAGCGCGCCTTTAATCGGTTGTAAGCTGCCGTCCAGTGAGAGTTCGCCCATAATCACAAAATCCGGCAATCGGTCCGTTCGCAATTGGTTTGAACAAACCAGAATGCCGAGCGCTATCGGGAGGTCGTAAGCAGAACCTTCCTTTCGCATATCGGCCGGAGCCATATTGATCGTGATTTTTTTACCGGGCAGATTTAAACGGTTGTTCTTTAGCGCGGCTGCAATGCGGAAACTGCTCTCGCGAATGGCGTTATCAGGCAGGCCTACCAGATGGTAACCAATGCCGTTATCCATGTGAACTTCGATACTGATGGTGGTGGCTTCCACGCCAAATACGGCGCTGCCAAAAGCTTTTACTAACATGGCGAATACAATTTTAGATGGCGTTTACACTCGCTAAGATATTATATTTCAGCGTACAACCATCGGCCCGATTAAAAAATCCAAAAAAATCGGACCCGTGGCGGCGACGTGAAAAATATCGTTCCTATCTTTAAGATTAGATCAAAGAACAATTTATGGAGCATTGGTTTTCAAAATCGGCCGGGGACGCAATTGCTGCGCTTGAATCAAACGCTTCCAAAGGATTGTCTGAACGCGAGGCCGAAACCAGACGCCGTCGCTCCGGACCAAACCAACTCACCGGTGAGAAGGAAAAGAACATATTGCAGCGGTTTGCTTCTCAGTTGAACGACCCGCTGATATACGTTCTTGCGGCAGCGGTAGGCGTTACTTTATTTATGGGCGAATATATCGATGCAGTCATTATTGCGCTCGTTATCGTTGTCAACGCTACATTGGGCGTGGTTCAGGAAGTTCGCGCCTCGAATGCTATTGCAGCGCTTCAGCAAATGGCCTCCCCGAAAGCCATCGTGCTGCGCGACGGAAAATCCGCGGAAATCCCATCGGACCAACTTGTCCCGGGCGATATTGTCACTTTAGATGCGGGCCGATATGTACCTGCAGATTTGAGACTTGTGGAATCCGCCGGGCTGCAAGTTGACGAATCGTCGCTGACCGGAGAATCGGTACCGGCCCAGAAAGATGCAGCTATAACTCTTGACGATACAGAGGTTCCGCTCGGCGATCGGACGAATATGGCATTTATGTCGACCCTCGTTACATCGGGCCGCGCTACCGCTTTAGTAGTGGAAACAGGAATGAAGACGCAAATCGGCCGCATTGCAGATATCATCGACAACGAAGCGCAGGTAAGTACGCCTTTGGAGGAAAAACTCGGGGCGCTCGGAAAAACCTTGGGCCTCATTGCTGTTGGAGTTTGTGCGTTAC
>CAZTGF010000078.1:0-8344 GCA_964612955.1 uncultured Flavobacterium sp.
AGCTGGTAGCCGAATTTGTTCTTCCAACTCTGTTCGCCGGCGCGCATGTCCGAGAGCGAAAACTCATCGAGCAGGTATTGGGCGTAAAACTGCCATCGGTCCGAAAACTTGTACTTCGTAGTAAATGCCAAAAGCGCATTTCCGCTTTTCGAAGACGACGCAAACTCGACAGAACGGTAAAAAATGATTGGGTTTACGAAACTCATGTCAAAGCCGCGATTGTCTTTTTTGGCCCAAACCACAGATTCAAACAGTCCGATGTTCCAGCGTTTTGTAAGATTCAGACTCAAATAATGAGCGGCCGCATACTTTTGCGCGTAAGTGCCGTCGATCGTTACATCGGGCCGTACGTCTTTTAGCCAGGTGTAGACATTGGTGTAGCGGATTTTCCAGAACGTCGTATTTATCTTTACGAACGGATGCGGAGTTACGCCATCGCCGAGCAACATCGAACGATAACCGTCGCCAATGAAATTCCGCCCGTAACCAAGATTAAGATTCAAAAATTTGGACGGCGTATAAGACAAATTCGCCTCTGCAAGCGGAATGTCGTAAGCGTCGGTTTTAAACGATTTTGCGATGCCCATTCCCGGAATTACTGCCGGATTTCCGCCACTCGGCCTGATCGATTCCGAGTACGCATTAACATAACCGTCGAACCGAGCCTGAGTTTCGTAAACGGTCGTCGTGAAGTTCAGATTCGCGCCAAGGCCGCCTTCGAACCGCAAAGCGCGTGTGTTGATATAGGTGTAATCGACGCGTTTGTCCGAACTTTTTCCAATTTGCAAATCAAAAACCGGATCGAGCGTAAACCAGTAATCCTCGCCCTGAACGCGAACCGTATTTTCGTTCCACAGCTTGCGTCCGAGCAAACTCGTTTTGTTTTTAAGTACCGATGCACGAGCTTGGTTAAGATCGAAATAGCGGTTTACGTCTGCGTACCGATAAGGCTTGGATGCCGTGTGATTGTTCGCGCCAACGCGGTTCATCGCCGCATCGAACGTCGCGTAATGGCTATGCGAAAACGGAATATTCAAATGGCTATGAAACTGCGGCTGGTTAAAATCGAACGTAGGTAAATTTTCGAATTCGTTAAGTTCGGGCTTTGGAGCGCGCTGCGGTTTTTGCACTTGCGGGCTTTTCTGTTCCCAGGGTAAAGGTTCGGGCGCCACACCTTCTGCGAGGGGAAACTGCAACCGAAGCGTAAACCTCGCCGATGTGGGCAATCCGTTGTAAACGGCCGGAACTACCGTGGGCAAATTCGAAAATACACGGCTGATTTCACTTGACATACCGGGATTTGTGGTCGCCTGGTACAAAATGTCAAATGTTCCTTCTTTTGTGACTTCAAACAGCACAATCACGGTTTCTCTGTAGTCCGATGGCAGTGTTTCGGGCATAGAGAAATTCTCGCGCACAAACTCGTACACTTTCTGGGTAAAGCATTGTTCGGATTGGGCACCCGCAGATTCACATCCCGGAAATACGGGCGGAGTGGACATTTGGGCCGAAAGCGAAATGCCACACAAAAGCAACAGTATCGAAAAAAACGTCTTCATCTAGTATCCGGATTGGCCGTGATGTCCGTCGGCAATGGCTTTGGCAGACGAGGTTCCGATGCGTTTTACACCTAAATTGACCATCGCAACGGCTTCTTCGTAATTGCGTACGCCGCCCGCAGCTTTCACAGGCAACGGACATGCATTTTCGAGCATAATCGCAACCGCCGGAAACGTAGCGCCGTTAGGTTTGCCGTCTTGGGTTTTAAAAAACCCAGTGGACGATTTCACAAAAACGCGGGAGAACAGTTCCTGCTTGAAATGCGTAACGACGACATTTTTAACGATTGCAGAAAGCCGCGCAATTTCGTCATCGGCCAGCGCAGCCACTTCGATAATCCATTTTGCGGCCCGATGGTTTTCGAGACAAAGTTGCGTTCCTTCGCGCACTTCGGTTTTCACCTTTTCGAGGTCGCCCTGTTGAAAAGCGCGGTAATCTACTACAAAATCGAGTTCGTCCGCGCCGTCGGCAATGGCTTGTTGCGCCTGGGCGAGTTTGTCCGCTACAGCAGAATTGCCCTCGGGAAAATCGATTACGGTTCCCAGCAGCAATACCGAGTTAGCATCATCGATGAGTTTTCGCGCTTCTTTTACGTATTCGGGCCGAAGCATGACGAGTTTGAACTGTTCGGCTATGGCTTCGCGACAGCAATTAAGCGCCTGCTCCCGATTTTCTTCCTCAGATATTCCGGCCTGGGCTGCCGTTTTCAAATAGGTCGAATCTAAATATTGCTTGATTTCCATGCGCTAAAAATAAAAAAATCCCACTCTCGCGGGACTTTGGGTTATGTTTTTTGACGTCCTTGCATGCCGCGTGTCAATTGACTTCCGAACCACACTCCACTAAGTGCGCCCGTTGCATTTGCCGCAACGTCCAAAAGGTCTGCCTGTCGGGTGTGCGTAAAATACTCCTGAGCAAACTCGATCCCGATTCCAAAAACCAGCGCGAACAGAAATACGAGCACAGCCGTTCGCAGAACCCCGGCACCCGGAAATGCTATGCGGGCGTAGCTAAACCAGAGCGCGCAAAACACAAAATGGAACACAAAATGAACAAATTTGTCCGCCTGGCGCCCTCCGATAGACGGCAACGTATTAAACGATGCCAAACACAAAACTGCCACTGCAACGGTCCAGACCAAAGCGGCGGCGAGCCATGCATTTTTAAGCACCTACAAGGTTTTTGTATTCATCGGCCGACATCAGACTGTCAAATTCAGCAGCGTCGTTTAACTTCACTTTGATCATCCAGCCATCGCCGTACGGATCTGCATTTACGGCTTCGGGCGTAGTTTCCAGCGACTCGTTGAACTCGATGATTTCGCCAGCCAGCGGAAGAAACAAATCGGATACTGTTTTTACAGCTTCTACCGTTCCGAAGATCGCGTCTTTTTCAAGCGTTT
Organism: uncultured Flavobacterium sp.; assembly: GCA_964612955.1. GTDB lineage: Bacteria > Bacteroidota > Bacteroidia > Flavobacteriales > Flavobacteriaceae > Flavobacterium. Next base: position 2,963 of record CAZTGF010000078.1, read on the forward strand.
GGTCCAGTGTATCCACTTCTACATAAACGATGTCGCCAAGTTCTTTCTGGGCAAAATCTGTAATGCCAATCACTGCGGTATCGCCTTCGAGACGCACCCATTCGTGATCTTTCGTGTATTTAAGTTCAGCTGGAAAATTCATAATATTCAATTTAAGTTACCGGGCAAATGTAGCGCATCGACCCGTGATTATAAAATTTTTTATCAGTTGCCAAAATTGTATCGGAGCGTAAACCCACTGCGGATGTTCGTCATAGGGAACGAGGTTGAAATAACTGCTTTAGAGAACTGGTGGTCGTAATAGAAAATCAAAGTCAGGTTGCGGCTGAACGCGTAATCAGCGGTAAGGCGCGCGGACCAGACGTTCTGACCGCCACCGAGCTGGTTGTTGTCGTAATCCAGATAGCGCACAATCGTTTTATTGTTCCGGTACGATCCGTCAATTTTGATGTTCAGGTCGCTCCGGATAATGCCACTCGGGTTATCGGCTAGGCGCGTCGAAAAAATAACGTCTTTAAACCGGTATCCCAATCCAAGCACGTATTCTATTCCCTGTACTTCGGTAAGCAGGTTGTTGTCGAAGCTCAACGACAGGGCGCGGTCCTTTTTCATTTCGGCAAGTACCTTAAACGAGTTGCGCATCTCAAAATCCACGCGGATCAGCGGGTTAAACTGCTCCACGAGGTTTACGTTCGAAACGATCATCGGCGTTTGGAAATTACCACCTGCATCTAGGCCGTTCGGGTTTTGGTCGTATTCGAAATTCGAACGGAACGAGTTAATCGTGTACGAAGCTTTATAACTCGACTGAAGCGAGAATCGGCGGAAGCGGTCCTTAAAGAACTTATAGCGCATCAGTCCGTTGTATTTAATCGTCCAGTTCGGAATAGGAACATCGCGGAAGGCATCGAGCGAGATTTTGCCCGCAGACTCACCGTAACCGCTGTTAAACAAGCCCAGACCGGTGTACGCCGCAAGGAACGACGGCAACAGTACGCGCTGGCTGTTTTTGCCAAATCCGACCGGGTAACCATCCTCTCCGGTGGGGAAGTCAGGCGTTCCGTAATACTCGGTTGCAAGTCGGTTGGCGATGACGATGCGGTTGTCGCGGAAATCCTGAAAGGCCGAAGATTGGGTTTCGTCGCTCGCTTTAAATGCCGTTTTGAGCATCACCGTAGTAATCGAAAAGTTACCAAACGTATAAGGCGACTGAGCGTTGTACATGCCGTCGGTCACATCGTATTGTTCAGAGTGGTTCTCGGCAAATGCGCGGTTGGCGTTCCAGTCAATCGTCAGGTCCGGAAACAGTGTCATATTGGCTGTAATGTCGAGCACGCGGTTGGTTACTTCGGTGTAATTCTGGTTAAATTCAGGGTAAGTTGTCAACCAGCCTCGTTTGGCCGCTTCGTACCGGATATCGTCCTGAGAACCGAGCACAAATCCAAGCGTGGGACGCGAGGTTCCCCAGAAACCTAGTCCGGGCAAATATCCGGGCAATACCGTTCCGCGGTTTTCGGTATAGTTGAACTGAATGTTTTTCACGCTGGTTAACACCCCGATCAGCCCGCTCATAAACACCGATCTTTCGGTAGTCTGAGCCTGAGTTGGCGCGCTCGTGATCCGTTCACCCGGGCGCGGTGCTGCAGGTCGTGGCGGTGTTGCTCTTGCCGGCGCTCTCGTAAGTCCTATATAACGGTATAGCGTTTCCATGTTAAGCGCCGTGTTCAATCGGTGTGAAGCTGCGTTTTGGATCGTATTTCCGAGGTCGTAGTTCAGGCCGTCGTACTCAATCGAAGACATCGCAAGTGACGCGCGTTGCCAGGCGAAATCGCCCGTGTAAGAATACGTAGATTTGATAAACGACAACACGGGAAATTTATTCAACGGCAGATCGTAGTTCACCACGAGTTGCTGGTTGTGCTGGTTTGCCAGACCCGGATCAAAGAAATCGTCCCAAACTGTAATCGAATTGTCGGTATCGCCAAACTCATCCATATAATTTCGGACAATGTTCGATGAGTTCGCCGTATAATTAATCTTGAGCGACTTCGTAAGGTTATAATTAAATCCGTACTGGTAATTAAACAAATAATTGCGCTGGTACAAAGCCGGAAGCGGCAATCCTTCGACTTCGACCTGGCGGTATTGCTGGCGGTTGTACTGGCGCAGAATGTTGTTGTTAAAGCTAATGTTCGATGGCAGGTAATTGAAGTTAAAATCGGCAAGCCATTTCCAGTAGCCCGATGTTTTGGTGAACTCCATGTTCTTAAACGGCTCCACAGGTTTGGGCTGGAACGCGTAATTGTAATCGACCGTTGTACTTACCTGTTGGTCCACAAAATTCTCAATTTCGTAATTGTGGCGGTTCACTTCGTTATACGAGTAAGAGAGCGTCAGGTTTTCAGGGTCGTAAATGCGTTGTTTCTGCTCCGGTGCGCGTTCTTTTCTGACGCCGATAAAGTTAATGCTCGAGCGCTTCGTATAATCAATCGCGCGTTGGCGCATGTTCTCGCGTTCTGCCTCGTCCGCAGTATTGTCGAGCAATTGGTCCAGAACGATGTCCTGATAAAACGGATCGTACTTAGGCGTAATGATTTCCTCCCCGATAGCGTAGTTAAACGGCAGGTTAATGCCCCATTTTGGCGGAAGCAGCTTTCCGAGATTCACGTTCGTTACCAAGTTGTACTGCTGAACGTCTTCGCGGCTGCGTTCGTTCGGGCCTTGTTCCAGCGAACCGAAACCAATCGTACTCATGCGGCCCGTAGCAGAAACGGTCATAAAATCGGCAATGTTCGAATCTACATTCAACACACCGGCCCATCCGCCTTCGTTGTCCATATCGGCAAGGCGCAATTCGTTAAACCACACTTCTCCGCGCACTTCCCGTGGCAAGGTTGGCGCGTTTTCCCGCGGAATCTGAGCGTTGTTCGTATTGTTCCGAACCCCAATCATCAGCGTTCTTACAAGCCCGAAGTTCGGATTACCTTTAATCCCGAGACGCAATTCGTTGACGCGACCCGCTTTTGACGGATCCAAATCCCCTTCGTTCATAAAACGGATGCCGTTAATATCTTCCTCTGGCGCGGTAGCCGGGCTTAGCGAAAGTACTTTCAGTTTGGTCAGCAATTCGAGAGCAAGGTCAATGCGGTTTGCCTCTGGCCAAACATCTTCGGCAGACAAAGCGGTACAACTGCCACCAGAATTCGTGTACTGAGTTACTTTAAGCGGAATTTGTACTTCGTAAAAGTTTTGCGTAAAATCGTTACCGAAACGGATAAACCCTACCATTTCGTTATCCTTGAGCCTAAGCCCTTCGTTGTCGTTATCTCCGGGTAGCGCTTCGGCGTGTATGAACATTTTAAGCTTTTTGAACTGCCGCATGTCCACGCTTACATTTTTAAACACCGCGCGCGCATCTCCGGTGCTGTTCGGGTTGGAGCTGGGTTCGAGACCGCCCGGAGCGTTGATCCGCAGCGAAAGCGATTGCTCGTTCTGGTTAATCACCGTATTTGCCTGGTACAACTGCTCGCGCTCCACTCCCGGAGGCGACACGTAATTCACGGGACAACGGCTGCTGTTTTCCTGAATGTTGACAGATTGCACATCGAACACCGTGTCGTCGTCGGCCACGTTGGTATCGGTCTGGTCAAGCGTATTGGCAAAACGTCTCCATTCGCCGCGTACGAGATCGAGTGCACCAAAACGCAGCGTTACGTCTTCTTCAAACCCGGTCAGGAACATACGCATAAACTGAATCGTTTTAAAGTCCGAGAGTCCGCCGATATTGCGGTCAAACTGATCCACCGGAATTTTAAACTGAAGCCATCTCGCGTTCGTCGGGTTTGTGCCCGATGGCAGGTTCGTCGCCGGAGTTTCGCGCACATCGACAAGGAAAGGCGCATCCGGATCGCCTACGTTCATGTTGCTGCGAAGTGAAATGCCGTATTCGTAATAGGCGTTAATCGTGTTCATCGTGTTGTCGCGGTTGATGTCTTCCACATCGGGAAGCGTCGTGGAACCGCGGTTCGAATCGGACACATCTACAGGCGAGTTGCCCTGCATATTGTTGTAGTTGCGATAGCGTTCAATCACACTTCCTTCGGCGCTGAGATAAAACTGGTAGTTATCGGCCGATGGATCAGCGAGTCCGCTAAAGTTCGGGAAACGCTCGGCTTCCTGGGCATCGTTAAGCCCGTCCAGACCTACGTCCTGAGCGGCGCGGTTTGCTCCGTCGGTATCGAAAGCGTAAATCAGCGATTGAGAAGCGGGAACATCGCCCCAAACAGAAGGAACCATGATTTGTCCGGCGCCAAGCCCGTTTTCGTATTGCTTTCTGCCGTCTTTGAGAATGTCCTCCGAAATAGATCCAAGGTTGAGATAGAGCGTTCCGTTGTTATCTGCGGGCGTGGCCTGTGCCGGGTTGCCGCTGTCGTAATACGGGTCGAGCAGCCAGAACTGAATGTACTCCACATTTCCTTGTTCGAAGTTCGTGGAGTTCAAAGCGCGCATGATACCGCCGAAGTTCGTTTCGGGGTTCGGAAGTGCGTTAGCACCAAGATAAGCGGGGTTGTAGTTGTACGGACCGCGCTCGCTCGGATAATACGTTAAGTCCAGCGTATTAATTACTTGCGACTGTCCGATGGCAATGTCGAGATTCGGATAAAGTTCTTCGCTGTAAACGCGTCGCGTGGCGTTATAGCCGATGTCCTGCGTAGAAATGCCCGTAGGACGCTGAGCGTAAAACACAGGATCGATCGTATACCACGACAGTTTAGCGCGTTTAAAATTGTACGAAAGATCTACAGCCGAACCGTTAAAATCGTACGGACTATCGGTGTTGCGCTCCGGTGTGGAAGCCAAATGCCAGGACTGAGGCGAACGCAAATCAATCGTCGTTTGGGAACCTTCGAAATCGTCTACATAAATTGTAGATTCGCCTTCGAATTGGTCCGCCTTAGGCGCATCGGGCTTAAGAAACGCAAATTCGCCCCGGACGGAAACATTCGACGGAACATCGGTATCGATATTCGGAAGTTTATTGGCGAGCCGCGTTAAAAACGGTACTTCGGTGGAATAAATTCCATTTACGCCAAAGATGGAGTTGTTGACCGATTCCTGGCCGTAATTCGACTTTTGCGTAAACGGACGCTCGGTCATTTTTAAGAACGTGGCACCCATGACGAACTTCTCCGAGAATTTGTGCTCTACATTTACACCGAAGAACCGGCGCGTCTGTTGTCCGAAAGTGGCGTTGTTTTCTACTGAAACTTCAATCGGCGTATTCGATGCCTGAAGCGACGGATCCAGAATCTGCACGCGCCCGAGTTCGTAATTCACCTGGTAATCGACGCCTTCCATAAGTACGCGTCCTCCGGCGGTTAC
>CAZTGF010000079.1:0-5459 GCA_964612955.1 uncultured Flavobacterium sp.
TTATGATCGATGATCAAAAAAAAATGTGGCTCGACTATTCGGAAAGAATCAGCGTGGACCACATTTTACAATCTTATAAGCAGCCTACAAGTTTTCAAAAGGAATTTAATGTTTTACTGAATAAAATAGTTGTCGATAACGGATTTTCGTCGGCCATTGAAATAGGATGTGAAGCGGGAATAAGTCTGATGCTGCTTAACCCGGTGCTTCAGAAATCGACATTTTTTGATTACGACCACACGATTTTAGAAAAGGTTGAAACCGCCGCAGCAACGCTCCATTTAAATGGCACCGATTTTATTTGTGATGATATGTTCACTATGAAGAGCATCGAAGACGAAAGCTATGATTTGGTGTATAATTCCGGCGTCATTGAACATTATACAAAGGAGGTTCGCGCTAAAGCGATAAAATCCTACGCCCGGGTGGCGAAAAAAGGCGGTTACGTAATTGTGGCTTATCCGAACCACCATTCGCTTCCGTACCGGTTGTCGTATTTAATCGGAAATTTAATCGGAAAAAAAATATGGCCCTGGCCTAAAGAATACAAGTACTATTCGCTGAAGGATGAAATGGCAGCTGCGGGGCTGATTTACGTCGACCGGCTTACAATGGACCGGCATACCATTTTTAACCAATGGATTACGAAGTATAAATTAAGTCGCGCTTTTTTCTTATTCTTAGATAAATTTCTGAAATTTGAAGGCTACCTGACCGTGTGTATTGCCAGGAAGCCACATTAATCACAATCCAATATGAAATTTCGAAATTCTCCTGTTTTTAGAAATTTTATATTCCTGTTTACCAATCAGTTTTTCAACTTAGTAATCCCGCTTTTAGTATTCCCGTTTCTGATAAAAGTTTTGGGAATACAGTACTTTGGGTTATACAGTTTGGCCTATGCGATACTGATTTTTTCGTTTATGCTATGCGATTACGGATTCAATTTTTCCGGATCCAAATACATCGCCATTAACCGCAACCGTACCGCCAAACGCGACATGGCGTTTTCGTCCATTTTAACGATTAAATTAGGTATTGCTCTCGTAGTTTCGTTGTTATGGATTGTATTTGTGGTGCTCAACCCGATATTCCGCGAGGTACAACTTTTTGCGCTGTTATTCATTGGAATGATTATCGGCAACGCCATAAATCTGCAATGGTTTTTTATCGGCCTGGAACAGCTCGGATGGTTTTCATCGGTCAATTCGTCTCTGAAATTACTGTCGAACATAGGGATATTGTATTTTGTGAAAAGCCCCGGGGATATGTATTTAATTCCGTTGCTTTATTCGGCGGCGTTCATCGTCAGTGGCCTAATAACGCTTGGGATTGCTGTTAAAACTTTTAATATCAAGTTCCGATTAAATTCAAAAATTCGTTTTAACAAGTTTATAAAAGACGGATTCGACAATTTCGTAGCCATAGCAACCACTTCGCTGATTTTTAACGGAACCATTATAGTTCTTGGCTTTTTTGAAAAAGACTTCCTGATTATTGGAGCATTCGCGGCTATTGATCGCATTGTAAAGATTTTAGTTTCGATGTATGTGCCTTATTCCACGGCCATTTATTCCCGGAATATGGCGAATTTCCAGATAAGTTCCGCCAGGGGAATTCAATCGGTATTCAAGTACGGAATCCTCGCGATTGCTGTTTACCTCGTTGTTGTTTTGGCGCTTCAGATTTTCGCACGTGACATACTGCACTTTCTGGATCCGAATCTGGTTGAATTTGCGCCGTGGCTTCAGATTTTCTCTGTTTGGCTCATTTTTATTGTGGTCAACAACCTATTGGGCTATCATTTTCTGAACGGGCTAAACAAGTCATCGGCTTTCAGAAACATGAATCTGATATACACTTTCGTGACATTAATTCTAATGGTTGCCGGGTGTGCCTTCTTCTCATTTAAAGGCTGTATTGTAGCCGTTTTAACGGGCGAAGTTTTCCTCTCGATTTTGTTGATTTTACAAGTAAAAACGTACCGATCTAACGTCTCTCAGGCGATGATGGGTGCTTTGCGCAGGTTTCCACAGCGGTTGTAACGGATGCTAAAGCAATTTGTATATTTGCGCACCTGCCCATTCAATTTCCTATAATGGATTATCGGATTAAGAAAACCTACCTGTACAACCTACTCCTTGCAATTTGTATCGCTGTTCCGTATTTGGGCAATTATGAATTGACGTTTGCTATCTGGTGCTCCGTAATTCTGCTGACATTACAAAGTCGCTTTTCATACGCTTTTCTCAGGTACACTTTATGTTTCGCAGCCATTGTACTCATCGCATTCTTAAGTAGTGATTTCAGTAACCTGAATCCGTTTTTGTACATACGCGACATTACCTATATGATAAAGCCCGTCCTGGGCCTCATATTGGGTTACCAACTCTGCAAATACGTCCACAAAGATGTTTTCAAAACCCTGGTTGTCATTGGATTTCTGATTTCGGTCGTACATATTTTGGTGATGCTCGATGCTTTGATTATCAAAGGGGTGCGCAACGTTCACGATTTGCGGTTTTACGGCGGTTATTTCAGCGATTTCGAAGTGTATGCGCTGATTATTCTGATGTTTTATAAATCGTTCGGTATCGATATAAGCAGGCGACAATTCTTTATCGGCATGGCGGTTATAGGGTTATCTTCGTTTTTATACCTGGCCCGGTCAAACTTTATCCAGTTCTTTATTTTACTCATGGCAATGAAGGGATATTTCGTGTGGAACCGGAGATCGATTATCGCACTTGCATCCGCTGCAATAGCGGTTCTGATTGCGTATTCGGCTGTGTTGTACATTAATCCCAAACGCAATGGAAAAGGATTTGAAGCTTTTTTGTACAAGGTCAAAGTGGCGCCTATAGAACCCTTTAAGAAAAGGGTAAATACGAGAGATTATATCGATTTTAACGACAACTATCGTTCGGTGGAATTAAATCTCACGCTCCAGGAAGTCGGTTCCGATGGTCCGATGTCGGTTTTATTCGGCAAAGGTTTGGGTTCGCAGGTGGACTTAAAACAGGAAGTTTATCTGGGCGATATGCTTCAGCGATACATATCGGTGCTACACAATAGTTTTATGACGGTGTATCTGAAATCAGGGCTTGTGGGCGTGGCCATTTTGTGCTATTCGATTCTGATGTTATATCGTCAGGCCCGGAGTAACATACCTATTATCAAACAGTTAAATTATTTGATCGTAGGTACTGCGATTTTTCTGCTCGTATCTAACTGGGTATTAATGGGCTATTATTTCACCCAGGATTCCAAATCGATATTGGTGGGAATATTTTTAGCCTATAAGGCAATACACCTCCGATCTGCTAAGACTGTAGAAAATCTTGCCGAATAATCGCTTTTATCTTGCTGCTAGTGTTGCCGTCACCGTACGGGTTCGTTGTGTTTTTAAAGAATCCGTAATACTCGGCATCGTTGAGCAATCTTGTACATTCGTCTACGATTTTCGCGCGATTTGATCCCACGAGGATTGCCGTCCCGGCCTCGACACCTTCCGTACGTTCGGTGACCTCCCGCATTACAAGCACCGGCTTGCCTAAACTTGGAGCTTCTTCCTGAATGCCGCCTGAATCGGTGAGGATGATATAACTTTTGTTCATCATCCAGATTAATTCCGGATAATCCAATGGATCGATTAAAAATATATTGTGGGCAGTTAGCCTTGTGTGCGCAACCTCGCGTACATTCGGGTTCAGATGCACGGGGTAGACGATTTGTATTTCGTTTCCATATCCGGCCGCTAGTTCCATTAAAGCATCGCATATCGAACTAAATGGCGCACCGAAATTCTCACGGCGGTGACAGGTGACCAGAATTGTTTTTTTATCGAAATCAATCGGTTTGAACTTATGCAAAAATTCCGTGTCGTCAGCTGTGTTCAATTTTTGAAGTCCGATGAGCAACGCATCGATCACGGTGTTTCCAACCTGATAAATATTGTCGTTGAAATTTTCTTTCCGAAGATTTGCAACTGCAGTTTCTGTAGGGCAAAAGTGGTATTTACTGATATTGGATGTTAGCACGCGGTTCATTTCTTCGGGAAAAGGGGAATGCATATCGTGACTTCGCAAACCCGCTTCAATGTGCGCGACAGGAATTTTCTGGTAGAATGCCGCAAGTGCTGCCGATAGTACGGTCGTGGTATCGCCCTGAACAAAAACCAAATCGAACTTCTCGTCTAATAGAATTTTAGTGGTAATGTCCGAAATTAGATCGGCTGTAAGTTTATGAAGCGTCTGATTTGCCTTCATAATGTTCAAATCGTAATCAACTTCGATATCAAAAAACGAAAGTACCTGATCCAGCATTTCCCTATGTTGGGCGGTAACGGCTACTCTAACATCAAAAAAATCGTCGCTCGAAAAACTTTTGATCAGCGGCGCCATTTTTATAGCCTCAGGGCGGGTTCCAAACAGAAACAGAACTTTTATCATGATAGATTTGAAAAGGTAAAACTACTAATTAAAACTATATTTGCCATTCCTTAAAATCGTCAACATGAAAATCCTGTTTCAGTCGCGTACCAACCTTTATGAAGCTCCGGGAGGCGATATGGTACAGATGGTTAAGACAAAAGAATTTCTTGAAAAAAGAGGTTTGACAGTTGATATTTCACTAGACTTCGAACCTGATCTTACAGGCTACGACCTGGTTCACTTATTTAATCTGATGGAACCACAAGACATTTACCTTCAGATGAAAAACGCGGTTCGCCAGAATAAACCTATTGCACTATCGACTATATACGGTTTATACACCGAGTTTGAACGAAAAGCGCGCGGAGGTCTGTTTCAAAAACTCGCCAACATTCTTTCGCCCTACCAAATTTGCTACATCAAAGGAATGGTAAAGCATTATTCGGAAAAACGCTTTCACAAAGGCGTGCAAATGATGGCTTATAAAGGATATTACGGCATGATGAAAGAAATCGTAGATAATACCGATGTTTTTTTGCCGAATTCAGTTTCTGAAATGTATAGGGTAGCTCAGGAGTTTCACTTGTCTGAATATAAATTTGAGAATGTTCCGAACGCTATTGACAAAAGTGTTTTCCATGATAAAATTGATGTTTCAGAGGAAGATCAAAAACGCTTCGGTGAATTCAAAGACTGCATACTGTGTGCTGCCAGAATAGAAGGCCGAAAGTCCACATTGAATTTAGTCCGGGCAGTAAAGGATTCACCCTACAAATTAGTTCTGGTGGGAAGAGAATCGCAAAATCAAAAGAAGTTCGTAAGCCAGGTGCATCAGGAAGCCGGCGATAATGTAATTTTCCTCGGCCCGGTGAGCCATCAGGATTTGGCCGTACTCTACAAAATGGCTAAGGTTCACGCGCTGATTAGTTGGATGGAAACACCCGGACTTTCGTCCCTCGAAGCCGCTGCGATAGATTGCAATATTGTCATTACCGATAAAGGCGACACCCGCGAATACTTTGAAGA
>CAZTGF010000079.1:5559-8217 GCA_964612955.1 uncultured Flavobacterium sp.
GCAATTAACACTCATACCGAAGTTCCGGTGAAACAGAAAAACACAAATCAAACGCAGATGGTCCAACGCATAATGCCCTCGTTTACATTTCAAAAAAACGATGCCGAACAGGCGATGAACTTTTATGTTTCGCTGTTTGAAAACTCGCGCATTGTATCGCTGAAGCGGTGGGAGAAAGGCGGACCGGGAAAAGAAGGTACCGTCATGCAGGCGGTTTTTGAACTCAACGGCCAACCGTTCAGGTGCAGCGACAGCCCGCCGGTTCACAACTGGGATTTTACGCCCGCCGTTTCGCAATACGTCGAATGCAAAGACGTAGCAGAACTCGAGCGGATTTTTTCGGGATTGTCTCAAGGCGGAACCGTAGCCATGCCGCTGGACAATTACGGATTCAGTCAAAAATTCGGATGGGTCATAGACAAGTTCGGCGTATCCTGGCAGGTGAATTTGCAGTAAGGTCCCGGCCTCAGTTTTTAATCGAGCCGATGTTCTACCTAAGCAGTTGTGGGGCCGAACGTTCCTTATGCAAGAGGGTCTTATCGCTTTATTACTTTCTTCGTATAAACCTCCCCATCCGTTGAGTAGATTCGAACCAGATAAACTCCTGCACTCAGATGCGCAAGGTCAATCGTATCAGAGAACCGGGCCGAAATGAGTCTTTGACCCAGCGGACTGTAAACATCGACCCGGCTTAAATTCAGCATTGATTGAAAGTTCAACGCTCCGTTTGTAGGGTTTGGATACACAAGAATGCGCGCGTCTTGCGGCCTCGGGTCAGATACTGCCAACTGGCCCGAACCGCATTCAAAAGCCGCGAGTTTGGCCAGGAATAAATCAGTTTTTCCCATGCTGTAATAAGTGTTTTCCCCAGTGGGATTTTCAAGTGGACCCACAAAATAGCCCCCCGCAATGTAATTGCCATCCGAATCTGCTGCAATTGCCCGGAATTCATTTCGATTGCCCGCAGTTCCCGGAATGTCGTGAAGGCCGTTAACTTCGCCTGTATTTTTGTCTAAGCGCAACAGCACATGGTCTGGTCTGTGGCCTGCCGGACGGTCCACAAAATAATCTCCCCAAATATGGGAACTGCTCGCCACGAGCACGCCGAGTTCATTGCCGTTAATGACAAGGCCGCGGTTAAAATAAGTGCCTGTAGCGTCGGGACTTGTGTGGACGTAATTGTCCGGTGTTCTAATCCATTGCACGGTACCGCCGGGCGACATTTTTATTGTAAACGGAATGCTTCCGTAATTGGGGTTTCCGTATTGATTTATGCCTACGTATTCGGGTAGTGGATGTCCGCCAAAGAGCCCGTTCTGGTTTGGGCCATTCGAATATTTCCCTGAGATAAAAAGATCCGAGTTCTCATCGATCGCAATCTCACTGAGCACTTCATAAGTAAGAATAGACGGATGTTCGAGTTCGCTGCGCCAGAGTTCCGCAAACGTGGTGGCATCGAACGCAATGATGTACAGGCCTGTAGGTTGAAGCGGAACGCCGCCAAAAGTTTTCGGTAAAAAAAACGCAGATTGTCCGCCTATGTAGTATCGGTTTAGCGCCTCATCATAAAGAAAAATCGTGTTGTGAGGGCCGAACCCGGTTCCTGTTCCACTCGTCATCGGCAAGGGCTGGGGAACCCCTATGAGGTTGCCATCGGTGTCGTATTTGACGAGAAAAAATTGCATTTGATTGCCGGTGACCGTTACCGTTCCGTCCAGGTGTTCCCCTTCGAGTAAACCTACAATTTGGTGAATTACGTCATTGGCATCGATAAATATTCGTCCGACGGTCATCGGGCGCGTATGGTAAGTAACCGGCCCCTGAATGTCTTTGCGCCAGAGCAAATCTCCGGTGTCTTTTTCGAATTTTAAAAGGAATCCTCTTTTGTTCCCTATGTGTGGAACGGTGTTGTCTAAAGGTCGTGGGGGCATAAAATCTTCCGCAGAAAAATGTACCGTCGGAAAAAAATTCTCATGACCGTTATTGACATAAGCGCGATTGTCTACATTCACGGCAACGTACAGTCCGTTGGCGCTGTCCAATCCGAGTTTGTAGGCTTGGTCCTGGCTGCTTCCGCCAACAATGTGGCTCCACAAAAAATTTCCTTCGCAATCGTGCGCGATGATTGCAATATCCACAATATCGAGAATGCCATAATTAGTCAGTGGATGTCCGGCATAGGTGCGCGTGCCCGAGGTTACGTTGGCAAGAATATAAACGTTGTTATCAGCGTCGACCGCAATGTCTCTTATGGTTTCGTCCAGGGCTTCATCAAAAACGGTGCTTTCGCCCGGGCCGCTAGCAGAACCTCCGCCCGTTTGGGTCCATTGCCATTCGTAGCTTTGTCCGAAAGAAAGTCCTGCGCAGCACAATGCGGTTAAATACAGAAAGCGGTGTAGTGTTTTTATCATAGCCTAATTATTTATGAGTCAGGAATATTACGAGGATTTCCAAAGCTAATGAATTTATTTTTAGCGTATTGCGATTTTTTCCGCAGCCCCATTCAGTAGTTTCCCGCGAATTAATTCACCGGGGCTAATGCTGGTGGATTTCTAAAAACATGAATTGATTAGGTGGCGAACCTCCTAGTCGATGCCGATGTTTGCCGATATTTCAAAAAAATGGTAATGGCGAATTCGGGACGGAAGTTCAAATGAT
>CAZTGF010000080.1:0-8051 GCA_964612955.1 uncultured Flavobacterium sp.
CCCTTTCGGGCCGCTGTTTCTGCGAGAGGATTAGCGTGGCGTGAACTTTCGCGGTCTCCGTTTGCGCAAAATGTAGCGTCAGCAAACCTTATCGATAGCTTTTCTTTTTGTGTCAATTTTTTTTCAAAATAAAAAAGTGCCACAACATGTGTGGCAAAAAATATTGTTGAGTGGATTTTGACACAACATTGAAGTTTCGGCTCTGACCTAGATAAAAAGGTGAGTGATGATATGAAAACACTCAAACACAAATTTTCGGATACATTGTCAGGAAAATCAAATCATACCGCTTAAGCGAGTATTGGATTCACTAACGGTTTGGTGGCCATTTCGCGTATTGACTACCAAATTATTTCCAAATCCCACCGCATCGATATAGTTTTGTTCCACTTCTCTCTGGTACAAACAATCCACTATATCATGCACGACGATTTCCATCAGCGCCTGAAGGAGTTGTATCGAATGCTTTTTGAACTCTCCACAGGCAACCTCATTTACAGGATAGAAAGCCAAAACCAAGACGACATTACCAAGTTGGCCGAATCCCTGAACACGTTTGCGGCACAAATGCAACTCATAGTGCGAAAGTCCGGCTATGTAGTGCCGTACTACTCCTATCAAAACCTCGCACATTCTGCCTTGATTCTCGATCCCGATTTGATTGTTATTGGTTTCACCAAAGATGCGCCCGCACATTTCGGGTACGAATCTGAGCGACTGCTGGGGATTCCTTGTGATAACCTCATCCATATTGACTCCAAGGGGTATTGGAACCAAATAGTTTCCGATATGCGTCAGCAAAGCGATTTTCATGCCCATCTACAACTACAATTCCTTACCGCTTCGGGGCAAATCCAACCTTCCTTTTGCTCGGTGTACCGACTTTTGGGTACGGATAATTACCTAATCAGTTGTGTTACTACGACCATCGAGGAAATCGCCGAGCTCAACCGAAATGTAACGGCCGAAAACAGCGAAGCCCAAATGATCCAGAATTTGTATCAATACATTATGGAAAACCTGGAAAAGCCTTTGCCTACGATTAGAGAACTCGCCGTCCTTTTTAAGACCAACGATTTCAAACTAAAACAAGGCTTCCGTCATTTTTTCAAATCCGGAATCCACGCTTTTTATAACTCCGAAAGGCTTAAGCGTGCTCAACTTCTCATACAACAAACCGATCTACCTCTCAAAACTGTAGCCCTTATGAGCGGCTTTCAGGATTATGGCACATTCTCCAAGGCATTCAAGAAAAAGTTCGGTTATGGCCCAGGAGCACTCTCGCGAAATCCCTGAGAACTTCAAGGTAATCCCAAATCCACTAGCAGTAATCCCAAAACGTCATCGATGCAACAAGCTGTTTTGCAGAATTTTACTTTAAAGTTCAATAACGCATGGCAACTTCACGACAAATCGGCCGAATTGTATTCTTAACAGTAGGTTACTTATACTGTTTTCTTTTCCTGTATACCGCGGTAAGCAAACTTCACGGCTTCGACAATTTCCAAATCCAGATTGGCCAATCGCCGCTACTAAGCGCTTTCGCCGAACCAATCTCGTATGCCGTAATCGTAGTCGAAATTGTCATTGCGGCATTTCTTATGATCGAAAAGGGTAGACGTTTAGGGCTGTACTTAGGTTTAGTCTTGATGGCAATGTTTTCGGTATACATATTCTTTATAATGAATTTCGCATCATTCGTTCCCTGTTCCTGTGGCGGCGTCCTGGAAAATATGAATTGGGGCGAACATCTCGCTTTCAACTTATTTTTCGTTTTCCTAGGGTTTTCTGCATTGCTTGTTTCACGTCCCGAGACGGTATCTCCGGGGCGCGTTGTAAAAGCAACATCAATTTTGTCTGTTGGTGCTGTACTTCTAGTTACCATGCTATTTGTCGTGTCCGAAATCAAAACACATCAACGCAACGGATTTATCAGACGTTTCCCGGGAGATCATCAAGTAGACTCAGAAAAACTCGATTTGGGGTTCAACTCCTATTATTTCGCGGGCGTAGCTGATACCGTTTACCTGGGCAATACCTCAGCACCAAGACATGTCCTGATCATATCAAAGGATTTGAAGAGTAAGAAAGCCGTAGTCATCGATGCCGATCCCGGGAAAATCACATTGAGTAACCCGCAACTTCGGGTGTTGTCTCCCAACTTTTTCATTTTCGACGGAACCGCCGGTTGTGTATTCCGTGGCCAAACATCAAATTGGAAAGCCCCCTCGCCGAAAGTCCTCGATCGTCAATTCACCTTGGCCGAACCAACCGGGCCATCGACTTTTATTTTCCGTGGCTGGCATCCACGCACGAAAGAGAATGTGTTGGGCAAACTCGATCTACAGGGGAAAGATGTCGCCCTGGCTCCGAACTTACTGGAAAAGCAAATCGACGGTGTTTTCGATACCGACGGAATATTACTGGCCGACCAGGAGCGCATGCTTTATGTCTATTACTACAGAAATCAGGTCGTTCTTTTTAGTCGTGATCTTAAATCGTTGGGAGATATACACACGATTGATACCGTCTCGAAAGCCAAAATCAAAGTCGGCAAATTAGCTCAGGGGAACACGTCCAAACTCGCGGCACCTCCAACGATTGTCAATCGTCTTGCAGCAATAGACGGCCAATACCTATTCATCAATTCGCCTCGTTTGGGTCGTTTCGAAGATAAAGAAATCTGGAAACACGCTGACATAATTGATGTGTATGACACATTCACGGGTAACTATCTATCCAGTTTCTACGTGTATAAAGAAAAAGGCAAATCCCTATCGACGTTTCGGGTACACAACGGACAGTTTTACGGAATCCACCAGGACGTATTAACCACTTTCACACTTGATAAAATGCTTTTGAAAAAGCACTGAATATTTCCGGCCGGGAATCAGGGAGAAGACCGAAAACCTGTAAAAGAGTAGGTCGCAACCATTTAAATTGTAAATTATGAAAACTAAATTTTTTAAAGTGTTCGTGTTGCCTGTGTTGGTGACAGGAGCAGCACTATTGAGCGCTTTCGGAAGTGTTGAAAAAGCCGACGGTGCTTTGATTCCAAACGAGATTGGCTGGCGTCGCATCGCTCCGAAAGTCTGTCAGGAATCTACGATGTGTAACGAGTTTGTTTCGACGTTTTGTACCGTCAACAACCAACCGGGCCCGCAATTGTTCCGCAAGGACGCCAGCGGTGACTGTACCATTCCACTCTATCATCCGTTAGGCCAATAGAAAAGGCGAAGGTGCAGCGTTTTTCACTGCACCTTCTTTCTATAGTATACTAACCGTTGTACCGCCCGTTCCTAAAATGAATACAAAATTCAGTGTTTGGAAATACCCCAACTTGGCATCGGATCACCTTTTAAATAATGACCAAACCATTGCTCAATCCTTAGCGCTAAATCCGCACACTTTTCTTGATTGATCAGGGAATGCCCTTCACCCGCATACACCAACATCACATTTTGCTTACCCAATCGTCGGAGTGCCAAGTGGAATTCAAACGATTGTTGCCAGGGAACATGCTGATCCAGTTCCCCGGTCCATGAAAGCAATGGTGTCGTCACTTTCGCCGCCTGAAAGACAGGAGAATTCCGTATGTAGCCCTCTATATCCTCGAACAACGACTTTTTCATCCTGCCCTGAAAATGCTCAAACCGCCAAATATCAGGGGTTCCATATGCGTCAAGATGTAGGTAGTTGCTTATCAAATCCGTAGGCGCAGCACCCGCAACAGCTGCCGCAAAACGATTGGTCTGTGTAATAGCAAACGACGTTTCGAAGCCACCGAAGGATTGTCCTATTAGTCCAACCTTCCCACTGTCGATTGGTGCGGCCAACAATGCGGCATCCACCGCCGCCTCAATACATTCCGTTGCCGAAACGCCCGGATCACCAATGCGGTACACAATATCCGGCAATAATACAAAGTAGCCCGAATTCACAAATCGGGTCACGTTGAACCCGTCCCCTTGTTGATTGGATGGCGGTATATAAGTGTGATAATACGGTGACATCAATTGATAGACATTGACAATCATCGGATACGTTTTTCCCGCTTCGAATTTAGCCGGATAGTACAACGTTCCAGTCAAAGACGCTCCATCCCGGTTGCGGTAATTAATCTTAGATTCCTTACCCCATTTAAAAGCATCGTGATGCAAATTCGTTTTTGCCGCGATTTCGTTTTGTTGACCGTTGGTCTTTTTCCATATTTCGTAAGGCCGCTCATAAGTTTCCACGGTCCAGGCGAAAGCACCTTTGCCGTTACCTGTGAGTTGATCAATCCTCGCCTTTTCCCAAACAATGTTTGATATCGTATGGTTGCCATCCATCCGGAAATAGCCACTATAGTCATAATCCAACGTATTGGCTTTCAATAGAACGCCATTAGCGAGGTCAACCGTGCGTTGTGCCGGAAATTGGTAATAATTGCTGCGATACTCCTTTTCCAATGGGACGAACCGATACACGATCTGTGATTCCCTGCCATTGGTAAGCCTATGCGCTTTCTTCGACCTGATTTCGATTTTCCAGATATCGAATGCATCATATACAAAAACGTCACGCTCATTTGGGCTCCACCCCGCAAAACCGTCTGCGGAAAGTTCGCCTGTAAAAGTCGACTGGCTTGCCGCTCCAAGTGGAATCTCACAGTCCAGGCATGAGAACGATCCGTCGGACGTTTTCAATCGCCAATGGCCTTCAGAAAATACAACGAGGTGTTTGCCCGATGGGGAAATACTAAACGGCTGTTCCACATCATCCTGTTTTTTCAAATAGAGTTTCCGATCTCCGGTTTGCAAATCCAGTAAGTAGAGATCGCGTTGCTCGTTTCGTCTAAAGTGCGGCGAATAGTCTTTCGGATTATATACCAGCGCCTGCTTTTGTCCTTTCAGAAGATAAGCATTCGGGTAAAGTGTATCGGTGATTTTCCGAACCACTGATTCAGACGGACGCCAAACCAAAAGTTTAGGCGTGCGGTGAAAACCATCGTATTCCTTCTCTGCCGGATACATCCATTTGTCCGCAGCATTGTAGATCATCACCTCATCCTTTTTTTTCTCGCGATCCGGTTCCACAGCCTCAAAGAAAACCCGTTTCCCGTCGTCCGACAAAAACGGCGTCATATAGCTATTGATCTTGTGTCCGATCATAGCAGCGTTATCAGGCATCATGGTAAGCTTTTTGGCTCGTACATCGTAGTGATGGAATTTCGGCTGCCCATCAATTTCACTAACAATAAGGAGGGCAGAATGGTAACGGTTCCAAACCAATTTGGAAGTTATTCCGTTTATCGAGCCAAGTCGTTTTGCCCTGTCCATTTCCGCATCGTATAAGTAAATCTCGCTTTCATTCCCTTTTTGAACCGCGAAGCCCAACTGTCCCGAACCGGAAATAGTATGCGCCAGACAATGGTCTTGGCGCATAAGTTCACGCCCGCGCGTATCGACGGTTACCACTTGCTTATTCTCCCCTGATTGCTGAATAAAAAATATACGGCCGTTTTGAAACTGATATCCAGCAATCCCTTCGAAACTTACCGTACTTCCCGTCGATAGATTTACCACTTTCAGCGTGTCACCCACCTGTACAATCCATTTGCGATCATCAGTAAAACGGCTGTTGCGGCCAACGGCAAATCCTAACCACTTACCGGGGCCTTTTGCAAACAGCGTGTCCACGCCATTGGCGTAAGACAAGGAATAACTAACCCATTTTCCGTCA
This sequence comes from uncultured Flavobacterium sp., assembly GCA_964612955.1. Taxonomy (GTDB): domain Bacteria; phylum Bacteroidota; class Bacteroidia; order Flavobacteriales; family Flavobacteriaceae; genus Flavobacterium. The sequence goes on from CAZTGF010000080.1 coordinate 5,725, forward strand.
GGTGAAACAGCTTGGAGCGTTGGCCTGCTCCACCTTGCGTAGTCAGCCTCGGTAAGGACGCGCTTCTTTTGTTGGGCCGTTAGCACACCAAAGCCAAGCAGGCAACATGCAACAATAAACACCCGTATCATCAATAGCCCGGATTTTGTGGCGCAAGGTTGGGGTTGAGCACCAGTTCCCGTTCCGGTAGCGGCAGCAATCGGTCGGTGGTGTTCCATCCTGGTTTGCTTTCAAGAGCTGTGTCGAGTGCACCGAATCGCTGGAGCGTCACGAATCTGTTGCCAAACTCCGCAAAAAACTCCACACGCCACTCCTGTAGAATGGCATCCAACAACGCTTGCTGCGTGATCGCGGCAGTCGGTTCGAGCCCTGCCCATCCGCGTACAACGTCGAGGTCTTCTTTCGCACCTATGACTTCGCCTTGGCGCGCCCGTGCCTCGGCCCGAATCAAATACTGCTCAGCAAGACGCAACACAATCGAGTATTCTATAGAAGTCCCCGTATTGGTATTCTCCTTGTATTTATTTGCATGGTAATACGTCGAAGTTCCGTTCGTAACCACCTGCGTCCAAGACGTTTTCCTTTGGTCGCCATTCTCGAAAGCATCCATCAGGCTGTTGCTGAGCGCCGCGCCCGGTGGCGGGACTTGAGTAAAAATCAGCGTAACGGCTTCATCCGTATTTCGGCCTTCGGAACGCGGCTTGAATTGCCATATCGTCGTGGTGGCATCTTTCAGGAAAGCCTCGTTGAGATCGGTTTCAGGAGCAAAAACGGCAGTTTCGTTCAATACTGCCGAAGCTTCATTAGCAGCTTCAGCCCATTGGCCCGCATAGAGATAGGCCCGTGCGAGTAGTGCATGTGAGGCAAATCTGTTAGGCCTTATACGGTCGGCATCGGCATAATCAGCCGGTAATTTTTGAGCGGCCAATTCCAGATCGGCTACTATACGATCAAAGACTTCGGCTTGCGGTAAACGAGATACAACACTGTTGACCTGATAGTCGGTTGAAGTGATATAGGGGATATCACCGAACAGCATGGTTAGGTTCAGATGGACGAATGCCCTTACGAACAACGCCTCACCCTGTAGCTGATCCTTATCGGCCTGGTTAAGCGAAGTCGAATTGCCTACGCCTTCAATAATGGCATTTGCAGCATAAACCTGTTTGTAGCTTTCGTTCCACCAACTGCCCACTGCCGAAGTAGAGGGCAGAAGCGCGTTTTGATAATAAGCGATCGGGTCGCTTATCGTCCCGAAATAATCGAATTCATCGGCATAAAGCCCCAATTGATGGGTCATGCCCGTTGAAGTGCCGGATAGCAAACCGTTGTCGCGCATACGGGCAAACACATCCGCCATGGCTGCCATCGCGGTAACCCGGTCTTCAAACACATAGTCGGAATACAGTTTCGTAGGCGGCAAATCCGTTTCGGTAAAGTCGTCGCAGCCTGCGCTGACACAGCACAGGAATAAAAAGAGGCTTATAAAGTATATTGTTTTCATCATGATATTTTTTGAGTTAGAATCTGAAATCGATACCGCCCGTAATCATGCGCAGCGGAGGCAACGTGCCGATAGCCCTGAATTCCGGATCGGCACCCTTATAATTGGTAATCGTCAAAAGGTTCTGTCCTCTCAGGAACAATCTGCAATCGCCTTTTAGCCAAGTCTTGGGCAGGCTGTAGGTTAACGATACGTTCTTTAATCGTATGTACGAAGCATCCTTGATCACCCCGTCACTCGCCCCGAATTGGTAGTGGGCATTCACGATACCCGAATTGAAACCTGCCGTATACGGCTGCACTCCCTGTGTATCGCCCGGATTTTGCCAATGCGTGACCGCGACCGTAGATTGATTGCCCATATCACCCGGAGGTGGCAGCATATACGCCGCGGCATAATTGTCCTGCTTCACAAACTGAAACAAGAAATCCAGTTGCCACGATTTGTAGCGAACCTCGTTCTGGATACCGCCAAAATATTTTGGGTTTAAGTCGCCTATCGCTTTCTTGTCCTCAGCTGCCGTTATATTGCCGTCTCCGTTAAAGTCCTCAAAGGTGTACAGTCCGGTTTCCGGATCCATGCCGGTAAAATGGTAGAGCTTTACAATGTTCAGCGGTAGTCCTATGACGTATTGGTTGGCATAGGTCGATCCTTCCAGGCCGGGGAATTCGATCAGTTTGTTTTTCAGGAAACTGATGTTGAAGTTGGTAGACCAGTTAAAGTCATCCGTTTTGATGTTCACCGTCCGCAAAGAAAGTTCCGTTCCGCTGTTCTCCACCGTCGCACCCAAATTGGCCTGTATTGAATCGAATCCCGTCGTGCC
>CAZTGF010000081.1:0-3999 GCA_964612955.1 uncultured Flavobacterium sp.
AAGAAGGTTTCGCCGAAGGCAAGGCCATGGATATTATGCAATGCGCTACGAACACAGGTTTTAATACTATGGTTACGGGCGTGACAAACGATTATTCAAAAACGGCGGACAGCGATGTTGTTGTGATTACATCGGGCATTCCGAGAAAACCAGGCATGACGCGCGAAGAACTTATAGGGATCAACGCGGGCATCGTGAAATCTGTTGCCGAAAACGTGCTGAAATTCTCTCCGGATACGATTATCGTCGTGGTATCGAACCCGATGGACACGATGACTTATCTTACACTAAAAGCTACAGGGTTGCCTAAAAACCGGATTATCGGAATGGGCGGCGCGCTCGACAGTTCGCGATTCCGATACTATTTGTCCAAAGCGCTGAATAGGCCCTCGAACGATGTTTCTGCTATGGTAATTGGCGGCCACGGCGATACTACGATGATTCCGCTTACGAGGCTCGCGTCCTATAACGGCATTCCCGTTTCTGAGTTTCTTTCGGCCGATGCGCTCGAAAAAGTCGCGGCAGATACAATGGTCGGAGGTGCAACGCTGACCAAGCTTCTCGGAACTTCGGCCTGGTATGCGCCTGGTGCTTCTGTGGCCTATCTCGTGGACAGTATTCTGAACGACCAGAAGAAAATGATCGCGTGCTCGGTTATGCTCGACGGCGAATACGGACAGAGCGACATTTGCATCGGTGTGCCTTGTATCATTGGCAAGAATGGCATAGAAGAAATTCTTAACATCGAACTTAACGATAGCGAAAAGCAGTTGTTTGCCAAAAGTGCCGAAGCGGTCCGAAATATGAACGCCGACCTCAGGGACGTGCTTTCGTAACAACAAACGCATTTCATTGAAAGACTGCTATAACGGCAGTCTTTTTTTGGATAAATCCGCATTTTTATTGGTTTATGACCTCGCAAATTATATATTTGCACGTTTCAAAAATCCCTGCCCGGTGCGCGCGGTATCAAACCCTTTGACAGCGTGTGGGTTAGAGTGAAAAACCAAAGCAAAAACCTAACAAAAAACAGGAATAATTAATTTAAGTAGTAATGCAGAATAGAGGACTAATCAAGTTTTTTGCAATTTTGTTTGCACTGGTAAGCATCTACCAGCTCATGTTCACGTTTGTCGCGGACAGCGTGGAAACCAAGGCCAAGGCGTTTGCCGGCGGCGATCCGGAGAAAGAAATCAAATATCTTGATTCTATCGGAAAGGAAGTCGTTTTGAACCTTGGTGTGGCGGAGTTTACCTATAACGATGTCAAAGAAAAAAAGATCAACAAAGGGCTTGACCTTGAAGGAGGAATCAATGTAATCCTCGAGATTTCGGTAAAGGACATTCTTAAAGGACTGGCAAACAACACCAAAAATCCTGTTTTCAATAAATCGATAGAGGACGCTACTAAAAACCGTCAGGGAAACCAGGACTACATCGATGCGTTTTTTGAGGCGTTTGACCAGAATTCACAAGGACAACTCAAACTTGCAGCGCCGGAGGTTTTCGGCAATAAGCTGTTAGGTGAGGAAATTAATTTCAAAATGTCCGACCGCGAGGTTAAGGACATCATCCGACGCAAAGTGGACGAGTCTGTTCAGAGTGCGTTTGGCGTATTGCACAAGCGTATCGACAAGTTCGGCGTAACCCAACCAAACATTCAGCGTTTGGGACAATCGGGCCGCATTCTTGTGGAACTTCCCGGAGCCAAAGATGTAGACCGTATTAAAAACCTGCTTCAAAGCACCGCCCAACTCGAATTCTGGGAAACTTACAAAATCGAAGAGATCGGGCCATTCCTGTTTGCCGCTAACGAAGAACTCAAGAAAACCGAAGTGGCTGCAGAACCTGTCGTAAAGGAAACAACGGCTCAGGGTATCGATTCACTACTTACCGATAACACAGCGGATTCTACAAATGTTGTGGCGGAGAACGAACCTATCATAGGTAAACTCGTATTTCAGGGCGGCGGACCTGTGCTTGGGGTTTTCAACACCAAAGATACAGCGGCGATTAACGGTTACCTGAAACGTACAAACATTCGCGCATTACTTTCTGCGGACCAGCGTGGCGCCCGTTTCGTATGGGGCAAGCCTGTAACAGTTAAAGACGACAGCAATAAGGACATAGAAACCGTAGACTTGTACGCCCTTAAACCATCGCGCAGCAATCAGGCGGCGATGAGCGGAGGCGTGGTTACCGATGCTTCGGATACGTTTGACGAACTCGGGAAGCCTGTAGTTTCTATGCAAATGAATGGTGCCGGAGCGCGCGAGTGGGAGGAACTCACTGGCAAAGCCTACAACGAGAAAGGCTTTATCGCCATTGTGCTCGACGATATTGTGTATTCCGCTCCTGGCGTTACTTCGGGTCCTATTGCGGGCGGCCGTTCGTCGATTTCAGGGAATTTTTCTGTAGCGGAAACAAAGGATCTTGCCAACGTATTGCGCGCGGGTAAACTTCCGGCTGCTGCAGACATTGTTCAGAGCGAAGTCGTAGGACCGTCACTCGGGCAGGAAGCTATCGATAACGGTACAAATTCGGCCATCATTGGTCTTTTGATCGTGGGTCTGTACATGGCGTTCTATTACGGACGTGCGGGTTGGTATGCCAATGCTGCACTCGCGGTGAACCTGTTGTTTATGTTCGGGATTCTGGCGAGTTTAGGTGCTGTGCTTACGCTTCCGGGTATTGCGGGTATCGTACTTACTATGGGTACAGCCGTTGACCAGAACATTCTTATTTACGAACGGGCCAAGGAAGAACTGAGGCGCGGAATGTCGTTGCCGGATGCAGTGAAATCGTCCTATAGTTGGACGGGTGCAATGCGCGCGATTGTGGATGCGAACGTGGCTCACATTCTTACAGGTGCGATTTTGTTCATCTTTGGAACCGGACCAATTCAGGGCTTTGCTACAACGCTTTTAATTGGTATTGCAACCTCGCTGTTTACATCTCTGTTCATCACGCGAATCTTGCTTGACCGCAGCGTTGCTAAAGGCGTGGCACTTAAATTTTACACGAGCGTTACCAAAAACTGGTTTACGAACTTTAACTATAACTTCCTCGGGGCAAGAAAAGCTACCTACATCATTTCGGGAACCGTTATCGTTTTGAGCTTTGTATCGCTGTTTACGTTTGGTTTGAACCAGGGCGTTGATTTTGTCGGAGGACGCACTTACCAAGTACGTTTCGCCGAGAAGGTAAGCCCCGAGACAATTAAGGACGATCTGGAGCCCGTAATCGGTACATTTGAGGCCAAGATTTTTGGCTCTGATAATCAGGTAAAAATTACGACAAAATACAAAGTAGAAGAAACGGGCGTTGAAGCGGACCGCGAAGTGAACCAAATTTTGTTCGACGGCCTTAAGAAGCATTTTGATGCGGACATGACCTACGATCAGTTTGTAAATAGCTACGACGGAAAATCGCTCGGAATTTTGTCTTCGTCAAAAGTAGGCCCCACAATGGCAGACGATATGAAGACGAATGCCTACTGGGCGGTTCTTGGGGCAATGGCGCTCGTATTCGTATATCTTGTGATCAGTTTTAGAAAGTGGCAGTTTTCTATGGCAGCGATTGCGGCCGTGGCCCACGACGTTATTGTGGTGTTGGGTCTGTATTCGCTATTGTGGCGCTTTATGCCGTTCGGGATGGAGATTGACCAGCATTTTATCGCGGCATTGCTGACGGTAGTAGGTTATTCGATGAATGACTCCGTGATCGTATTTGACCGTGTGCGCGAGTATCTCGGGGGCAAAGTCAAGGGGGATTTCAACTCGATTGTAAACAGCGCGATTAATTCTACGCTGTCCAGAACGTTCAACACTACAATTACGCTCGTTTTCGTATTGCTTGTGATGTTTATCTTTGGGGGCGAATCTATCCGAGGCTTTATCTTCGCGATGCTTGTGGGTATGATTGTAGGTACGTATTCGTCTTTGTTCTTTGCAACGCCTCTGCTTTGCGATACAATTCCTCAGAGCGAACACGACCGCAT
>CAZTGF010000081.1:4099-7896 GCA_964612955.1 uncultured Flavobacterium sp.
AGCGGCAGCCCTTGAAAAGGCTATAGCGGAGCACGCGGCCCATAGGGAGAGGCCCAAAAAAAACCATCCGCAATTGGGATGGTCGTGGTTTCAAATGATTTTGATTTTTAAAGCGATTTCACGGGTTTTTCTGAATAAACAAGCAGTGCAATTCCGGCCAAAATAAACGGAATGCTTAGCCATTGTCCTGTAGAAAGCAGCCCTAACGCACTCTCGAAACCTCCCTGACTTTCCTTGACGAATTCCACGACAAAGCGGATTGACCAGAGCAAAATCAGGAAAACGCCGAAGATAAAGCCCTGTCGTTTGTAAAGGTCCGTCTTCCAATAAAGGAACATGAGTAGCGCAAACAACAGCACATAACCGGCGGCTTCGTACAATTGGGTCGGATGTTTTGCCGGTACGGCCTGAAGCAATTCTGCAAAACGCGGGTTTGTGGCAATGGCTTCGTAAGCAGCCGACGGGTTTGGCATTCCCGTGAGTCTTACCGCATCTGCAGCGGTGTAATGATCGCGGATAAATTTTACGCCGAAAGCGCTCTCGGTAGAGTGCCCGATGATTTCAGAGTTAAAAAAGTTGCCGATGCGTACAAAAACGCCACCGCTCGTCACTGGAATTACCACGCGGTCCAACGTCCATAGGATCGGGCGCCGGATGATGTTCTTAGAGTAAAAATACATGGCCGCAATAATCCCGATCGCTGCGCCGTGACTCGCGAGTCCCTGAAAGCCCGTGAATTCGAATTCCGGAGAAAATCGGAACGGCAGCAAAATCTCAGAAAGGTGGTTGCGGTAATATTCCCAGTCGTAGAAAAACACGTGTCCCAGGCGCGCGCCAACGAGGGTCGCAAGAACGGTCCAGATAAATAGTGTGTCGAGTTTTTCGAGCGTCTCGCCCTCGCGTTCAAAAATCTTTTTCATGATGTACCAGCCCAATGCAAATGCAATCACAAACATGAGGCTGTAATAGCGAATCATAAAAAATCCTAGATCAATGCCCTCAGAGGGGTTCCAAATCAGGTTCATAAAAATGTCGGTTAGGGCGTAAAAATACGAAAATTATGACGTGCGCTGAGCATTGTCCCGACGCGGTTTTTCAGGAACCGGATCGTAGCCGCTGCCGCCCCACGGATGACAACTCAAAATGCGTTTAACGCCTAGAAAAGTTCCGTAGAAAAGCCCGTGTACGCGCAACGCTTCCAGAAAATAGGCCGAGCAAGTAGGCGAATACCGGCATGCGGACGGCAAAAACGGACTAATCGCGTACCGATAAAACTGAATCAGTACCACGAGCGGAAATATGGCTATTTTTTTAAGCGTCAAGGTTGCAGGCTAAACGTCGTACCTTCTTTTCCGTCTTTGAGCGCTATGCCGAGCGCGGAGAGTTCGTCGCGAATCTGGTCGGACAGTGCAAAGTTCTTATTGGCGCGGGCCGTATTTCTCATGTCGATGAGCAGGTTTACAACCGCCTGGAGTTTTTCGGTGTTGTCCGATGATTTAACCTCCTGTTCGAGTCCGAGAACGTCGGTCACAAAAGCGTTCATCTTTTCGCGCAACAATTCCAGATCCGGGGCCGAGAGCGATGCTTTGCCGTCTTTGAGCAGGTTAATCCAGCGCACGGCTTCGAACAAATGCGAAATCAGAATCGGGCTGTTGAAGTCGTCGTTCATAGCCTCGTAACACTGTTGCGTCCATGCGGCAACATCGAGCGTTGAAGTTGCGCCTGACGACAGGTTCTGGAGTGCCCCGAGGGCTTCGGTCAGGCGCAGATAGCCCTTTTCGGCAGCTTTGATGGCTTCGTCCGAGAAATCGAGCACGCTGCGGTAATGCGCCTGAAGCATGAAAAATCGCGTTACCGGGGCCGAAAATGCTTTGCTGAGTACGGTATTGTTTCCCGTGAGTATTTCGCCCGGAAGAATGTGGTTGCCCGTGCTTTTTGCCATTTTTTTGCCGTTCAGCGTAAGCAGGTTCGCGTGCAGCCAGTAGGAGACAGGTGCTTTTCCCGTAGCCGCGCGGTTCTGCGCGATTTCGCATTCGTGGTGCGGGAATTTTAAATCCATGCCGCCTCCGTGAATGTCGAATTGTTCGCCGAGGTATTTTGTGCTCATCGCGGTACATTCGAGGTGCCATCCCGGAAATCCGATGCTCCAGGGCGATGGCCAGCGCATGATGTGTTCGGGTTCGGCTTTTTTCCAGAGTGCAAAGTCCTGAGGGTTGCGCTTGTCCGATTGCCCGTCCAGCGTTCTCGTATTGGCCATCATTTGTTCGATGTCGCGGCCCGAGAGTTCGCCGTAATTTTCGGTTTCGCTGTATTTGAGCACATCGAAATAAACCGATCCGTTGGCTTCGTAAGCAAGGCCTTTCTCCACAATTTTTTCGATGATCTGAATTTGTTCAATCAAATGGCCTGTTGCCGTGGGTTCGATGCTTGGCGGAAGCAAATTGTAATCGGACAACACTTTGTGAAAATCCACGGTGTAGCGCTGTACGATTTCCATAGGTTCGAGTTGTTCCAAACGCGCTTTGCGGGCGATTTTGTCTTCCCCTTCATCCACGTCGTCTACCATATGGCCTACATCGGTAATGTTGCGCACGTATCGGACTTTATAGCCCAGGTGCAACAGGTAGCGGTAAATGACATCGAACGACATAAACGTACGCAGGTTTCCCAGATGAACGTTGCTGTAAACGGTAGGCCCGCAAACGTACATTCCCACGGTTCCGGGCGTCAGCGTTTTAAAAAGTTCCTTTTCGCCGGTTAGCGAATTGTAAACCCGCAACGGCTGGTTAACATAAAGGGACGAATGGGCGGCGTTTGTCGTCATGTCTGTGTCGGTATCGGGCTAAAATACAAAAATGATTTCGGCTTAGAAGTTCGTCTCGAGTTTGATGTAATCGAGAAATTCGCGTTTGAGCTGGGGTTCCTGAAAGCGGCCTCCGAATTCAGAAGTCACGGTGCTGCTCTCAATATCTTTAATGCCGCGCGAATTTACGCACAAATGTTTGGCATCGATCACGCAAGCCACATCCTGAGTGTTGAGCGCTTTTTGCAATTCCTGTACAATTTGCATCGTAAGGCGTTCCTGTACCTGAGGACGTCGCGCAAAATGGTCCACGATGCGGTTCATTTTTGACAGTCCGATCACGCGCCCGCTCGATATGTAAGCGACGTGGGCCCGGCCGATAATGGGCAGCAGATGGTGTTCGCAGGTGGAATAAACCGTGATGTTTTTCTCCACGAGCATTTCACCGTATTTGTAGTGGTTGTCAAACGTTGAGGGTTTGGGTTTGCGCTCGGGATTCAGGCCGCCGAACAGTTCATTCACGAACATTTTTGCCACGCGTTTAGGCGTTCCTTTAAGGCTGTCATCGGTAAGATCCATGCCAAGAGTAGTCAGAATATTGGCGACATCTGCTGTAATGCGTTCAATTTTTTGCTCGTCTGAAATTTCAAAAGCATCGGGCCGAACCGGATTTGTAGCGCTCGTGCCGATGTGATTTTCTCCTAATTCGTCGTGAAAACCCTCGCTTGTCATCGTCTGTAAGTAAAGTGAATATGCAATATGTAAATCGGACGCAAAGATACGGGAAACATTTCTAGAATTTAACACCAATTAAATCCATCTTTTATAGGTTTTACTTTTCGTCTGCCTTAATTTTATGTAAATTTCGCACTTTTATAATACCATATACTAATGAAAATCAAATTGATTCTTGGGATTTTGCTGTTAACCGCTTCGTTTGCAAGGGCTCAGCAAGTCCCGGCGCCTTGCCAACATACTTTTACTGCGGAGGTAA
>CAZTGF010000082.1:0-7454 GCA_964612955.1 uncultured Flavobacterium sp.
ACCTGTTTGCGGATTTCGCCTTCGAAAACATCGTCTGAGCCGCGTACATAACCGCCGGTATCTATTACCGAGAACATTTTGCCGTTCCATTCGCTTTTGCCGTAATTGCGGTCGCGCGTTACGCCGGCCACAGAATCTACGATGGCTTCGCGCCGTTGAATCATCCGGTTAAAAAGGGTTGACTTTCCTACATTAGGACGGCCCACAATGGCTACAATGTTGTTCATGACGAAATAATAAGTTGCAAAGGTAATTGTTTTGTGCTAAACCCAATGTGGGACGGCGGCCGGATTAAACGCTGATCGCCGCTGCGTGAAGGATGGAAGCGGCATCCTTTTGGGGGCGGCGCGAGCCGAACCTGCTTCTTTCACTCCCGATGGGCGAGCGCCGCCCCCAAAAGATATAGCGTACAGCCAGACCTTTAGGACACGCCCCGTTAATTATCGTATCCGAACCTGCGCAATTGTCGCGGGTTGCTGCGCCAGTCCTTGTTTACTTTTACATAAGTTTCCAAATGGATCTGCTTGCCGAAAAACTTCTCCAGATCGGCCCGGGACTCTATGCCTACGCGTTTCAACGCCCCACCTTTATGACCGATGATAATGCCTTTTTGGCTGTCGCGCTCCACCATGATCACGGCGCGTATGCGAATAATGTCTTCGTCTTCGAAAAATTCTTCCGTTTCGATTTCCACCGAATACGGAATTTCCTTTTTGTAGTGCAGCAAAATCTTTTCGCGAATCGTTTCGTTTACAAAAAAACGCTCGGGCTTATCGGTGAGTTGGTCCTTTGGGTAATACGGCTCAGATTCGGGCAAAAGCGCCAGAATGCGCTCAAAAACCTCGCGTACGTTAAATCCTTCAAGTGCAGAAATCGGATAAATTTCGGCATTCGGCACGGCGGCCTTCCAATATTCAACCTGTTCTTCGAGCGTTTGCTGATCTGAGCGGTCGATTTTATTAAGCAACAACAACACGGGAATCTGAGCGTGGGCGATTTTTTTAAAGAAAGCCTCGTCCTTAAGCGCCTGCTCGCCTATCTCCACCATATAAAGCAGAATGTCCGCATCTTCAAATGCAGATTTCACAAACTGCATCATCGCCTGCTGCATCTCGTAAGCAGGTTTAATGATTCCGGGCGTATCAGACAACACCACCTGAAAATCTTCTCCGTTCACAATGCCCAGAATGCGGTGGCGCGTAGTCTGTGCTTTAGACGTGATAATCGAAAGGCGTTCGCCAACAAACGCGTTCATCAGCGTAGATTTCCCCACGTTCGGGTTACCAATGATATTTACAAATCCGGCTTTATGCATAATAAAGGTTTTGGAATTTTGGGCGCCCCCTGCGGGCCGGGCTTTCTGCAGTGCGCGGCACTTGCGGCAATCCCTGGCGCGGGCATCTGTCTCTGCGAAACGGCTAAAATACGCACCGGAACGCTTCATAAAAAAAGAAAAGCCGCAAAATGAATTTGCGGCTTTCTTAGTAGCGGGAACAGGACTCGAACCTGTGACCTTCGGGTTATGAGCCCGACGAGCTGCCTACTGCTCTATCCCGCGATGTTTATGGTGCAAATATACACACGATTTCTCAATGCCGCAAACTTTCAGCGAAATTTATTGGTTCACGGGCGCGCATTTTACCACAAGTACCTGTTAATAGCGTCACTATCGTCAAAAAAATCCGGGTAACCTTTTGGCTCCTCAAGTGAATTCGCTTCGGAAACCTCATCAATCGGCTCATCGAAATTCAATTTAGACGCAATGGTTACAAAAAGATGCCTGTTCAATCTTGTCTGGCGGCGGGAGTTCAATGTAGAAATCATGGCATTGGTGTTTTGGCGTTTCTACAAAGATGCCCCAATAGCGAACATTTTTCCTTACATTATTTTCCGGGCGTCTTGCATAATCACCTGATTATTATCGTGCAAGGAACAACCGGAATCCTGTAAAGCAGTTTTGACGGGAACGGCAGACTTTTGTAATAGTCATAACACAATTTTTAACCACCATGAGAACCACGATTACCCCTAGATCAAAATTCCACACGGACAGTTTTGAAGATCTGAATGACGAATCCTTTCAATCTATTCAATGGAACCCCGGAATATTGCGCAAAGCACTTCCCAAAGACGGTCCCAAGATCAAGAAGATGAAAACCCGTTAACAAATGCCACAAAAAAAGCCGCCTTCTACAGCGGCTTTTACTTTATCTCTAAAAGAGAGAGTTACAAAACTTCGTCGGTCGTGTTCGTATCGATGTCTTCCTCTGACGAAATCGAGCGGGATTGGTCCTCGTCCAAATCCACATTCGCGCGTAATAGCTCTTCGTCCTGATCAAAGGCCTGAGCATTGCGCCCGGGTTCGTCATTCAGCGTCAAATGGTCCGGATTGTTGGCCATGGGATCGCTGTCGTCTGTATAAGTAACGCCCTCCTGTTCCAAGGCCAGATATTTGTCTTCTGAAACATAGGGGGAATCGTCCTGGGCCTGTTGCTGAGACTGCAGCTCAGCATTTTCCTCAGAGGTACGGCCTGCCATGGACGAATCCTGGCTTTCTGCGTTATTAAGCGCATTGTCGTAGTCTTTATTCGGTGGTGTCATAGTCAAAAAAGTAATAAGGTGTTAATATGGTGGTTTTTCAAAATAGTGCGGTTGGTGCTGAGCAAATTTTTCAGGTATTGCCTGCGACGCAACACGGGTTTGTCATACCGCACAAAGTGACATTTTGGTAGTCCGGAGGTAGTAGTGGTATTTTTCATGGTCTCGACATTTTTGTTTAAAAGTAGCCAACACGTCACTGAATGCTTTTATATCATTCGCGTCGGTTGTTATGCGTTTATGGACGCAGGTTACCCTCTACGCCTCCATCCTTCTCCATTCCCGTTACGGCTGAGGCTGCAATCTTAAGCAGCGTTACGATTTTTCCGTCTTTGGTATCCCAGTAGTAAGCTTGCGATGGCATTACGCGAATCACTGTAACATCGGGATCGTCTTTTCCTTCTTCGAACCAGGCTTTGGCCACGGGCGACCAAACGGCGTCGATGTGCTCTTTATCTTTATAAATTGTAGCTACTCCGTACACAGACAAGTACCTCGAGGAGGAAGCATCGGCAAAAAGCAATTGCACGCGGTTGTCCTCGAGAATCTCAAAGTTTTTGTTGCTGCGCGCAGAACTGATAAACCACAAATTCCCGCTGTCGTCAACTTCCTGAATTGCCATGGGGCGCGTGTGGAAAGGTTGGTTGCTCAAATCGGTGCAAAACATGCAGGTTCGGGCAGCAGTCACAATTTCGTCTATTTTTTTTACGGCTTCTGCCTGAGAAAGGTTTTCGAGTGATCCCATAATTTTGTGTTTAGGTTAGTAACAAGGCCCGGTGTAAAAACTCGGATTACCTAATTTAGCGCAAATTATCGGGGAGCTGTGTTAGCAGAATACTAAGAGTATGTGAAAGTTACCGTCAAAAACCGAAGCCCAAACCTACGAACAGCCGGCCGCCATCTCCTGACACGAAATACGACAAACGTCCCGTAACCAGATTCAGGCTGCTGAGCCAAATGCCGACACCCGTGGATTGATGCCATTTCTTAGAAGTTTCACCGGGCATCCAGACGCGTCCGTAATCAAACCCAGCCAAAACCCCATAGCTGATGGGTGCCACACCGGTTTTCAACTTTCCAATGTCCCAACGCAGGTCGCTGCTCTGATAAAATGACTGCCGGCCCGCAAAACGGTGGTTTCGGAACCCGCGCAAATCAGAATCCCCACCTACTGTCGCAGCCTGATAAAACTCGAACGTATCGGTAAACAACCACTTTGTTCGCGCAAGTGTCGCAAAAACGAGTTTACCCGAGGGAATCACGCGGTAAGTCACGCCCAATGACGCTTCGGCATACGGGTAACTGCGGTCAAAATGATTCAGGTCGAACTTGTAACCGGCCATAATTCCGGCCGTGGCGCCCAGTGTAGGTTTTGTTTGATTGTCGTAGTTTTCAAATCCGTACGAAACGCTTACATCGGCAAAATTGCGGTAATCAAACACACCCGGGTTCAATGCCTGATACGAACTAATGTAACGTCCGGGTGTTGCGTCGGGGCGAATTCGTTCAAACGAGGCGCTAATAATGGCAGTGGTTCCTTGTTCTCCGCGCCGTATAAAACTGGGGCCCACGGCAAGCTTGGTGGTTTTAACGCGATTGAAATCCATGCCGCGTTCATCGTCTTTATTTTCGGTCTCATTGCCGAAGCCAAAAAAGTTCTGACTAAAATTGGCCGATGTAAACCGTCCGTCCACATGAAGGTTCCACCGGGCAAAAACTTTCGGAAAAATCCCTTTATACGAAAGTTCGTAACCGCTTGTCGCAAAGTAATAGTTCGCGCCTACACTGTGCCGCTGAGAATACGGATCGCGTCGGAAACCATTGACCGTATAATTGGCTACGCCTCCGATTTTTACGCCGTCATCAGGATTAAATCCAAGCAGCGGATGCCCGGCAAAAACATTGTACTCAGGCTTTTCAAAATGGTAAGTATTTCGCGCGTAATCGTCGGAAATATGTAGTCGCGCCCGCCCTGCCTCGAGCAAATCGTTTGTCTTGTCCTTAAAATCGTAAATGTGAACTTTTCGGGGCGATGAAACCGAATAACGGTCTTGTTCCGCACCTCCGGCAAGTCGCAAACGGCTGCTCAGGCCCTTAGTTCCCGAAACCGAATACGAATCCTTTTCTCCGAGCCCGTAAATCCAGATTTCGCGCGTTTGAGGATAGTGAAACGTCGCAGATTTAACAAGCGTTTCCTCCCCTTGCGGGCTTAACACGTAATGATCCACGTTTGTGGCTTTTCCGTTGCGCACAATATCGAACCGGTCGCGCATTTCCGTTCCGCTCCACACCGCATTCTTAAGTAAAACCTTCGCGTACTTTCGCGCGTATTCGGGCAGTAAATCGCGTCGTTGGCGCAAAATTGAGTGCAATTCTATCGAAACAGCATCTTTCGCATCGGTGCCGGTTACATTAAATGCGCTTGCAATTTCGGCATCGGTCAGCGACTCACTCACGGTTTGTGCGGCTTGCATCCAATCGTCGATGTCAGCCGTGGGCAATAACGCCAAATCCAGTGCGTAAGCTTCCCGGTTAAACCATTTTTCGCTGAATTTTTTGCGGTGAATGCTTTTCATGTGTCGCAGGGACGGAATATTAACGAGTATCGACAAAAGCGCGCCGTCGAATTTGCTCAGCGCCTCCTGCCTGTGTTGCGCTACGGGAATGTAAGTAGTATCGGATCCGTTTGCCACGGTAAGCCACTTCCAGTTTTCATGCCCGCGGTTCCAGTCGCCGATCAGCATATCAAATACGCGGGTTTTCAGGTACAATTTCTCGTCAATTTTTGCCGATGGATTCTTCTGCAACCGCGCAAGCAGCATTTCGGTGTCGATGAGTTCAGCGTCGCGCGCGGGCGATTCCTCAGAAACGGCTAATCCGGAAACCACGACGAGTTCGTCCCCAAAATCGGCATTAAAAATCCCGAGTCTGTTCTGGCGCGGCATATAATACAACCTGGCGCCGGCGCTGCCTAAACGCGCACTTTTGGAAAGGTTGTCCGCCACTAAAGCCGCGAACGGATAAGTGGTCGTATATAAGTCCAGAATGAACTGTTCGGTGTAGGTATCGCGGAAATCTTCTTCAACAGGATGGTCTTTAAAAGCTTGCGACTGTAAAAATTTTGTTGCGCTTTTCTTTAGCGCGGTAATATGGTAAGGCCGTTTGCTTTTATCTAAAAATTTGAGTGAACGCAATTGTTGATCGGCATCGGTAAACTCGGGAACAAGACCACCCTTGTAAGTTTCGAGGTTCAGCGTAGGTGCGGCAATAGGTAGGTAATACAAATCCCGGTAGTGATCGCCCCATAAAAAACGGTAGATTCCAGAGTGTGAAACAGGCTTCCCGGAATACACGCTTGAAGTACCCGACTTTGAAAAATCCGGATTGAATTTTGGCGTTTTGGGCTGCTCGCGCTTGGGCAATGCTTCGAACTCGGTCAAAAAGCCGCGGTAGGCGTACGATTCGGGGCTGTAGAATGAACCCGTTGCCGAACCATCGTTAAAAAGCCGCAACTTGGCAAAGCCTACGCCCGCAAAACCGTAGTCGTTTCCGCGCGTTCTGACGGCTGTCGGAGAACTTCCCGCACCGCTGATCAATTGCCGCACCCCGTCCTTAATGCTGAACTGGAGGTTGCGTTCGTGCCCCGAAACTACAATAAGGTGTTTTTTGTCCTGAAGTAATGTGGCGATGCGCCTGTTCATATTGCCGTAATTGCGGTTCTGCAAATCCTGACCATGCAATCCCGAGCCGCGCCGAAATACGTTGATAAAGGTACCCACAACGGGCAACGGTACCGAATTGTCAAACGGAAACAACTGTTGACGCAAACTGAACTCGCCCCCGTAAACCCCACTGCTGTGAAGCGGATGGTGCATGAGCAGCAGAATGGTTTTGCTTTCGTGTTGGGCCAGTTGGGCTTCGAGCTGTTCAAAAAACTGTTCGCGCGTTTTAATGACGCAATCCTGATTAATCGCCGGATGTTCGTCCCAATCCTCGAGCATCCATTGGGAATCAATTGCTATTAAGGCTGTGGCATCGTCGAGCACCAAACTCGAAAGTCCGCAACCTGCGTTCGGAAGCAAACGGACCGAGTTAAAGCTTTTTAAGTGGCGTTCAAGCGAATGAATGCCGTCTATCCCGGATCCCCAGTCGCGGTCGCCCGGAATAACAACCGTTTTGCCTTTAAAATTTTTGGTAACTGAAAGCTGTGTGTTTAATTGGGCAATGCCACGCTCAAAGGCTTCTTCATCCCCCGAAGACAAACCTTTCGGATATACATTGTCGCCTGTGAGTACAAGAACAGCCGTAGAATCGGCCTCGGCCAAATGCGTTCGCAACTGTTCCAGAACGGGTGCCTGCTCTTCATCGGCATAAGTGGCCCCACCTAAAACGAATATGTCGCGGGATTTTTCGTTCGTACGCATCGGGGTTTGGGCGGCGTTTTCGGGTGTTTGCAGACCCATCGTAGCACAACTTCCAGTAAGCAGCATGAGTCCGCAGATTAGCGGCAGCACCAAAAATCGGGACGTTGCAAAAGTCGAAGAAAACTCCATAGGCACAAGTGTTGGCCAAAGATAAACCATATCGCACGATTCCGCCCGCATATCTGAGGGTCAAAATATTGCAATTTTCCCACAAGCAAAAAGCCCGCAATCACGCAGGCTTCGAACTAACTAAACTGAAATCACTTAAGGTTATTCTTCTGTGGCAATGGCCGTATTTTCTTTTGCGACCGGCAGCGATACGGCGAGGCCCTGATCGTTTATCATCATCATTCGCATGGTGTCGAGCATGGCCAGTCTGGGCGATACAATGCCGCTGAAACGGTTGTAGGAAATGTTCATCTCGCGCAGGTT
>CAZTGF010000083.1:0-7116 GCA_964612955.1 uncultured Flavobacterium sp.
GAGCCGGTTCCGCCCCCGTAAACGGAGATACGGTCAAAACGTCAGCCGGAGCCGTTTTCAATATTCCCATCTGCAAAGTAGACCACATCAAGGACGCCGTTTTTGAACTTCAGGCCAGCGGCATTCAGGTCGTAGCTGCTACAGAAAAAACGCAAAACCTGCTCTACGACATCGATCTTTCGGTTCCCACAGCCCTTATCATGGGTAGCGAAGACCGCGGCATCAACCCATCGGTCCTCAAAATCACCGACCACAACGCCAAACTCCCGCTTTTAGGCAACATCGGATCGCTCAACGTTTCGGTAGCTTGCGGCGCGTTTTTATACGAGGCCGTCCGCCAACGTTCAAAGTAGATTTTTTTCGGGGCAGACATTTCGCGTGCTCCGCTATATCTTTGCCTTTTAGTCAAAGGATACCGCTGCGCCCACGGCTGCACTTCTTACGCGTCTGGATCATGCTTTTCCCTTAGCACATATCTGATGCGCACATCCACCGTTTGAGAACGCGGCAACTGCTGAACATCTGACTCAGGTTCGGTTTCCGGTTCCGGTTCCGGTGGCGGCGGATTTACAAAATTTCCGTGTTCGTCAAACCTTCGCATAAACGGGTCCTGCATCGGATCAAAATCAGCCCGTTCCCAATCGTAGTGAATTTCTTTTCGGTACACAGGGGTTTTATAGGAAAATGCAAAAATCAACCCCGCGATAAGCCCGCCCAGGTGACCTTCCCACGAAATATTCTGCTGAACGCCCGGAAACACATACCAGATCATTCCGCCGTAGAACATAATAATGGCCAGCGACAACGCTACAAGTCTGTAGTACCGCGTAATCAAACCCTTGAAAAACATAAATCCAAAAAGTGCGTACAGCAACCCGCTCGCGCCCAAATGGTAATTGTCGCGCCCGAATACCCAGGTAAACGCTCCGGAAATCAGAATGCCGTACCAAATTACGCGCATGGACTGTTCGCGATAAAAAAACCGGATCGCCGCCAAAAAAATCAGCATCGAAATGGAATTGTTGTACAAATGCTCAAGGTCGGCGTGCAAAAACGCGCTCAGGAAAATCCCGGGCAATCCCTCCCAGGTTCGCGGCAGGATTGCGCCGGCGTGAAAATCAAAATTAAAACGGTGTTCCACCCAAAATACAATCCATAGCAGGAGTACAAACAAAAACGGGAGCAAAACCACCGAAGCCGAAAATCTGAAATGCTGGTCCTTCATAGGCAGGGCTTGTCAAAAATGTATCCAGTTCGCAAATCTTGCAATTTTGTCAGGTAGGTTAACGCGGTTTAAAATATATCACTTTTTCTGTACAAATGCCGTAATTTTAACCCATGGACGCACCACTCGCAGAACGCATCAGGCCGCAAAGCCTTTCCGAATACATCAGCCAGTCGCACCTGGTAGGCCCGAACGGCTCGCTGACCAGGCAAATTAGTCAGGGCATTGTGCCTTCCCTATTGCTTTGGGGGCCACCCGGCACCGGAAAAACCACGCTCGCCCAAATCATCGCAGCGGAATCTAAACGGCCGTTTTATCTGCTGAGTGCCATCAATTCAGGTGTCAAAGACGTTCGCGAAGTCATCGACAAAGCCAAGGCCGCCGGTGGACTGTTCACTGCTAAAAATCCCATAGTGTTCATCGACGAGATTCACCGTTTTAGCAAATCCCAACAGGATTCACTGCTCGCGGCAGTAGAAAAGGGTTGGGTCACGCTGATCGGTGCTACGACAGAAAACCCGAGTTTCGAAGTTATTCCCGCTTTGCTGTCCAGATGTCAGGTGTACGTATTACAGCCATTTTCGCGCGAAGATCTGGAAGCACTACTGCACCGCGCCATGACTTCGGACCAGATCATGAGCCGCAAGAACATCAAACTCGTCGAAACCGAGGCGTTGCTCAGACTTTCGGGTGGCGACGGGCGCAAACTGCTCAACATTTTTGAACTCGTGGTCAATGCCAGCCCCGAGGCGGAAATCGAAATTACAAACGAACGCGTGCTGGGCCTCGTGCAGCAAAACACGGTTCTTTACGACAAAACTGGCGAACAGCATTACGATATTATTTCGGCTTTTATAAAGTCGATACGCGGAAGCGACCCAAACGCCGCAGTGTACTGGCTCGCGCGCATGATCGAAGGCGGAGAGGACGTTAAGTTTATTGCAAGACGACTGCTGATTCTGGCCAGCGAAGACATCGGCAATGCAAATCCCACAGCGCTCGTCATTGCGAACAATACGTTTCAGGCGGTGACGACGATCGGTTATCCGGAAAGCCGCATTATTCTGAGCCAATGTGCGGTTTATCTGGCCACTTCGCCCAAGAGCAATGCCAGTTATATGGCGATTAATCACGCACAGGATCTCGTGCGAAAACACGGCGATTTGCCTGTTCCGCTCCATTTGCGCAATGCGCCTACAAAACTAATGAAGGAACTCGGTTACGGCGCCGACTATCAATACGCGCACAACCACGAGCACAATTTCGTACTTCAGGACTTTTTGCCCGAGGGAATCGCCGGACAAAAAATTTACGACCCCGGGAACAATGCCCGTGAAAACGCCACACGCGACTTTTTGCGTTCGCGCTGGAAAGACAAATACGGCTATTAGAATTTTACGATCAAAGGCACAGTGCGCAATTGCCCGTCTTGAAGATACTCGAATTGCCAGGAGCCGCCTTTTTGGGAAACAATGCCTGTGCGGCCCTCAGATTCGGCCAGAAACACGTCCGGCGTCACGGTTAAGTACAACCTGAATTTCACCGATGGTTTATTGTCGACGAGCTGGTAGCCAAACGCGGTGGTTTGCGCATACAAAGTTTCGGAACCTGCAGGCGCTATGGATGAAGCCGGCGGTAATGACACATTTTTCGCGGCGGGAGCCACAACTGCGGATTCGCCCGGTTTGTATTTGTAAAGCGATTTGTTAAACGATTTGAACGCATCGCGCAAGGCTTCGCGGTAAGCCACATTATACGCCTTTTGCTTGCTTTTTCCCTCGGCCTCAAACAGGATCTTGTTTCTGCAATCGCGTATTTCCACGCGAAGTTTTGTAATCAAAAAACCGCTTAATTCAGAAACGTCGACATATACGCGGTTGCACGACTGGGCCGCCTCGTCGTTTGTAATGACTTCTTTGTCCATAAACGCCTCGAACCCGAGGTGCTCCATATGCATTTTAGTGAACGTGTTAATGTTAAATTGATCCGGTTGTTTTAAAAACGCGAACTGTACAGGAACCACAGCGTATTTGTAACGGCTTAGTTCAGCGTCCTGGGCAAACGCAAAAACGCTGCACAACATGGCGCAAATCAGTATTTTCATCAGAGGTAATTTTTGAGTTCCTTTAAATGGGTAATCGTAGGGACCGACGAATCTTCTACAACCGAGGGGCCCGGCCGGTACCAAAACGCTTCGATGCCGCACTGCAAAGCGCCGTGCACGTCCGCCTCGATGCAATCGCCAATCATCAGACTTTCGGTTCTGGCTGCGCCTGCCGCGTTTAACGCAAATTCAAAAATATGCGGGTTCGGCTTTTTATAACCGCAGCACTCAGAATCTGTAACTGTAGCGAAATAGTCCAGTAAACCCGAATTGCGCAATTTGTTTTGCTGCACCTCGCGAAAACCGTTGGTGATAATGTGCAACTGGTAACGCGGTTGCAGGTAATCGAGCAGTTCGAGCGCGCCTTCTAACAGCTGGGTGTAATTCGGCAGCCGCTCTATGAACATATCTGCGATGGTGTCCACGTGTTTGGGTTCGTAATCGTAGCCAACGGCGGCAAACGATTGCACAAGGCGTTCACTTCTGAGGGTTTCGAGCGAAATGACGTCGTTGCGGTAAGCTGCCCACAGTTTTTCGTTGAGCGGACGGTAAGCTTCCCAGAACAATTCGGCATTTACCGGAAGTTGGAGCGCGGTAAAAACTTCTTTGTAAGCGAGCAACGCATTCGCATCGAAATGCCAGAGCGTATGATCCAGATCAAAGAAAACGTGTTTAATTTTTTGCTTCATCAGCGCAAAGATACCAAACGGATTGGCACGAAGGTTTTTAAAACGCGGTCCGTTTTATTCCGGTGCCGTCCCGGACAAGTCCAGATCGCCCGAATGATATTTTTCGACCAAAGCCACCGCCCGGGCCAGATCATTGCGACCGACACTTAATTTGACCGGATGAAATCCACCGCTGCTTACAGCCACAGGCTCAATTTGTGACATGCCTTCGTTTGAGGCGAACACGACAAAACCGCGGGATTCCAGCAAATTTCTGACAATGGCCGCTTCCGAAAAACTGCCGCTGAATATTGTTTCCATAAAATGCGTTTTGGGGCCGAAACCCATGTACCCAAATATAAACAAAACCATCAGAACGTTCCTTCATCGGCAAAACTGTAGTAATGGGCAGCCGTTACGATAAGATGGTCCAGAACCTTGATGTCGAGTTGGTCGCCGGCCGTGCGCATTTTCTGAGTGAGTTGTTTGTCTGCTTCGCTCGGGTAAAGCGTGCCCGAGGGATGGTTGTGACACAAAATAATGCCCGTAGCCGACAATTCAATCGCCGATTTGTACGTAAGCCGGATGTCAACGAGTGTTCCGGTTAACCCGCCTTTTGAGAGTTGCAGTTTTTTGAGTACACGGTTGGCGTTGTTTAAATAAATCACCCAGAATTCTTCGTGGGCTAAATCTGCAATCAGCGGGCGCATGAGGCGGTACACATCCTGGCTCGAGGCAATTTTGTCCGATACAATATCTGGGGCCGTGCTGCGTCTGCGGGCGAGTTCCATAGCGGCGGCAATGCTTACTGCTTTAGCCGGTCCGATGCCTTTAAACGCGCGCAGTTGTGCCAGCGTAAGTTTGGATAGATTGCCGAGATTGTTCTCTGCGGCCGAGAGCAGACGCTGGGCAAGCGCCAGGGCCGATTCGCGGGACGAGCCCGAACCCAGCAATATTGCGACGAGTTCCGCATCGGTGAGCGTAGCAGCGCCTTTTTGGATCAGTTTTTCTCTGGGACGATCGTCTTCTGACCAGATGCGGATGGGGAAAGCAGTAGTTTCTGACATAGCGTATCACTGAAATTTGAAGTGGAATCAAAAGACAATGTAGCGCGTATCAGCCATTCGCCACGGCAGAATAAATGTACCTTTTGCAAAAAACCGTTTGCAGCGTCACCTGCCGCGCGAGGGATTGCAGCGGATAGCCCGCAGCCTGCGAGGACTATTGCGGAAAGCCCGGCCGAAGGCGCGCCCCGATTAAACCAAACCTTTTACCGAATCGAAGTCGAGGCCACCGTAATTGCCCGAACTCATGAGCAGCAACACGAAATCCTGTTCGGATTTGAGGCTTTGCAGGAATGCGACAAACGCCGACGGATCTGTGGATACGATGAGGTCCGGGCGTGCGAATGCGGCGGTAATCTGGTCTGCGGAAATGTCGTTGAGTCGTTTGATTTTCACGGCTTCGGGCGAATAGAACACAAGGGCCTGGTCTGCTGCTTCGAGCGTGCCGCGGTATTGCTCCAGGAATTCGGGGTTCAGACTGCTGTAGGTGTGAAGTTCGAGGCAGGCAATAAGTTTTTTGTCCGGATATTGCGCTTTGACAGCTTTTGTCGTTGCTTCGACCTTGCTCGGCGAATGGGCGAAATCCTTGTAGGCGACGTTGCGGCTACTTTCGGCAATTTTTTCGAGTCGTTTGGACGCGCCTTTAAACGACGAAATAGCTTCGTAGAAATCTGCTTCCTGAACGCCCATATTCTGGCAGATCCATTTGGCACCGGCGAGGTTGCTCAGGTTGTGCGCACCAAAAACGGACAGTGGCAACTCCCCTTCGGGCGTTTGCAGGTAGGTTTTTCCGTTTCGAATCGTGTGAACGGGCGTGGTGTACGGCAATTTGCGAATGGTGTTCGAGGTGTCTTCGGCGAGCTGGCGCACTTGCGCATCTTCGTTATTGTAGACGAGAATTCCGCCGGGCGTGATTTTATCGATAAAGGTCGAGAATTGTTCGAGATAGTTTTCAAACGTAGGGAACACATTGATATGGTCCCAGGCAATGCCTGAAATCAGCGCGATGTTAGGTTGATACAGGTGAAACTTCGGACGCAGATCCATGGGCGAGGAAAGGTACTCGTCTCCTTCGAGAACGATAAAATCGTTTTCCTGCGTCAGGTGCACCATCGTATCGAAACCGCTAAGTTGCGCACCTACCATATAATCGACTGCGATGTCGTGGTAGTGCAACACGTGCAGAATCATGGCGGTAATACTTGTTTTGCCGTGCGATCCGCCAATCACCACGCGCGTTTTGTGTCGCGAATGTTCGTATAAAAATTCGGGGTAAGAATAGATTTTTAGCCCGAGCTCCTGAGCGCGCAACAACTCCGGATTGTCCGCCTTAGCGTGCATGCCAAGAATCACGGCGTCGAGATTTTCGTGTATTTTTTGCGGGAACCAGCCCATTTCTGCGGGCAATAATCCGCGCTGTTTAAGGCGCGACCGCGAAGGTTCAAAAATGGCGTCGTCGCTCCCGGTAACCGTATCGCCTTTTTGAGAAAGTGCGAGCGCAAGGTTGTGCATGGCGCTGCCGCCAATGGCTATAAAATGGACATTCATGAGGATTTATTTGTAGGTTGGGAACCGCCCAGTGCGCGTGCTTTTTGCATTTGTTTGGTTCGCGTATAAAGTTCGATGAGTTTTTCTCTGGCCGATGGAGAATTATAATCGCGAAGGGCCGTGAGGTAGAGTGTTTCGGCAAGCACGTCATTTTGCTCGAACAAGGCCAGACGCGCGCGTGCGAGTAAACCGTTTATGCCGGAAATTTCAGAAAGCCGCTCTGCGTAATCTTTAGCTTTTTTGGTGCTCCCGCCTAAGAAATCGGGCACGCGTAAATAGTATTCAATCATCGCCCAATGCCCGCCAATATGCTTCGGGTTTAGTGCGAGACAGGTTTCGAACGCCTTTTTGATTTCGGCTGCATTTCTGATCGCGAACCACTTGCTTTCGGAGGCGCGCATCGACAACGTGATTCCGTATTTGTAATGCGCATCGGCATATTCGGGCCGGATTTGCGCGAGTTTTGCGTACCATGCGGAAGCGGATTCCCATTGTTTTTCGCGAGCC
>CAZTGF010000084.1:0-7070 GCA_964612955.1 uncultured Flavobacterium sp.
TACTTCGACCTGAACAAATGGGACATTAAACCAGAGGCGGAAACCGTGCTTAACGTTCTTTATGAACTCATGGCCAAATATCCGGCGATGGAGGTGGAGCTTGGTGCGCATACGGATTCGCGCGCATCGAACACGTATAACCTCGTGCTTTCGAACAAACGCGCTACGGCGGCCGTGAATTATCTCGTTTCCAAAGGCATTGCCCGAAAACGGCTACGGTCCAAAGGTTACGGCGAGGAATTCCCGCTCATTAAATGCGGGCTGGACAGGCCTTGTACAGAACAGGAACATTCGATAAACAGACGTTGCGAGTTTATCATCATAAGATAGGCATGAAAAGAGTTTTAAAAATTTTTGGTATTTCGCTGCTCGCTCTGATCGGGCTATGGCTGATTGCGGCAGTGTTCGCCCCAAAATCGTATCACGTGGAGCGCGAGATTCTCGTGAACCGGTCGGTTTCGGAAGTGTACGACTACGCGCGGTTTTTAAAGAATCAGGACCAATATAGCGTTTGGGCGCGCATCGACCCGAAAATGAAGCGCCATTTCAGAGGAACCGACGCCACTGTGGGATTTGTCTCGGGCTGGGACAGTCAAAACGACGAGGCCGGGGCCGGAGAGCAGGAAATCGTCAAAATGGATTCTTTGAGCCGGATTGATTACGCGCTTAGGTTTACGCGGCCGTTTAAATCTGAAATGAACGCGTTTATGACCTTTGAAGCCATCGGGCCGAACCAGACAAAAGTCAGCTGGGGCGCATTTGGCGACATGACTTATCCGATGAATGCCATGATGCTTTTTATGAACATGGAAGACATGATAGGGGACGATTATGCGCAAGGTCTGGAACGCATGCGCGATATTCTCGAAAACCCATAGCGCCTTAGAAGCGGTTTTCTACAGCCGCGGCTTCGAGCATCAGATAGTGTAAGTCGGTGTTTTTTACAAACGGTTTTAGCAGCTGACTGCCGGGCCCGTACATCGCCAGTTCTACGTAATCTGCAGAATGGTCCATGCTGATCCAGCCTACCGAATTGTGTTTTCCCTGAATTTCAGAAAGGCGTTTAAACGGAACTTTGCGGTAGTTGTACAAGCCGTCGGGCGCTTTGGAAAGTCCGGTGTAATAGCCTAACAATTCGGACGCTTCTTCTTTGGTCACCGTCAATTGCTGGGCGTCGAACAAAAACTCCCGCACCCGTTCTGTCGAAAACTCCGCGTTGATTCCGTTGAGTACCCATTCGTTGCTTCTGTTATAGCGCTGCACCGAATCAAAATTGTCGTCAGCGGATTTTCCGTAGATGATTCCCGGGTTTGCATTGCCGTGATCGGTTGTAATAATCACAAGCGTATTTCCGTCTTTCTTAGCAAAATCCATGGCCACTTTAATCGCGTCGTCAAAAGCTATCTGTTCGTGAATCAAGGCCGAAATATCGTTTGCGTGTGCGGCCCAATCCACTTTTCCGCTTTCGACCTGAATTACAAATCCGTTTTTATGCCGGCTTAAATGTTCGATGGCTTTGTGCGTCATTTCGGCAAGCGTCGGAACCTGGGCTTTGAGTTCGGGCGTGTGTTCGCGATCCACGGCATAGGGTAGCGCGTCCTGGGCAAAAATGCCGAGCAAAGGTTTTTCGGCGGCCGATGCGAGTAAAGCTGTCCTGTGTTGAACGGTTTCGTATCCTTTGGCCCGATACGCGGCATACAAATCCCGCTTGTCTTTTCGGTGCGATGCCGAGAAAAACAAATCGCCCCCGCCAAGCAAAACGTCCATGCCGAGCTTCAGGTATTCTTCCGCGATGCCTGATTGTCCGCTTCGGTGCGATGCGTTGATGCTAAAACCCGCCGGTGTGGCATGGGTTACGGCTACAGTGGTTACGCAACCGACTTTTTTGCCGGCTTTTTTGAACTTTTGAAGAATCGGCAGGTATTTTTCGCCGTTCGGACCCACGTTCAGGGCATTGTTCATCACGCGGTGTCCGCCGCCCCAGGAAGAACTGGCTGCGGCCGAATCGGTCACGATCGAACTCAGCGAGGCCGTATCCATAAGCGCGCGCGAAACGAGATTTTGTTCATACAGACTAATCCATTCAGACGCCCGGCCAAATTTGCGTCTCAGGTACAAATCGGCCATGTTCAGCGTTCCGGAACTCATGCCGTCGCTGACCATGAAAATGATGTTTTTGGCAATTCCGGATTTAGGGGCGATGTCTGGCGTTTGCCACAGCGAAACGGGATTGGCGAGAACCCCACCCAGGGCGGCCATTGTCCCGTTTTTGAAAAACTTTCTTCTGTTCATGCGGCAAATATACTAATCCGCTGCCGTACCGTTGTTAATGCGTTTTGTTTTTGCGCGTGCGTTCGCTGTTTAAAATCTCGATTTTGCTGCCGTGGATTTGCGACAATTTCTGTACTTTTGTGGTTCTTAAAATAAAACTAACAAACTATGGATATACACGAATACCAAGGCAAAGAAATCCTGGCCGGTTACGGCGTAAAAGTTCAGCGCGGTCATGTGGCGCACAATGCTCAGGAGGCCGTGGCAGCAGCCAAGCAACTCACTGCTGAAACAGGAACGGGTTGGCACGTCATCAAAGCGCAGGTTCACGCCGGCGGACGCGGAAAAGGGGGCGGAGTTAAACTCGCCAAAAACCTGCAACAGGTAGAGGAAATTGCAGAACAGATCATCGGGATGCAACTCATTACACCTCAAACGCCGCCTGAAGGTAAAAAGGTTCACAAAGTTCTCGTTGCCGAAGATGTGTATTATCCGGGCGAAAGCGAAACATCGGAATTTTATATGTCCGTGTTGCTCAATCGCGGAAAAGGCGTAAACATGATCATGTATTCTACCGAAGGCGGTATGGATATCGAAGAAGTGGCCGAGAAAACACCTCACCTGATTTTTACCGAAGAAGTAGATCCGTCTGTGGGATTGCAAGGATTTCAGGCGCGCCGCATTGCGTTTAACCTCGGATTGTCCGGAGCTGCGTTTAAAGAGATGGTGCAGTTTGTTACCGCGCTTTACAATGCGTACGTAGGTTCGGATGCGACAATGTTCGAAATTAACCCGGTTTTAAAAACATCGGACAACAAAATCATCGCGGTTGATGCCAAAGTGAATCTGGATGACAATGCGCTATACCGCCACCCGAAAAACGCCGAAATGCGCGACATTCGCGAAGAGAATCCTATCGAAGTGGAAGCTAAGGCCGCCGGTCTGAACTATGTAGATCTGGACGGGAGCGTGGGCTGTATGGTAAATGGTGCCGGACTTGCAATGGCGACGATGGATCTTATCAAATACGCAGGATTCGAACCGGCAAACTTCCTTGACGTAGGAGGAACCGCTGACGCAAAACGCGTGGAACTTGCTTTC
This sequence comes from uncultured Flavobacterium sp., assembly GCA_964612955.1. Lineage (GTDB taxonomy): Bacteria > Bacteroidota > Bacteroidia > Flavobacteriales > Flavobacteriaceae > Flavobacterium. Next base: position 3,373 of record CAZTGF010000084.1, read on the forward strand.
CGCATTATTTTGAAAGACCCGAACGTAAAGGCTATTCTGATTAATATTTTCGGCGGAATTGTGCGTTGCGACCGCGTAGCTCAGGGCGTTATCGACGCTTATAAAAACATGGGTGATTCCATCAAGGTGCCGATTATCGTTCGCCTTCAGGGAACCAACGCAGAACTTGCAAAAGAAATGATCGACAATTCCGGAATGCCGATTTTGTCTGCCGTTCAGTTTCAGGAAGCTGCAGACCGCGTGAAAGAAGCACTCGGGTAATCTGATTTCAAATAAAAAACAAACCGCCTCCATTACGGGGCGGTTTTTTTATCGGGTGTAGTTTCAAAAAGAGGTTTACAGCGATCGGCCTGCATTCACACCGCATGGCTGTCGCAATCCGCAGACCTTACAAATGCCGCGTCGAGGCGATATACGTGTCGATGATTTCATCGATGTCCTTATGGCCCAACTCTTTGTTCATGATGCGTTTTAGTAGTGCCGGATCCTCGGTTAGGTTTCGCTTGGCGCTTTTTCTGAGTTTTGAGTTCAGCCCCATCAGGCTCGGGCCGGTCATGCACACAATGTTGGCTTGTTCTTTTCCGCGTTTGTGAATGAAATACGATACGGTTGGCAAATCTATTCCCTGCTGGTAACGGTACAGAGTGTACATGGTTCCGGATTTTTCATCTACCTTGTAAACGCCGGATTCCACGTAGAATTTCGCGTAATTGTTTTGCTTGTAGGTCAACAACAGCAAACTTCCGTATGATTTGTCGCCGCTGAATACCATGACGATGGGAACATGTTCAAAGTAATACGGATTCCCCGTAGGCGAAACCACAGCGACCGATTTGATTTCTTTGCGCCGGACGGTTTCTTTCTCTCCGCTTTCGGACGGTTTAAATGCGATATAATGCTCTCTGGGATTGTTCGGAACCTTAACCATACCTTTTTTAACGGTACCATCAAATAGCGTGATCTGGCCTTCCCAATACGGATTCGTGTTGATGTTGAACTGCGCATGGGCGGTTTGAAAAAAGAATGCGCCCAGAATAAAAAATACAAACCAGAGTAATTGTTTTCTCATAAATGCAAAATTTTGAATATTAGACAAAAGTCAGGTCGTCCGTAAAAAAATAGGCCTGTTCGCTAATATATGCATTTACAGCTACCTACACCCGGTAGGAATGAAAAAAGCCACCTTTAACCCCAAGCAAACGGGGAAGAAAAGATAGCTTATATGTTTTGTGCGCGGATGCCGGCGCTGATTTTCGTCGAAACTGTTATTGCGATGTTTTCGCCGGATCGTCGTAATTTATCATCCAGTGAACGCCGAACTTGTCGCGCAACATGCCAAAATACGCGCCCCAGAACGTGTCTGAAATGGGCATTGCAATTTCGCCTCCCTGAGCCAATGCCACAAAAATTCGGTCCGCTTCGTGGCGGCTGTGCACGTTTACAGAGAGCGACACATTATCGCCCTGAGCCACGGCGCTTTGTCCGAAACTGCGCGAAACATCGGCGCCCATGAGCAAATTCTGATCTGTGAGCTGCAACACAATGTGCATGATTTTTTCGCCCTCTTCGCCCGATGCGGTGCTGTCTGGCATATCCTTGTAGCGGCTCGTATGTACGATGGGACAGTTTAGCGCCTGGGCATAAAAGTCGAATGCCTGCTCGCAATTTCCATCAAAAGTAAGGTAAGGGTTTAGAGTAGTCATCGTTGTGATTTGTTTTTGCCAAGCGTGTATTTTACTTTTTCTACGGGACTCGTTTTCTTCTGCGGTCCTGCTTTTTTAGCCGGCGTTTTCGGCGTGGCTTTGGTCGATACTTCTTTCTTAGGCGCTACGCCTTTTGCCGGTTGCCGAATCTCAGCCTTGATTTTCCCGAGCACCGTTTTCGGATCTTTAGGCGATTCTTTAGTGCCGCGCAGGTAAATCACAAGACCGTTCAAAAAGTTGCGCAATACCTGATCGCCGCATTCCACGTATTTCGGATGGTCTGCGTTTCTGAAAAAGTTCCCGATTTCCCCGAGCGAAATCCGGAAGTCCACGAGTTGCAGTATTTCCTGAATCTGATCGTCGCGCAACTGCAGGGCTACGCGCAGTTTTTTGAATATGTCGTTGTTGTTCATCGTTTCTTAAAAAATGTAAAGATACACAAGTTTGAACAGCACAATGGCCCAAAGCATTGGATTTGGCGCTGAAATCTACTATATTGGCAACTCAATTACTCCCATGAACAAGACAGAGGAAAAAATAACGTTACTGCTGGACATGATAGCATTCGCCGTGGTCGATGGTAAACTCGATCCGCGAGAGTACGCATTTCTGTCGCTCATAGCCCAGGAACTCCATATCTCGAAACCCGAATTCGACGATTTGTTCCACCGCGAGCACAAGTCCGAGCCCATCAAATCAGAATCGCGCCGCATTCACCAGTTTTACCGGCTCTCGCTGCTCATGCACATCGATGGAGTGCTCCATCCGAAAGAAGAAAAATCCATTTTCGAAATCGGCATAAAAATGGGCCTGAACCCGGCAGCCATGCGCAGAATGCTCGAACTCATGAAGGAATCTTCGACCAAAATTCTCGAGCCGCAGCTCATCTTCGACCTGTTCAGAATGCAGGAAAATTAAGGAATTCGGGCGTTGCGTCGGTCAGAGCCTTCAATGTAACTAAGAACATCAGTGCGCCGCCGCCGGGCTATTCGGCACACGCGGTGTTTGCCTGCTATCCCTAACGCAAACTAATCGCCATTTAGCGCTACGAAACCGATTGTTCCACTTGCTTAATTTGGTCTCTTAATCGGGCCGCCTCCATAAAGTCGAGGTTTTTGGCCGCTTTTTCCATCGATTTCCGAAGTTCGCGGATTTTTTTGTCGGCCTGCTCCTTGTTCAGATACATCGGTTCGGGTTCGGACGCTTTTTCGGCCTGACGTTGCAGGTAACCCGTTGCCACAGAATTTTTGGCCAGGGCGTTGTTCAGACTTTTGTTCAGCGCCACCGGGGTTAATCCGTGCTGGCTGTTGTATTGCTGCTGTTTTTCGCGACGGTAATTCGTTTGGTCAATCGTGGACTGCATGCTTTGGGTAATCGTATCGGCGTACATGATTGCTTTGCCGTTTACATTACGCGCAGCGCGGCCCACAGTTTGGGTCAACGACCGGTTGCTTCTTAAAAAGCCTTCTTTGTCGGCATCTAAAATCGCCACGAGCGACACTTCGGGCAGGTCCAGTCCTTCGCGCAACAGGTTTACGCCAATAAGCACATCGAACAATCCTTTGCGCAAATCCTGCATGATTTCCACGCGTTCAAGCGTATCTACTTCGGAGTGAATGTAGCGGCAACGAATGTCCACGCGCGTCAGGTACTTTGTCAGTTCCTCGGCCATGCGCTTGGTAAGTGTAGTAACTAAAACGCGCTCATCGAGTTCCACGCGTTGCTGAATTTCCTCTATGAGGTCATCGATCTGGTTTTTGCTCGGCCGCACTTCAATAACCGGATCGAGTAGTCCCGTGGGGCGAATGATCTGTTCTACGTAAATGCCTTCGGATTTCTGAAGTTCGTAATCGGCCGGGGTGGCACTCACATAAACGACCTGGTTTTGCAGCGCTTCAAACTCCTCAAACCGCAACGGGCGGTTGTCTAAAGCTGCCGGAAGTCTAAAGCCGTATTCCACAAGGTTTTCCTTTCGCGAACGGTCGCCTCCGTACA
>CAZTGF010000085.1:0-7002 GCA_964612955.1 uncultured Flavobacterium sp.
TATCCATGCGAAACATGCGTATAAACCATCGTTGTTTTAGGGCTGGCGTGTCCCAGCAAATCCTGAATAAAACGCAAATCCGTGCCGTGCTCCAGCAAATGCGTCGCGAAGCTATGTCGTAAAGTATGAAGGGTCACGTGCTTTGAAATTCCGGCCGCACGCACCGCAGCTTTAAGTACCAATTGCGCCGACCGCGCCGAATACTGGCCGCCATCCAGTCCTTCGAACAACCACTGCCGCGGCTGGTACACCCGATAATATTCGCGCAATAACAAAAGCGCTTTTTCGGACAGCAAAGTATACCGGTCCTTGTTTCCCTTGGCCTGGCGCACGTAAATCAACATTCGGTCGCTGTCAATGTCCGTCGCCGTCAAGGCCAACGCCTCGCCAATGCGCAGACCCGCAGAGTAAATCAGGCTCAGGAGCGCTTTGTGTTTCAAATTTCGCGTCATCGAAAGAATCCGCTCCACCTCAGGCATGCTCAGCACTACGGGCAGTTTTTTCTGTGTACGCGGCCGCTGAATCCCACTCAAATCAGCGCTGATCTCTGAATATTTAAAGTAAAGTTTAATTGCATTAATCGCCTGATTCTGATACGAAACTGACTTACCCGGAACCACGACGAACTCGTAATTAAACTGCGCCAATGCTTTGGGCGTAAATTCTTGAACCTCGCGCTTCTGTACGAATTTAAAAAAGAAAATCAACAACGACCGATAAGACTCGATCGTCGAATCACTGTAGCGTTTTTCTTTCAAATGACGCACATATCGGTCAACCTCGCGCACGTGAAAATCGTTCAATCTCACGTCCTGATAATGCCCCAAAAATTTAGCGTCGGCCTGCAGCAACCGCCTGTTGTCAATCGTCGCATACGCACTTAAAACCTGCTGAAGATAAGCTGAATTTTCCAGCGAGTACGGCAGTTCTGAGCATCGCAACTCCTTATTGTACCGCGCGCCCAGCTCCCACATCACTTTTATGAGCACCTCATTCCACTTAAAACAAATCGTGATTAACTGCGAAGCACCCGTGTTTCGCGTCGCCAGGGTTACCAGCGGAAGGTCTCTGTACTGCATCTGTATGGCGTTTAAAAACAGCAAGATAAAAAATTTTATTCTTAATTGGGGCAGCTTTTCGCGCTTTCCGCTATATCTGCGCCAGGCCCATCGCCAGGCGCAGGATGCCGCTGCAATCACGGCTGCAACCCAGGCGCACGAACAATATTTTTCCTAATTTTGTGCAAACCCGCCAATATGTACAAATCGATTATACGCCCCTTGCTGTTTCGGCAGGATCCCGAGAAAATCCACCACCTAGTTTTCGCACTGTTAAAAACACTTCGGTTTGCGCCAATGGCCGCATTAACCCGCGCCCTTTACAAAGTAGAAGACCCGCGGTTAGAACGCGAAGTTTTCGGCATCCGCTTTCCAAATCCCGTGGGGCTTGCTGCAGGACTGGACAAAGACGCCAAACGTTTCCGGGAACTTTCACAACTCGGGTTCGGGTTTATCGAAATCGGCACGCTTACGCCGCGTCCTCAAAGTGGAAATCCCAAAAAACGTCTGTTCCGCCTTCCTCAGGACAACGCACTTATCAACCGAATGGGGTTCAACAACTCCGGAGTTGCTGCGGCTGCAAAACGCCTTAACGTACGCCATAACGTCATCGTGGGCGGCAACATCGGCAAAAACAAGGATACGCCAAACGAAAAAGCGCTCCAGGATTACCGCCAGTGTTTTTCGGCCCTGTACGACCATGTCGATTATTTTGTGGTCAACGTAAGTTCGCCAAATACGCCCAACCTGCGCGCGCTTCAGGACAAAGAACCGCTGCTCGAACTCCTCGGAGCGCTTCAGCAGGACAACGCCGCCCGCCCAAAACCAAAGCCTATATTGCTCAAAATTGCTCCCGATCTTTCCCAGGACCAACTTCGCGACATCATCGACATCGTCGCCCAAACCAAAATTGCAGGAGTTATCGCCACCAATACGACACTCTCCCGCGAAGGATTAAAAAGTCCGGACCGCGACCAAACCGGCGGATTATCAGGCAAACCCCTAAAAGACCGCGCTACCGAAGTTATACGATTTCTGCACCGCGAAAGCCAGGGCGCCTTCCCGATTATCGGGGTCGGAGGCATTCATTCGCCCCAGGACGCCATCGAAAAACTCGAAGCCGGCGCCTCGCTCGTACAGCTCTACACGGGATTCATCTACGAAGGTCCGCTGCTCATCGCGCAAATCAACAAAGCGCTGTTACAAAGCAACCGCTAAAACTTGCCTGATGCGCAAAACAGCCGAAATACTCTCAGATACAAGCCATCGGCCTTACCCGTATCCAAACGGCCCGTGGAGGTTTTACCAGGAGTGGAACCGTGCGTTGTTTATGCATTGGGAAGTTCCGGCGGAAACGCTCCGCGAAATGGTCCCGCAAAAGCTCAGCTTAGACACTTTTAACGGAAAAGCCTATGTCTCGGTTGTGCCTTTTACCATGGAAAAAATTCGTCCCAGATTTCTTCCCTCGGTGGGCTTCATATCAAATTTCCACGAAATCAACGTCAGAACTTATGTTGAGGCAGATTCAAAAAAAGGCGTGTACTTTCTGAGTATGGAGGCCCAAAAATGGCTGTCGGCTGTTGTGTCGAAGAAAATCTCCGGCCTGCCTTACGAGAAGTCCTATATCAATCGAACCCAGAACGAATACCGCTCCGCAAATAAAAAGAACGCATTTACACTCGATGTGGAATTTTCGATCGGAGCTGCGATTCCCCAAAAAACAGCACTCGAAAATTGGCTTACCGAGCGGTACTGCCTGTATCTGGACAAGAACAGCGAATTGTACCGCTTTGACGTGCACCACCGCGCATGGGAACTCCAAAATCTGGAAATCAAAAGGCTCAGTATCGACTATCAAATCGGGCCGCTTGTGCTTTCAACCGCCCCGAATCTTGCAAATTATTCGGACGGCGTAAAAGTTTTGGCTTGGGGAAAGAAAAAACTGTAGCGATTTTTGGGTTAATCGGCCCGCCAGAAATGTTACCGTAATTGCGCAGATTATAACGCCATATTCACAAGAGCAGCCGTGAGCAATGCGAGTCCAAAACTCAGCAATGTGCCAATGAGTACGTATTCCGTAAGTTGGCGGTCTTTAGCACCTGTCAAATCTCCGAACCGGAAAATCGATTTCGCCGCGAGCAGGAACCCCACGGCTTCAAAATGGCCGCTAAGCACAAATCCAAAAATAAACAGCCGTTCCAGAATGCCGATAAAATTTCCGGCATTCGCCAGTGAAGCAGCGTCGGTCTGAGGCGTCCACCCGGAAATCGCCGTGCGAATTACAATCGACGCCGGCTGGGTTAAAAACAATGCGCCCGTAAATACGATCCAGAATGTGTCCGAAGGCGTATTGAATACAATCGGTCCGTGTGCGCGCATCGCAATAATTACGAGCAATAGTACGTGGAGCAATTGGTCAGTAAAAAACCAACGGCGCCTGTTAAGCGGTGTCTGAAAAAACGATTTGGCCAAATCAATGCAAAAATGACCCGCGGCCAGCAAAAGTGCATTGGGCCAGAACTCCCATTCGGCAACGAGCAGCCAGGCCAGAATACCGTGAATTAAACAGTGCAGATACAAAAACGGACTTTTATAGCCGCGCGCTTCCTTGTTCGCGACCCAAGACGAAGGTTGCAGCAAAAAGTCGCCGAGCAGGTGGGAGAGCAGCAGTTTTACTAAAAGCTCCATCAGATTCTTGTTAAGACAGTTCGTATATGATTTTCAGTTTCCAGAATCAGTTCAAAATGGGCGCGTTTTCGGCGTCGGCTTACAGCAGCCTGAGCAATTCCAAGCGTAACTCCGATTTGTTGCTGGGACCATTCCGGATGCGCAAGTGCGGCAGAAACGTAAGCGGCAGATTGCGGAAGCCAGTCATCTATAAGTGCACCGCAGAGTTTGAGCAACAGGTTGATCTCTCTGTCTTTTTCGTCGTTTCCGGTTGCAATGGCCCAAAGTAATTTCTGCGGTTTAAGCTGCTCGAGCAACTGTCCCGAACGCACAAAAGCAGAACCCTGGCGGCGCGTGATCGGAGTTGGGGTTTTAGATTTTTCTCCGAGTCCGATGGCAATGCGCACTTCGATATTCTGTTCTTTGAGCAGTGCTTTAATCGAGATAGCGTGCCAAACCGCGGTTTCGTATTCGGGCACTTCGAACTGGAACGAATCGCCCCGGAAGATTTCCCAGACCTCTGGAGAAGCTCCCCATTGCAGAAGGTAACGTTCAAGTGGTTCGGTCCACGTTGCGGGATTTAATCGCGTGGAAGCCACAATATCGGCGGTTAAAATGGCGATCATGAGTCAAATATACTAAAATATCGTTTAAATTACCTTTTTAGGTAATATTTTTAGTTATTACGCTTTTGGGTAATATTCTCGGTTATTACGTATTTCTGCATACAAAGAAAATCGGAAAAAGCCTTATATTTGGCGGCGTATGAAGCCAGTAAAAATCATCGAGTGCCCGCGGGACGCCATGCAAGGCATAAAGGAATTCATTCCCACCCCGCTTAAAACCGCTTACCTTCAGTCGTTACTCGGTGTAGGATTTGACACCCTTGATTTCGGAAGCTTTGTCTCGCCTCGTGCCATTCCTCAAATGCAAGACACGGCAGAAGTATTGGCCGGACTGGATCTTTCCAGAACAAACACAAAGTTGCTCGCAATTGTCGCCAATTTGCAAGGTGCTGAAACCGCGGCCCTACACCCGGAAATAGATTACCTGGGTTACCCGTTCTCGATTTCGGAAAATTTCCAGATGCGCAACACGCACAAAACCATTGCAGAATCGGTTCAATTGCTGGGTCAAATCATCGATGTAGCCTCTGGCGCAAACAAAAAAGTTGTTGCTTATTTGTCGATGGGCTTTGGCAACCCGTACGGCGATCCGTGGAATGTGGACATTGTAGGGCAGTGGACGCAAACGCTCGCGGACATGGGCGTCGAAATCCTGTCGCTCTCGGACACTGTCGGAAGTTCTACGCCTGAAATTATCGACTATTTGTTCAAAAACCTGATTCCCGCTTATCCGCATATCGAATTCGGCGCGCATTTACACACGAGGGCCGATGCGTGGTTCGAGAAAGTTCACGCGGCGTTTAAAGCAGGATGTCATCGGTTCGACGGCGCAATCCAAGGCTTTGGAGGTTGTCCGATGGCGGCCGACGAGCTCACCGGAAATATGCCTACCGAAAAGTTGTTGTCTTATTTCACGGCCGAAAAACAACCTACGGGCCTGAACCCGATGCGGTTCGAAAGTGCTTACAACGAAGCGACGAAGATTTTTTCGGCTTATCACTAAGGCTTGTCGCAGCACAGAAACGCGATAAAAATTAAAGCATTCGCTGCATTTTGTGTATATTTGCACGCAATTTAACTACAACCTTAAATTGCAACATGAACGCACACACGTCTAAAATCATCGGCGAAGGACTCACTTACGACGATGTTCTTCTGGTCCCGGATTACTCCTCGGTACTGCCGCGCGAAGTCAATATTCAATCCCGGTTTTCCAAAAACATTACGCTTAACGTTCCCGTAGTTTCGGCTGCGATGGATACGGTCACCGAAAGCGAAATGGCTATTGCCATGGCACAGGAAGGCGGCATTGGCGTATTGCACAAGAATATGAGCATCAGCGCTCAGGCAGCCATGGTCCGAAAAGTAAAACGCGCAGAATCAGGCATGATCCTCGACCCGGTAACCTTACCACTGTCGGCACGTGTGAGCGACGCCATTCAGGCCATGCGCGAATTTGGCATAGGCGGCATTCCGATTGTCGATGAAAACCAACGTCTCAAAGGCATAGTGACCAACCGCGATCTTCGGTTCGAAAAAAGCTTTGAACGCCCCATTACCGAGGTGATGACGTCCGACAATCTCGTCACTGCAGCCGAAGGAACTTCGCTCCAGCAAGCCGAAGTCATCCTTCAGGGCCACAAAATCGAAAAACTTCCCGTAGTAGATGCCGATAACAAACTCGTCGGATTAATTACTTTCCGCGACATTACAAAACTCACACTTCGCCCGAATGCGAACAAAGACCAGTTCGGGCGTCTTCGCGTTGCAGCGGCCATCGGCGTGACTCACGATGCAGAAGAACGCGGGCGCGCCCTCGTGGAAGCCGGCGTCGACGCAATGATCATCGACACAGCGCACGGGCATACGCAAGGGGTTGTGGCGGTACTCGGCAAACTCAAAAAGCTGTTTCCAGACACTGATATTATCGTAGGAAATATCGCTACGGCTCAGGCGGCAAAATTCCTTGCAGATCACGGTGCGGACGGCGTTAAAGTCGGCATTGGTCCGGGGTCCATTTGCACGACGCGCGTGGTTGCAGGCGTAGGATTTCCTCAGTTTTCAGCGGTATTGGAAGTAGGCGCAGCGCTTGCAGGTTCAGGAATCCCTGTTATTGCCGATGGAGGCGTGCGCTATACAGGCGACATTCCAAAAGCGTTGGCCGCCGGCGCGGACTGTGTGATGCTCGGTTCACTGCTCGCAGGTACGAAAGAATCGCCGGGAGAAACGATTATTTTCGAAGGCCGGAAATTTAAATCTTACCGCGGTATGGGCTCGGTCGAAGCAATGAAAGAGGGTTCCAAAGACCGTTATTTCCAAGATGTGGAGGACGATATTAAAAAGCTAGTTCCGGAAGGCATTGTCGGGCGTGTTCCTTACAAAGGCGCGCTTGCCGAAAGCATGCAGCAGTTCATCGGAGGTTTGCGCGCCGGTATGGGCTATTGCGGTGCAAAGGATATCGAAACGCTGAAAAAAACGGGGCGCTTTGTACGCATTACCTCGAGCGGCATTACCGAAAGCCACCCGCACAACGTGACCATTACCAAGGAAGCACCCAATTATTCGCGATAAATGACCAACCGTCCGAAAGGGCGGTTTTTTAGGCCATTTCGTTTTTTATCAGCGGTTGCAACAGGCGTTTTTCACCTACG
>CAZTGF010000086.1:0-6731 GCA_964612955.1 uncultured Flavobacterium sp.
TTAAAAGTAGCAGACAACACGGGTGCAAAAGAAGTTTTGACCATTCGTGTGCTCGGGGGAACGAAACGTCGTTATGCCTCTGTTGGCGATAAAATCGTAGTGTCAATCAAAGAAGCTACGCCTAACGGAAACGTTAAGAAAGGCGCTGTTTCCACTGCGGTTGTTGTTCGTACCAAAAAAGAAGTTCGCAGAGCCGATGGTTCTTACATTCGTTTTGACGATAACGCATGTGTTCTTTTGAACGCTGCCGGCGAAATGAGAGGAACCCGCGTTTTCGGTCCTGTGGCTAGAGAACTTCGCGAGAAGCAATTCATGAAGATTGTATCACTGGCACCTGAAGTGCTTTAATTTTTCAACGATGACAAAGCTAAAAATCAAATCAGGAGACACAGTACGCGTCATTGCCGGTGATCACAAAGGTCAGGAAGGCAAAGTCGTGCGTGTGTACCGCGATAAAAACAAGGCCGTTGTTGAGGGCGTGAACATGGTGTCCAAACACACTAAACCAAGCGCGAAAAACCCACAAGGCGGTATCGTTAAGAAAGAGGCTCCTATTCATATCTCTAACCTGGCGCTCGTAGAGGCCAAATCCAAAGAAACTACAAAAGTAGGTTTTCGCATGGAAGGGGATAAGAAAGTGAGATTTTCAAAAAAATCTAATCAGGTTATCTAGTTATGGCATATACACCAAGACTTAAGCAAGAATACAGGGAGCGCGTAATCGCTGCCCTTAAAGAAGAGTTCGGTTACAAAAACGTAATGCAGGTTCCGAAACTTGAAAAAATCGTTTTGAGCCGTGGCGTAGGTGCTGCAGTTTCTGACAAAAAACTCATCGACTACGCGGTGGACGAACTTACGAAAATCACAGGGCAGAAAGCTGTTTCTACGATTTCTAAAAAGGACGTCGCTTCGTTCAAACTGAGAAAAGGAATGCCAATCGGAGCTAAAGTAACTCTTCGCGGCGAGCGCATGTACGAATTCCTCGATCGTCTGATCACGGCTTCATTGCCACGTGTTCGCGATTTCAACGGAATCAAGGCCGATGGTTTTGATGGCCGCGGAAACTACAACCTCGGCGTTACCGAGCAGATCATTTTCCCTGAAATCGACATCGACAAAGTGAACAAGATCGCGGGAATGGACATCACTTTCGTTACATCGGCCCAGACCGATACCGAGGCTAAGGCACTTTTGACACAACTAGGTTTACCCTTTAAAAAGAACTAAGACATGGCTAAAGAATCAATGAAAGCCCGTGAGCGGAAAAGAGAAAAAATGGTAGAAAAGTACGCTGAGAAAAGAAAAGCTTTAATAGAAGCTGGAGATTTCGTAGGTTTGCAAAAATTACCAAAAAACGCTTCTCCCGTTCGCATGCACAACCGTTGCAAATTGACCGGAAGACCAAGAGGTTACATGCGTCAGTTTGGTATTTCGCGCGTTACATTCCGCGAAATGGCCAATGCTGGTTTGATCCCCGGGGTTAAAAAAGCCAGCTGGTAAGAAATTAGAATTATAAATTGGTTTCAGGTTCGGGGGGAGACTCCCGAAAACCGTTACCGCAAATCAACCATTATGTATACAGATCCAATCGCGGATTATCTTACGAGAGTTCGGAATGCCGTTGCTGCCAAACACAAGGTAGTTGAAATTCCAGCCTCAAACCTCAAAAAGGAAATTACCAAAATCTTGTTCGACCAGGGCTACATCCTGAGCTACAAGTTCGAGGAAAGCAAAGTACAGGGCAATATCAAGATCGCTCTTAAGTACGACAAAGAAACCAAAGAACCGGTAATCAAAGATCTTCAGAGAATCAGTACTCCGGGTCTGCGCAAGTATGCCGGTGCTGCCGAACTTCCAAGAATCCTTAACGGACTCGGAATTGCCATCGTATCCACTTCACGTGGTCTTATGACGGGCAAACAGGCCAAGCAGCTTAACATCGGCGGGGAAGTAATTTGTTACGTATACTAAAAAGAGGATCAAGATGTCAAGAATAGGTAAAAATCCCATCGCTATCCCTGCTGGCGTAACCGTAGAGGTTAACGGGAACACAGTAGCCGTCAAAGGCAAACTAGGGGAACTTTCGCAGTCTTTTGAGGACGTAAGCGTTAAAGTTGAAGAAGGACAGGTGATCGTTGAGAGATCATCGGACCACAAAGACGAGAGAGCCAAGCACGGCCTTTACCGTTCACTGATCAACAACATGATTGTGGGCGTTTCTACAGGCTGGACAAAAGACCTCGAACTCGTAGGTGTAGGTTTCAGAGCATCGAACCAGGGTCAGAAACTTGACCTTGCACTCGGTTTTTCGCACAATATCGTTTTGGACATTGCGTCTGAAGTGAAAGTAGAGACCGTTTCTGAAAAAGGTAAAAACCCAATCATCAAGCTTTCTTCTTTTGACAAGCAATTGCTGGGTCAGGTAGCCGCTAAAATCAGAAGCTTCCGCAAGCCAGAGCCTTACAAAGGAAAAGGTGTGAAGTTCGTAGGTGAAGTATTAAGAAGAAAAGCAGGTAAATCAGCTTAATAAGTAAAATTATGTCATTAACAAAAACCGAGAGAAGACAGAGAATTAGATTCCGGATCAGAAAAATTGTTTCCGGAACTGCGGCAAAACCGAGACTTTCCGTGTTCAGAAGTAACAAAGAAATCTATGCCCAGCTCATCGACGATGTGAATGGTGTGACTTTACTTGCTGCATCTTCAAGAGACAAAGGATTCGACGCAAAAGGTACCAACATCGAAGTGGCTAGCGCTGTAGGCAAAGCTATTGCCGAAAAAGCACTTAAAGCCGGCATCGAAACCGTAACGTTTGACCGCGGCGGAAACTTGTACCACGGCCGTATTAAATCATTAGCAGAAGGCGCGAGAGAAGCCGGACTTAAATTCTAATATTATTATGTCTAAATACAAAAATGTAGAATTAGTAAAGCCGAGTGGTCTGGAATTGAAGGACCGTTTGGTAAGTGTGAATCGCGTCACCAAGGTTACAAAAGGAGGTAGAGCTTTTGGCTTTTCTGCGATTGTAGTCGTGGGCGATGAGAACGGCGTTGTAGGTCACGGTCTGGGCAAATCCAAAGACGTATCTGAGGCGATTGCCAAAGCGGTAGAGGATGCCAAGAAAAACCTGGTTCGCATTCCGTTGAACGGCCATACGATTCCTCACCAACAAAAAGGAAAATTCAGTGGTGCCCGCGTATTTTTGATGCCTGCCTCACACGGTACCGGAGTAATTGCCGGAGGTTCCGTACGTGCAGTTGTTGAATCTGCAGGGATTCAGGATATCCTTTCGAAATCACAAGGTTCATCGAACCCTCACAACGTAGTAAAGGCGACTTTTGACGCGCTTCTTCAAATGAGAAGTGCTTACACGGTAGCCAAGCAAAGAGGTGTTTCTTTAGAGAAAGTTTTTAAAGGTTAATTCAGGAAATTATGGCGAAGCTATTAGTAAAACAAGTAAAGAGCAAAATCAACTGTCCACAGACGCAGAAGCGAGGCCTTGAGGCACTCGGACTGCGCAAAATGGGTCAAGTGGTGGAGCACGAGTCAAGTCCTGCAATCCTTGGGATGATAAACAAAGTTAAACACTTGGTTTCCGTTGAGGAAGCCAAATAACACTACTGTGATGAATTTAAGTAATTTACAACCTGCAGAGGGTTCTACTCATAATCAGAACAAACGCGTTGGTCGCGGCGAAGGCTCCGGAAAAGGAGGTACTGCTGCACGTGGTCACAAAGGGGCGAAATCCCGTTCTGGTTACTCGAGAAAAATCGGGTTCGAAGGTGGACAGATGCCCCTTCAGAGACGTTTGCCTAAGTTTGGTTTCAACAACATTAACCGCGTGGAGTATCAGGGGATTAACCTCGATGCGCTACAGGCAATGGTCGATAACGGCACCGTGACAGATACTGTAGATTTATCAGTATTGGTTTCAAATCGCCTGGCTACCAAAAACGATCTGGTGAAGATCCTTGGTGGCGGCACGTTGAACGCAAAACTCAAAGTAAGCGCACATAAATTTACTGCGACTGCAAAAGCTGCCATCGAGGCGGCCGGAGGAGAAGCTGTAACCTTGTAATATTCTGACCCCGATGAAGAAATTTTTTGAATCATTAGCTAACGTTTGGAAGATAGAGGAATTGCGAAACCGCATCACCTTTACGCTGTTGTTGCTTCTCGTGTATCGCTTTGGCGCGCACGTAACCCTTCCGGGGATTGACGCTACAGCCCTTGATAACTTAGCAGGTCAGACTAAAGACGGAATCGGATCCATTCTCGACATGTTTACGGGAGGTGCTTTCTCAAAGGCCTCCGTATTCGCGTTGGGAATTATGCCGTATATCTCCGCTTCGATTGTCGTACAGCTTATGGGAATTGCGATTCCTTATTTGCAAAAACTTCAGAAAGAAGGCGAGAGCGGCCGCAAGAAGCTCAATCAGATCACGCGCTGGCTCACGATTGCTATTACGCTCGTGCAGGGTCCGGGTTATATTTACAACCTGTACCGCACATTGCCGCCAGATGCGTTTTTGTTAGGTTTTGATTCGTTCTCTTTCCTGTTTTCGGCAGTATTGATCCTTACCACAGGGACGATTTTCGCAATGTGGCTGGGTGAAAAAATCACCGATAAAGGAATTGGAAACGGTATTTCGTTGCTGATTATGGTAGGTATTCTTGCGCGTTTGCCGCAGTCTTTCCTCCAGGAGTTTGCATCAACGGTGACCAACAATCAGGGAGGTCCGATGCTTCTCGTTATCGAAATCATCATCTGGTTGCTGGTTATTGTGGCTTGTGTGCTTTTGGTCATGGCGGTTCGAAAAATTCCGGTTCAGTACGCGCGTCGTACAGTTTCGGGCGAGTTTGAACAAGATGCTGCAAGCGGAAACCGTCAGTGGATCCCGCTTAAACTGAATGCGTCGGGCGTTATGCCAATCATCTTTGCCCAGGCAATCATGTTTATTCCTGCGGCTTTGGCCGGGCTTTCCGATTCGGATACATCCCAGTCGATTGCAGCGGCGTTCAGCGACATGTTTGGTTTCTGGTACAACCTCGTGTTTGCATTGCTGATTATTCTGTTCACGTATTTCTATACGGCCATCACAGTTCCAACGAACAAAATGGCCGACGATCTCAAGAGAAGCGGTGGTTTTATTCCGGGCATTCGTCCTGGTGTGGAAACCTCTGAATATCTGGACAAGATTATGTCGCTTATTATTTTCCCGGGTTCGCTGTTCCTGGCGCTGATTGCTGTGTTCCCTGCAATCCTTGTCAGTGTGCTCGACGTTCAGGAAGGTTGGGCGATGTTCTTTGGCGGTACCTCGCTTATCATTATGGTAGGTGTTGCGATCGACACGATGCAACAGGTAAACTCGTACTTGCTCAACAAGCATTACGACGGATTGATGAAAAGTGGTAAAAACAGAAAGGCGGTAGCTTAATTATGGCGAAGCAGTCAGCAATTGAACAAGACGGATCGATCATCGAAGCATTGTCAAACGCAATGTTCCGCGTCGAATTAGAAAACGGTCACATCGTGATTGCTCATATTTCAGGGAAAATGCGCATGCACTACATCAAGTTGCTTCCGGGCGATAAGGTGAAACTGGAAATGAGTCCTTACGATTTAACCAAAGCGAGAATTACATACAGATATTAAGCGGTTTTTTGAAACGCGCATTGACGGCCGGCGATCGGTTTAAAAGCGGGTTTTCATCCGGCCTCAATAACAATTAAATATTTTCAGATGAAAGTAAGAGCATCAGTAAAGAAAAGAAGCGCCGATTGCATCATTGTGCGCCGAAAAGGAAGATTATACGTAATCAACAAAAAGAATCCTAGATTCAAACAAAGACAAGGATAATTATGGCAAGAATAGCAGGGGTAGACATCCCAAAAAACAAGAGAGGCGTTATCGCTTTGACCTATATCTTCGGAATTGGCAAGAGTCGTGCAGCCGAAATCCTGGCTAAAGCCGGTGTGAGCGAAGACATTAAAGTTCAGGATTGGAACGACGACCAGATCGGAGCCATTCGCGATGCCGTGTCTTACTACAAAATCGAAGGTGAGTTGCGTTCTGAAACGTCAATGAACATCAAGCGCCTTATGGACATTGGCTGTTACAGAGGTATCCGTCACAGATCGGGTCTTCCGCTTCGCGGCCAACGCACAAAGAACAACTCAAGAACGAGAAAAGGCAAGAGAAAAACTGTTGCTAACAAGAAGAAAGCAACTAAATAATCATCAGTAATGGCAAAAGCAACAGCAAAAAAACGTAAAGTTGTAGTTGAATCTACAGGAGAAGCTCACGTTAGCGCCACTTTCAACAACATCATTATTTCGCTTACCAACAAAAAAGGTGAAGTGATTTCATGGTCGTCTGCCGGTAAAATGGGCTTCCGCGGTTCTAAGAAGAACACTCCTTACGCTGCTCAGATGGCCGCAGAGGATTGCAGTAAAGTCGCAATCGAAGCTGGTTTGAAGAAAGTGAAAGTTTACGTAAAAGGTCCGGGTAACGGACGTGAGTCGGCTATCCGTTCACTTCACAATTCAGGCATCGAAGTAACAGAGATCATCGACGTTACACCAATGCCGCACAACGGCTGTCGTCCTCCAAAGAGACGTCGCGTTTAATCACGTATTTATTAAGTATAACCAGGCGGGAAAACGGTTATCGGAGGATGAGACCTGAATTCATAACCCCTGTCTAATTCAATTTTAAAATGGCAAGATAT
>CAZTGF010000087.1:0-6215 GCA_964612955.1 uncultured Flavobacterium sp.
TTTCACTGTAAACCCGCTCGGATTTGGTATTTTTGTGAGGTGCGAAAAAAGAACCGAAAACGGGAAGAACAACTCAACGCGGCCTCTCACGGATTAGGCGCCCTATTGTCAGTGGCGGCACTCGCGGGGCTTTGGGGGCGTGCGGCCGATGGGTTTGCGCTCGCTTCCCTGCTCGTGTTTGGTTTGAGTTTGTTGCTGCTTTACTCGGCTTCGGCCATTTACCATGCAGTTTCCGGATTTAAATGGAAACGCCGGTTGCAGCGCGTCGATCATCTTTGCATCTATATCCTTATTGCGGGCACTTACACGCCTGTGGTCTTACTGGGGCTCGATGGAGCTTTGGGCTGGTGGCTTTTTGCCGGAATCTGGTCACTTGCGGCAATCGGATTTTGGTTTAAGTTTTCGCGATGGAGGCGAAACGAGAAGTTATCACTTGCTCTTTACGCCCTCATGGGTTGGTTTATTGTGCTTGCCATTGTGCCCGTGGTGCGCGAGCTCGAGGCGGGATTGCTCTGGGCGTTACTCGCGGGCGGATTGTTCTACACGCTTGGCATTTACTTCTTCGCAAACGACCGCAAACCGTATTACCACGCCATTTGGCATTTGTTTGTATTGGCCGGCAGCGCAAGTCATTTCATTGGCATATTTACTTATCTGCCATAAAAAAAGCGCCTTATCGGATTAAAGCGCTTATGAGTTTATTTGCCAACCACGGTTAGGTCGAAGGTGTCGCTGCTTTTACGAAACTGAACCTGTAAGCGTTATCGCCTGTCTCGAGTTGTCTGAGCTGCATCGTGGTCGGCGTAATTTGTTCCACAAAAAAAGTGCGCGTTTCCCCACCGAGCGACATTTGAATCGTGCGGTGGCTTACAGACCATGTTCCCGTGGTTTGGTCAAGCGTGCATCCGGCACCGTAATCGCCGTTTGTAAGTTGTTGGGCTGCAAACTGGAGATAATCTGCAGGGCATCCTTCCTCGTTGCCGGCGTAAGGCACCGTGGGCTGTGTAATGTGGTTCAGCGCAAACATTTGTTTGTCGTACCGCCATTTTCCCATTAACTCGGCCGCAGTTACCGAAGGCTCTGAAAGCGTAATGCCGTCGTCATCTGAACACGAATGCAACACGGGCAGCACAAGCAACATTAAAGCAAAAATCCTGTTTTTCATAGCTTTTGTATTTTCGGTCAAAAATAAGAATATAAATTCTGGCGCTGGGCTTTTATCGCTAAAGCCGAATCAAAAATACGCAGATAAGCGTAAATATTATATTTTTGCAGCCAAAACCACGCTAATGCTCATTATTGGAATCGCCGGAGGCACCGGAAGCGGAAAAACCACCGTAGTACGCCAAATCATGAACGAACTTCCGCTCGAAGAAGTCGGGATTATCTCACAGGATTCCTACTATCGCGAAAGCCACGATTTGTCTTACGAAGAACGCTCGCTGATCAACTTCGACCACCCGCGTTCCATCGATTTTGAGCTACTCGTATCGCATCTTAAAGCGCTTAAATCGGGCCGCGTCATCGAACAGCCCGTATATTCGTTCGTCACTCACAACCGAACAGAAGACACGATTGTTACGCACCCGCGCCAGGTGATGCTTGTCGAAGGCATTCTCATTCTTGCGAATCCGGAACTAAGGGATATGTTCGATGTAAAAATTTTCGTACACGCCGACCCGGACGAACGCCTCATCCGCCGCCTTAAACGCGACATTGCAGAACGCGGCCGCGACATGGAAGAAGTGCTCAACCGCTACCAAAAAACGCTCAAACCTATGCACGAGCAGTTTATCGAGCCTACAAAAGCGTTCGCGGACATCATCATTCCAAACGACAAATACAACACCGTGGCCATCGACGTCGTGCGCGCCGTAATCAACCAGCGCCTGCTATAAAAATTTTGTTTATTTTGGCCGGATAATAAGGGATCCTTTTCCCGCTGTCCGCTGTATCTTTTTTTGCAAAAAAGGATGCCGCTGCCATCGGGGGCTCAAACGCCACTCATGAAGAAACCACTGAAAGAAAAAATCAAGGACAACAGATTATTGCGGTTTTTCGGCAACCGTTACGTCATCATTGGCCTGTTTTTCATCGCGTGGATGCTATTTCTGGACAATTATTCCTACCTGGATCACAGGCGTCTGGACAACGATATAAACGAACTCGAGCGCAACAAAAAGTACTATCAAAACGAAATCCTGCGGGACGAAAAGCACATCCGCATGCTTCAGGATCCTATGGAAGTTGAGCGTTACGCGCGCGAAAAATACTACATGAAACGCGATTCAGAAGACATTTATATCATCGAATACGAAGGCGAAGAAAAAACCCGCGATCCGTATATTCCTAACTAACGACCCTTTTTGCTATCTTTGCAGGCTGTAAAACATTGCCTGTGACCACGCATTACGATTCTCTGTTCAGCGATTTTGATTCCATGTCTTCAGCGGCCTGGAAACAACAACTTCAATACGAATTAAAGGGTTCGGACTACAACCAAACGCTTGTCTGGGAATCCCCGGAAGGCATTAAAGTCAAACCGTTTTACCACGCAGACGAAAACATTCCGCGCCATGCCATAGCCGCACCACAGGATTTTCTGATCTGTCAGGATATTTTCGTATATGACCTCGACAAAAGTGTCTACCGCGCAAAGGACTCACTCAAACGCGGCGCGGAATGCCTTAGGTTCAAAATCCCAAATGCTGAGGTCGATGTATCGGCACTTTTGATGCCATTGGACCGGGAAGGCCTTGTAATTTATCTCAAAACGAACTTTTTCGATGCTGCGTTTTTTGACAAATTGCGTGCATTGCCTCTTCAGGCGCGTGTGTTCGTTTCCATAGATCCGTTACAGCATCTGGCGCGGGAGGGAAACTGGATTCCGGGCCCCGACAATTTCAAAGCACTCGAACAAGCCGCTCAAAACCAGCGCGCTTCGTTCCTTTCGGTGGACGCCACTTTGTATGCAGAAGCGGGTGCTACGACGGTTCAGCAGCTCGCTTACGCCTTGGCCCAGCTCAACGAATATTTTGAACGTTGCCCGTCGCTGGACGGCACTGCACTGATCGAAACGGCCATCGGACCGAATTACTTTTTTGAAATTGCAAAACTCAGAGCCTTGCGCCTGCTCGTAAATACGCTTGCAAAAGAACAAGGCAAACAGATTTCGACGCACATTTTGGCAACGCCCCAAAAGCGAAACAAAACCCTGTACGATTATAACGTCAACATGCTGCGCACGACTACGGAATGCATGAGCGCGGTGCTTGGAGGTGCCGATGCGGTCGCGAACCTGCCCTATGACGCCATTTACCACAAAAGCAACGAATTCGGGGAACGCATCGCCAGAAACCAATTGCTTGTTCTAAAGCACGAAAGTTACTTTGCAGCGGTTTCCAATGCGGCAGAAGGCAGTTATTATATAGAATCGCTTACGCGGCAAATCGCTCAAAAATCGCTAGAATTATTTAAAGAAATCGAAGCCGGGGGCGGTTTTCTTGCACAACTTAAAGATGGCACCATACAGCGAAAAATCCGCGAAAGCGCCCAAAAAGAGCAGGACGCGTTTCAATCGGGCCAAACCGTACTCATCGGCACGAACAAATATCCGAATCCATCGGACCGGATGAGCGAAGAACTTGAACTGTTCCCTTTCGTAAAAAACCAACCACGTAAAACGTTGATTACGCCCGTGATTCCAAAACGCCTGGCCGAGAAACTCGAACAGGAGCGCCTCGAATCCGAAAAATCTTCGTCTTAACACCTAATCCGCGAATCCTATACGACGATGCGAAAAAACCTCCAACATATTTCTCTGCAAACGCCCGCTGAACCGCCTGTTACTTCAAAACAGGTTATGGAAACAGCCGAAGGCATCGCACTTAAAGAAAACTATTCTCCATCGGACATCGGAGATGCGAGCCATCTGAACTTCGGCGCAGGAAAAGCGCCGTTTTTGCGCGGGCCTTACGCCTCTATGTACGTGCGCCGCCCCTGGACAATACGGCAGTACGCCGGCTTTTCGACAGCTCAGGAAAGCAATGCATTTTATCGGCGCAATCTGGCTGCAGGACAAAAAGGATTATCCGTGGCTTTTGATCTTGCGACCCACCGCGGTTACGATTCGGACCACGAACGCGTGACGGGCGACGTTGGGAAAGCCGGTGTAGCCATCGACTCTGTAGAAGACATGAAAGTGCTGTTCGACCAGATTCCGCTCGATCAGATGTCTGTTTCCATGACGATGAACGGCGCAGTGTTGCCGATTATGGCGTTTTATATTGTCGCGGCCGAGGAACAAGGCGTGCTTCCAAACCAATTATCGGGTACGATACAGAACGACATTCTCAAGGAGTTTATGGTGCGCAACACTTACATCTATCCGCCGCAGCCATCGATGCGCATCATTGCCGACATTTTTGCCTATACGAGCCGGAACATGCCCAAATTCAACTCTATTTCCATCTCCGGCTATCACATGCAAGAAGCGGGCGCCACGGCCGATATTGAACTCGCCTATACGCTCGCCGACGGACTCGAATACATCCGAACGGGTATCAGTTCCGGAATGGACATCGATGCGTTTGCGCCGAGGTTGTCCTTCTTTTGGGCGATCGGCATGAACCACTTTATGGAAATTGCCAAAATGCGCGCTGCCCGGCTTTTGTGGGCCAAAATCGTAAAATCGTTTAACCCGAAAGACGAGAAATCGCTGGCGTTGCGCACGCATTGCCAAACCTCGGGCTGGAGTCTTACCGAGCAGGATCCGTTTAACAACGTAGCGCGAACCTGCATCGAAGCCGCGGCTGCAGCTTTTGGTGGAACGCAATCGCTGCACACAAACGCGCTTGACGAAGCCATCGCACTTCCTACGGATTTTTCGGCCCGTATTGCGCGTAATACCCAACTGTTTCTTCAGGAGGAAACGCATATTACAAAAACCGTGGACCCGTGGGCCGGCAGTTATTACATAGAAAACCTGACTAAGGAAATTGCCGAACGCGCCTGGATGCTCATCGAGGAAGTCGAAACTCTGGGCGGCATGACAAAGGCGATTGAGGCCGGCATTCCCAAACTCCGGATAGAAGAGGCCGCAGCGCGGAAGCAGGCACGCATCGACAGCGGTCAGGATATTATTGTTGGCGTGAACCGTTACAGGTTGCAGAGCGAAGATCCGCTGCAGATTCTGGACGTAGACAACCAGCTTGTGCGCAAACAGCAGATGGAACGTTTAGAAGCGCTTAAATCATCCCGCAATAACGATAAAGTTACCGAAAGCCTCCAAAAACTTACCGATGCGGCTCGCGACGACTCGGGCAACCTGCTTGAACTCGCTGTTGAGGCGGCGCGCCACCGGGCTACTTTAGGAGAAATAAGCCTTGCGCTTGAGCAGGTATTCGGGCGCTATAAAGCACAAATAAAATCGTTTAGCGGCGTATATAGTAAAGAGATGAAAAACGACGAACATTTTGAGAAAGCACGTGCCCTGGCCGACCGATTCGCCGCACAGGAAGGGCGTCGTCCGCGCATCATGATTGCCAAGATGGGGCAAGACGGTCACGACCGCGGCGCAAAAGTAGTAGCCACCGGTTATGCCGATGTCGGTTTTGATGTGGATATTGGCCCGCTGTTCCAAACCCCGGCCGAAGCAGCTAAGCAGGCCGTAGAAAACGATGTGCACATTCTGGGGGTTTCGTCCCTCGCAGCCGGCCACAAAACACTCGTGCCGGAAGTCATCGCGGCATTGCGCAACTACGGACGCGAAGATATCATGGTTATCGTAGGCGGAGTTATTCCTGCTCAGGACTACGAGTTTCTGTTTGATGCTGGCGCCACGGCCGTGTTCGGCCCCGGAACTAAAATAAGTGAAGCGGCCATAAAAATTTTAGAGATCTTGTTGGAAAACTGAGTTTATTTCCCAACATTTGCACTCCGAATTCGGGATGTAGCGCAGCCTGGTAGCGTACTAGCATGGGGTGCTAGGGGTCGCTGGTTCGAATCCAGTCATCCCGACATTAAAATCCTTCTGTGAGAACAGAGGGATTTTTTGTTTCCAGCAGCGTAAAGTTTACTTTTAAGCAATGCTGGAAACAAAAAAGACCTAAATGCGTAGCATTCGATTTTAATGTGCGGCGCCCATTTAGGATCACCTAGTAATCCAGTCATCCCGACATTAAAATCCTTCTGTGAGAACAGAGGGATTTTTTGTT
>CAZTGF010000088.1:0-2505 GCA_964612955.1 uncultured Flavobacterium sp.
CATCGGGCATAAAAAAAACTATCCGTAAAATGTTGGATAGTTTTGAAACAATAGCGCAGTTCCGGGGTATTAAAACGGCTGCGAATGTCGATTTCTATTAGGCGATGGCCAGTGCGCGGATCAGATCGTCCTTTTTGTTGCGGCTGAGCGGAATTTTGGTCACGCCGATTTCTGCGTATTTGCTGTTAAAGCGCTCTACCTTATCTATATTAATAATGTAGGATTTGTGAACGCGGATAAATTTGTCTTTAGACAGGTCTTTCTCAAACGACTTCATTGTAGAAAGTACGAGGTTGCTGTCTTCTTCGGTAACTACTTTCACGTAATCGCCAAAAGCTTCGATCCATTTGATTTTGGACGTGAACACTTTTAGTTTTTTGAGATTGCTCTTGATAAAAATGTGCTCTCCGTCTTCTTCCTGATTCTCTTTTTTGAGCATGTGAAGGTCCAGAGCGCGCTTTACCGAGGCATTGAAGCGGTCTAAGGCAATAGGCTTTTGAAGGTAATCGGTGGCGTCGTAGTCGAACGCTTTCATCGCATATTCGGCCTTGGAAGTGATAAAAATGATTTGTGGCTTTATTTTAAGTCCATCAAGAAAATCAAATCCGCTGATGACGGGCATTTCGATATCCAGAAAAATAAGGTCTACCGTATGTACCGACATGCTGTTTTTTGCTTCAATTGCATTGGAAAAATCCCCTACAAGATGTAGATTAGGGTGATTATTCACTAACTTTGCGATGATCATCCTCTGAATAGAGCTGTCATCTACAACGACACAATTTAGTTTCATAACGCTGATTTATTATAGATTTGGTTGAGCGAAAATATAATAAATTTGATACCAAACCTAATGTTTATCGGATTTTTTTGCGATACACCGAATAAAGTTACTTTTTCTTTGTACATTAAATTTTAATTACTACTTTTGCAAGCATTTTTAATATTTCAAACTTTAATTTATGAATCATTACGAAACTGTTTTCATTTTGAATCCCGTTTTATCTGAAGTTCAGGTAAAGGAAACAGTAAGCAAATTCAAGGATTTTCTTACATCAAAAGGAGCTGAAATGGTCGCTGAAGAGGACTGGGGTCTCAAAAAGATGGCTTACGAAATCCAGCACAAAAAAAGTGGTTTTTACCATTTGTTCGAATTTAAGGCTCCTGCCGAAATCTTGTTGCCGTTTGAAACGGAGTTCCGTCGCGATGAGCGCGTGATGCGTTTTTTGACCGTCACTCTTGACAAGCACGCAATTTCCTGGGCAGAGCGCAGAAGAGAGAAACAAAAATCAACCACTACAACAAACGCTTAATTACCATGGCAAGCATAGAACAATCTGCAAAAGGGAAAAAAGACGGAGATATCAGATATCTCACTCCTTTGAACATTGAAACTCAAAAACAGAAAAAATACTGTCGCTTCAAAAAATCGGGCATTAAGTATGTCGATTATAAAGATCCGGATTTCCTTCTGAAGTTTGTTAACGAGCAAGGTAAAATTTTGCCACGCCGTTTAACAGGAACTTCACTTAAGTATCAAAGAAAAGTGTCCGTGGCCGTAAAAAGAGCCAGACACCTTGCATTAATGCCATATGTGGCTGATTTACTAAAATAATAAGGAGGCAAAACAATGGAACTTATTTTAAAGAAAGACGTACAGAATTTAGGATTCAAAGACGATATCGTATCTGTTAAGCCAGGTTACGGTCGCAACTTTTTGATTCCGCAGGGATTTGCGCAAATGGCCACACCTTCTGCAAAGAAAATGTTGGCTGAAACGCTTAAGCAAAGAGCGCACAAAGAGGCTAAAATTGTAGACGATGCCAAGAAACTGGCAGAATCTCTTAAAGCTCTCGAACTGAAACTTACTGCAAAAGCAGGAGGTGAGAAACTTTTTGGTTCAATCACGAACAACGATATCGCTGAAGCACTCGAGAAAGCCGGACATCCGGTAGAGCGCAAATACATTACTTCGGGCATTGTAAAACGCACCGGAAAATACAGCGCGAGCGTTCGTTTACATCGCGATGTTATTGTAGATTTGCCTTACGAAATCGTAGCAGAACAGCAATAGTTAACCGTTGATTATTATACAAAGCCTTCTCGTTTTCGGGGAGGCTTTTTTTATTCCGATATGAAATATACACGACTCACCAAAGAACAATTCGAGGCGCTTTCATCTGAATTCGCCACATTTCTCGCCGCACAATCTATTGACAAGCCCAAATGGGACGATATTAAAACCAACGACATTGCCCGAACCGATGAACTGCTGGATCTGTTCTCGGACCTGATTTGGGACGGCGTCTTAAACGGCGCAGAATTTCTGGAGCATTATTCGGAGAAGCACGTTTTTCTATTCCATCTCGGCCAGGCGCGCATTGAATCTATCGTCATCAAAGTGCTGGACGATGGCGTAAACCTGCTCGATGCGAACGGCATGACGTTTTTGCGCGAACAGCTTTTCTCTGACCTAACCGAAATCCGACGAGGGAGCAAACCCTA
>CAZTGF010000088.1:2605-6187 GCA_964612955.1 uncultured Flavobacterium sp.
CTGCTTTCGCGTTACATTAGCGTTCTGTTTTTAGATACCGCCCGATGGAGATCAAACAAAAAATTGCCGCGCTGCGCACCGAACTCGAGCAGCACAATTACAACTACTACATTCTCGATGCGCCCGTTATTTCGGATTTCGAATTCGATCAGAAACTTAGCGAACTGCAGGCACTCGAAACCGCACATCCCGAATTTTTCGATGCCCATTCTCCAACACAGCGCGTAGGGGGCGGGCTTAAGAAGCAGTTCGAATCGGCAGCGCACCTGCGGCGTATGTATTCGCTCGACAACGCTTACCTCAAAGAAGAAGTAATCGCCTGGGAAGCGCGGATCAGAAAGGCGCTCGGCGATGTTCCAATGACGTTTTGTTGCGAACTCAAGTACGACGGTGCCTCGATCAGCCTTGTCTACGAAGATCGAAAACTGCTGCGCGCCGTAACCCGGGGCGATGGCGTGCGCGGAGACGATGTTACGATGAACGCCAAAACGATAAAAACGGTGCCGTTGCGCGTAACTGATGATGCTCCGGATAAGTTTGAAGTCCGGGGCGAAATTGTGTTGCCGTTTGAAGGTTTCGAAGCGATGAACCGCGAACTGATCGAACTCGGTGAAACGCCGTATTCGAATCCGAGAAATACGGCTTCGGGGAGTTTGAAGTTGCAGGATAGCGGCATCGTAGCCAAACGCCCTTTAGAATTGCTCGTTTACGCTGCTTTGTCCGACGGCCTCTTTCCGACGCACTTTGAATCGCTTCAGGCGGCCCGAAAATGGGGCTTTAAAGTTCCGGGCGATGCGCGTGCGGTAAAAAGTGTCGAAGAAATTTTTGAGTTTGTCGATTACTGGGAAACCCATCGGCACAATTTGCCTTACGAAACCGATGGGGTCGTAATCAAAGTCAACGAACTCGCCTATCAGGACGAGCTTGGCCATACTGCCAAAAGTCCGCGTTGGGCCATTGCGTATAAGTTTAAACCCGAAGCGGCCCATACGCGTTTGCTCGGTGTTTCGTTTCAGGTAGGCCGCACAGGCGCTGTAACCCCGGTAGCAAATCTGGAACCCGTTCAATTGGCCGGAACCGTTGTGAAACGGGCATCGCTCCACAATCAGGACCAGATCGCAAAACTCGACCTGCGTTGGAACGACGTGGTTTTTGTCGAAAAAGGTGGAGAAATCATCCCCAAAATCACAGGCGTAGATTTTAGCAAGCGCGCCCTGGACGCCACTCCGGTTGCTTTTATCGAAAACTGTCCCGAGTGCGGAACCGGATTACAACGCCAGGCTGGCGAAGCCCAACATTTTTGCCCGAACATGCAGCATTGTCCGCCTCAGATCATCGGCCGCATTCAGCACTTTATTTCGAGACGTGCACTCGATATCGAGGGACTTGGGGCCGAAACGGTGACGCTTTTGTACCAAAGAGGCCTAATTGCGAACTATGCCGATTTATACGAGTTGCGCACCGACCAGATCATCCCGCTCGAGCGCATGGCCCAAAAATCGGCCGACAATCTTATAGCGGGAATCGAGAAATCCAAACAAATTCCGTTCGAGCGCGTTCTGTACGGTTTGGGAATCCGGTATGTGGGAGAAACCGTGGCGAGAAAGCTGGCCGCGCATTTTAAAACCATGGACGCACTTTCCCGGGCCTCGGTAGCGGAACTGCTCGCTGTGGATGAAATAGGAGAGCGCATCGCCTCGAGCGTCGTGTCGTTTTTTGCGGATCCCGAACAAATACTGATTCTCGAAAGGCTCAAACGTTACGGGCTTCAGTTTGAACTTGCCGCCTCGGACATCGCTACAGTGTCGGACTTTTTATCGGGCAAAACAATCGTCATTTCGGGCGTATTTGAGCGGCACTCGCGGGACGAACTAAAAGCGCTCATCGAAGCCAACGGAGGCAAATCCGGTTCGTCAATTTCTGCCAAAACCTCGTTTGTGCTTGCCGGCGAAAACATGGGACCGGCCAAACTCGAAAAAGCGCAAAAACTCGGCCTGCCTCTGGTCTCGGAACTTGAGTTTGAACAGTTGCTCTCCGGTGCAGCGCGTGGTTGATAAAAAACTGCAGCGTTGGGTACCTACAATCTCTTTTTCTGTATCTTTATGCGTTCACAGCATTTTTAATGGCGGTAGTGGAGTATGAAGCAGTACAGTTTGCCCCGCATTGTCAATCTTTTGATCGGCCTTTACCTCGTTGTCGTATGCATTGAGGTTTATGGAGAATACGTGCGACAGGAAACAATCATTTGGTTTGCCAAGCCGCTTCTGATGCCACTTTTACTGCTGGTCTACGTGTCAATGGCAGGCCGGGTAAACTGGACACTGGTGACGGCCTTAGGTTGTGCCTGGGTGGCGAATCTCAACTTTATTATTGCTACACATACCCAAATAGGCGTTGGCGTTTTTGCGTTTCTCGTTTACCGGATTCTCGTATTTGCCATTGTGATTAAGATGTTCAGATGGCCTGGCTGGCTTCCTGTGCTGATTGGCGCGCTTCCGGTGGCTTTCTTGTTCATGGGCCTCGTTTATCCGATTGCCGACGCAGGAGACGGACAGGTTTTCGTGGCCCTAGGTCAGGGATTGCTCGTTTCGATATTTTGCGGGGTATGCATCGCCGTGTGGGTCATGTACCCGTCCAAAGCTTCGTCCATGCTGCTCGTTAGTACGCTGCTCATGGCTTCCGCAGCATTTTTTAACCAGATTAAAATTTTTTACATTTCTTTGCCTATGCTGCAACCGCTGGGCATGTTTATGTACGCCATTGGGCAGTTGTTGCTCGTGGGCTTTATTATTGCGGCCGAACGAAATCCCACTGTAATACGCCCAATGATTTCAAAACGTCGTTGAAACGAACCAAATGCGCCTAAACCTGTCCATACATCCGATTGCCCTTTTGTACTTTGCCGTTGCGCTGACCGAAGTGTTTTGTGAGTTATTGCAGTATATGCCGCTCGTTTATGTGCTGAAACCCATGATGCCGCTGCTTTTAATGGCGTTGTATTTCGAAACCTCTCAGTTGCGCAACCTTCTGTTCTATGCGGTAATGTTTTTTTCGGCCCTGACGAATATTCTGTTCATTCCGTTTTCCGATGAAATATTGTTTTACGGGTTGCTGGCGTTTCTCGCGCATCGCAGCATTGCGCTGGGCTACATTATAAAATTGCTCAAAATCAGGGATTACATTCCGGTCATTATCGCCACGATTCCATTTTTACTCGTCTATTTTTACCTGTTCTGGATTACCGATGGCATTCCCGAGGAGAGTTTTTTGGTGCTCATCGTGCAGAATATTTTGATTTCGTTTATGTGCGGCATTGCGCTTTCTCATTACCTGATGAACGACGATAAGAAACATTCCTGGCTGCTGATTTGTGCAATTCTTTTCGGGTTGCTGCAGATTATCGTGTTTGTCGAGCGTTTTTATCTTTCTGGTTTTGCACCGCTGATTTTCCGACCTCTGGCGATGGGACTCAACACTTTTGCATTCTACACGCTCTACGAATTTGTAATGGCGTGCGAAAAGTCAAACCGCGATGGTGAACCCGTTCGCTGAGGTTTTCCCCGAGGTATCGAAATAAAAATC
>CAZTGF010000089.1:0-5891 GCA_964612955.1 uncultured Flavobacterium sp.
TATGGTCGATAAGAACCACTTTAGCAAATTTGGCGCAGATCAGGTTGTGGCGCACTTCCTGCCGCAAATTTTATCACATATGTCCCGAACCTAATTTTAATGAAACAGTAATATTTTGAAGGAATTTTTAAAAAAGCGTTTGGGAAATTTTCATTTCTTTTACCGCTATCTCGGAAACAAAATATGGATTGCCTTTGCGTTAAGCGTTGCCGTAAGTACGCTGGACGCGTTTGGTCTGTCGATGTTTTTGCCATTACTCCAAATGGTAGAGAACAGCGCTGGAACGGCGGACCCGGAATCTATGGGCAACCTGAGTTTTCTTGTCGAGGGCATTCAGGCGCTCGGGTTTGATCTGACGCTTGGGTTTGTGCTGTTGTTCATGCTGATATTTTTCTTCTTCAAGGCGATATTTTCGTACCTGAGCATGGTGTACATCATTGTGCTGCAACAGCGTTTTGTCAGAAGTATCCGTTTGAATTTGCTTTCGGCCCTAAACCGTATCGGCTACAAAACATTTGTGACTTCGGACGCCGGGCGCATCCAAAACACGCTCAGCGGCGAAGTAGACCGCGTTTCCCAATCGTATCTCACCTATTTCGGGGCGTTTCAACAGGGAATCATGGTCGTGGTTTACATGGGATTTGCGTTCTTCCTGAACTTTCAGTTCGCGGTGCTGATCAGCATTGGCGGCGCGCTCACGAATGTTATTTACAAAACCATTTACAAGCACACCAAAGGCGCCTCGCGCAAGCTTACGTTTTCGACCAATATTTATCAAGGGCAAATCATTCAGCACGTCGGCAATTTCAAATACCTGAAAGCGACAGGTCTGGTGAACCAATACGGCGATCTGCTGCGCGCAACCATCAATAAAATCGAAGATTCCAGAAAGCGCATTGGCGTACTTTCAAGCATTGGCTTAGCCGCCCGTGAACCATTACTTGTGGCTGTAGTGGCTGCCGTGATTCTGATTCAAACGCGTGTGCTCGGCGGCGGAATGGGGACCATCATTGCGAGTTTGCTCTTGTTTTACCGCGCCCTTACGGCACTTGTGGCTATGCAGCAATCCTGGAATTCGTTCATGAGTACAAGCGGGTCTCTTGAGAATATGAAATCGTTTGAGGCCGAACTTCTCGAGGCGCGCGAACAGGACGGTACGCAGGAATTTTCGACGCTAAACAGCACCATAGCCGCGGAAGCAGTGTCGTTTTCATACGGAAGCACTTCAATTTTGAAAGACATTTCTATCCGGATCCAAAAGAACGAGACCGTGGCGTTCGTCGGGGAGAGCGGCAGCGGAAAAACTACGCTCGTGAACCTGCTTGCCGGATTGTTACCGCCCGATAGCGGTCAGGTAATGGCCGACGGTGTTTCTGTCTCCTCGCTCAAAAAAGCATCTTACCAGCGCCGCATCGGATACATTACGCAGGATCCTGTGATTTTTAACGACACCGTTTTTAACAACGTCACGTTCTGGGCAGAGCCTACTCAGGAAAATATTGCCCGGTTTGAACTCGCGATACGTCAGGCATCGTTGTCCGAATTTTTGGAAACTTTGCCCGATGGGCCCCAGGCCTTGTTAGGAAACAACGGAATTAACCTTTCGGGCGGACAAAAACAGCGGATTTCAATTGCGAGGGAGCTCTACAAAGACATTGACATTCTAATCATGGACGAAGCCACATCGGCCCTGGATTCAGAAACAGAGCAACTGATTCAGCAAAGCGTGGAAGCGCTCAAAGGAAAATATACGATTCTCGTGGTCGCGCACCGTTTGTCCACGATTAAGAGCGCGGATCGCGTTGTATTCTTAAACAAAGGGGAAATCGAAGACGAAGGCACATTTAGCGAACTGATGCAAAAAGTACCGCGTTTTAGAAAAATGGTTGAACTTCAGGAAATTTAACGATGATCTGGGTAGAATTTATGGGGCCTTCGGGCGTAGGTAAGTCTTATTGGTACCGGAAAATCGCCGACCGCTTTCCGCAGTGGGTGCCCGAAACGTTATTGGCCAAACGCATTCGTACAACGACTTTATTTTCGGAACTTCCTTTAAAAGCACGCTTGGCGGCACGGATAGGGGGAATGGGGATAGCGCCTCAAGCTTGTAATGCTTTTTTGATCGCGCAGGCCAAAAAATACGCGGAGCGCAAAGGATTACTCGAGCTCACCGATGCCGAATTGGGGCTCGCACAGAGTTTTCTCGAAGGAATTCAACCGTACGACCCTTTGTACCGATTGCAGAGCAGTGCACTCTATCTGGAGAAGTTAAAGCACCTTAAATTCTGCGACCGGATTTTAGAGAAAAACGAGTTGTATCTGTCCGAAGATGGGGTGTTACACTTAAATAAGGGTTATCACCACACACCACCGTCAGAAATTCGTTTTCCTGACGCCATTTTTTATTTTAATGCAAGCGAATCATATATTTTTGAAAACCGTATTAAGCGCAAACGCAGCGGAAAGTCAAGCCTTACCGAGGCGGGAAAGACCGATGAAGTATTGCGCGAACTAAACGCTTCTTACGTGGCAGATTATAAACAAAAAGTACAATACGCCATCGCCAGAAACATCGAAACATTTACGTTCGACGTTGCTGCTCCCGGAGTCGAAGCGCAGATTTTTGAGGCGGTAGCACAAATCGGAAAGCCATCCAAAAACTAAACAGTTATGTCGTTAAAAAGTATAGTCAAGCCTTTCGCGCGTCTCATCGCCAGATTTTATTGGGTGTTTTTAAAAGAGGAAATAGACAGTTTCGAGTTGAATTTGCAAAAGCCGCGTTTTAAATATCTCGGTCAAAAGGTCGTATTTAAAGGAAAAGGGATGATTTTTCACCCCGAAAATATCGTAATCGAGGACTACGTGAAATTCAGCGATAATTATTTTATGATGGGCCTCGGAGGCATCGAAATTGGAAAGGGAAGCCGTTTCGGAATGAACGTGGTGATCCACTCGGGGAACCACGACTTTAGAAATACTACAACGGCGCCCTACGGCAAAGGCCATGTCACCAAAAAAACTTCTATTGGGCGCGGGGTCTGGGTAGGATCCAACGTCAACATACTTGCCGGCGTTACGATTGGCGATGGTGCTATCATCGGGACTGGTACGACGGTGTCCAAACAAGTGAACCCATATGAAATTGTCGTAGGCGCGGGCCATCGCGTTATCGGTACCCGGGATAAGGAAACATTTGAAAAAGCAATTCTAAACGAGGACTATTTTGGTAAAAGGTACCATTAGTGTAGCCGTCATCATCACAACGTACCGGCGCAGCGATCTGATTGTGCGGGCCATATCGAGTGTGCTTGAACAAACCGGAGATTTTGAGCTCGAGGTCATCGTGGTCGACGACAATGGCGAAGAATCGGGATATGCCGCCCAGACCAAAGAGCGCGTAGAATCCATTTCCGATGCGCGCCTGACCTACCTGGCCCTTGAGGAGAATCGGGGCGCTTGTGAGGCCCGTAATATCGGAGTGGCATATAGCAAGTCTGAGTTTATTTTTTTTCTCGATGACGATGATTTGTTTTTACCGGGTAAAATAGCGCAGCAAATTAATTTTTTACAGCAACACGCGGAGCTGGACGGATGTTTGGCCGGCTTTGTCCGTTTGGCCGGTGACGGTACTGAAATTAAGTCGGAGAACAATTTTCCGAGGCTCGGCGATTTTAAAGAATTTGCTTTTCACGGAAATTTCTTCACGCCGATGTTATGCATTCGGAAAAATTCGTTTGAACGCGTGGGCGGATTTAAATCTATTCCCCGATTTCAGGACCGCTATTTTATGTTACACGCGCTGGCAGCTGGTTTGCGTTTTGGAGCCCTCCGAGCGAAACTGCACGTGATGCATGAACACGAGGGGCAGCGCATTACAAGCAACGGCATCCGGAATACACAGCAAGCGTTGCAAACGATTAAAACCTTTATAGCAACACACCTAAGTTTGTCCGAAGATGAGCTTAAGGCGTACCAATTGCGCGACACTTTAATGTTGGCCACGGCACATTACGTATCTTCGGCTTTTTCATCCCGTATTAAAGCTGCCCGATTGTATTTGAAAGCATTTTCGATAAGTCGTGACAAGCAGTACCTTTTAAGGGCCGCTAAAAGTTTATTAAAATAAGTGTCTGCCGGGCATCTTCACAGGCGCTCTGCAACGGTTGAAACGCGTACTACCCAAATGAAACTACTTTACATCACCAACGGAATCACAGGCGCAGCGGGGCTGGAGCGCGTACTGTCTATAAAAGCTTCCTATCTTGCCGATCAGTTAGGCTATACGGTGAAAATTGTATCGTTGAACGAAGATGTTTCGCGCAGGTTCTACGATTTCTCCGATAAGATTGCGTTTGAACCCATTCGCGTGGGCGGGAATCCGTTAGCGTATTTCTCTGCCTACCGCAGCGGTCTTCAGGCGGTTGTCGATGCATTTCAGCCCGATCTCATCAGCGTTTGCGACGACGGTCTTAAAGCGTTTTTACTGCCCAGATTGCTAAAGTCCCGCGCAAAAATAATATACGAGCGCCACGTGTCAAAAGACATTGCCATTGCAGGAAAGTCGGGCCTTCGTCTGCTTGCTGCAAAATGGCAGTTGAAATTAATGAATCTGCTCGGAAATTCATTTGACGCCTTTGTGGTATTGACCCAAGGGAACCGCCGGGAGTGGCCGCTTAAAAACCTTCACGTGATTCCCAATCCGCTGCCTTTTTATCCCGACAAGGCTGCGGCACTGACCCAAAAGACCGTTCTCGCCGTAGGCCGCCAGTCGTATCAGAAAGGGTACGATTTGTTGCTCGAGGTCTGGAAAGAACTGGCGCCTCAACACCCAGATTGGCAACTGCACATCGTTGGAAAATCAAATCCGGCCCTGGCGCTTCCCGAACAGGCGGCCAGGCTTGGCATTTCAGATTCTGTGCGTTTTTTTGAACCCGATAAACACATTGAATCGCGTTACCTGAACGCTTCGGTTTACGTGATGAGTTCGCGTTTCGAAGGATTCGGCATGGTGCTCATTGAGGCAATGGCTTGCGGGGTTCCGTGTGTGTCGTTCGATTGCCCGCACGGTCCGTCTGACATTATTTCGCATGATACCGACGGCTTGCTCGTTCCCAACGGAGACAAGAGCGCACTCGCAGCATCGCTCCAAAAGTTAATGACTGATGATGCGCTGAGGTTCGCTCAGGGTGCATCGGCCCGCGAAAATGTGAAGCGTTTTTCTATCGAACATATCGCGCCAGTTTGGGACAACCTTTTTAAATCTCTGATCCGATGAAAAGAATACTGCTGATTATGCCTTACGGAAGTGTTGGCGGAATGGAACGGCTTGCGCTTACATTTTACGAAAAGTACCGCCAATTGGGTTACGAAGTTAAGGCGTTGAAACTCATTCGGCTCGATTCGGACATTATTCATTTCGGAGCCGACGAGCTATACCTGAGCGACAAGGATTTCTCCGAAATGCCGGTAGCAACAAGAGTGAAATTTTACGCTTTGGCTCCATCGCGCATACGACGGATTATCAAACAACACAACATCACAGATTCGATTTCGTTTGGTGACATGGCCAACGTGTTTAGTTCGCTCACGTTTACGCGCGAGAACAAAATCGCGAGCATCCATGCGCTCAAGAGCGTTGAATTTACAAACAGGACTCCGTTAAACCGAGTGTTTAAATTTGCGATGCGGTCTTCATATCGGTTCTTTGACAAAGTGGTCGCGATTAGCCGTGCGATAAAATCCGATCTTATCGAGAATTGCGGGTTTGCGTTCCCCGAAAAACTGCAGGTGATTTACAACCCTCACGACATCGCACATATCGGTAAAGCCAAAACCGAACTCCTGCCTGCAGAGGAATCGTTCATCTCACAAAATACAGTGCTTTTTGTAGG
>CAZTGF010000090.1:0-5861 GCA_964612955.1 uncultured Flavobacterium sp.
GGAATGGTGTAACCCGCGTAAACGTGAGTATCGAGTCGCACACCGTGACCGCCCGGAGCGTGGAGCGTCGTAATCCGGCCCGGAGACGGACGAAAATCGTTGTACGGATCTTCGGCATTAATACGGCACTCGATAGAATGCAACTGAGGCGTATAATTTTTGCCCGAAATAGGCACGCCCGCGGCTACGAGAATCTGCTCGCGAATAAGGTCGTAATCGATCACTTGTTCTGTAATCGGGTGTTCTACCTGAATCCGCGTGTTCATTTCCATAAAGTAGAAATTGCGGTTTTTATCCACGAGGAATTCGATGGTTCCCGCACCTTCGTAACGGATGAATTCTGCGGCACGAACCGCTGCATTGCCCATTTCTTCGCGAAGTTCATCGGTCATAAACGGAGACGGCGTTTCTTCTGTAAGTTTCTGGTGGCGCCTTTGCACCGAACAGTCGCGCTCGGACAAATGACAAGCCTTTCCGTAAGCATCGCCTACGATTTGAATTTCGATATGACGCGGCTCTTCAATTAGCTTTTCGATGTACATGCCGTCGTTTCCAAAAGCGGCAGCCGCTTCCTGACGCGCACTTTCCCAAGCTTTCTTCAAATCCTCGGCTTTCCAAACGGCGCGCATTCCTTTTCCGCCACCGCCCGCAGTTGCTTTAAGCATTACGGGATAACCGGCTTCTTCGGCCACTTTCTGAGCGTGTTCGAAAGATTCGAGCAAACCGTCCGAACCGGGAACACACGGAACTCCGGCAGCTTTCATCGTAGCTTTTGCCGAAGATTTGTCACCCATTTTTTCGATCATTTCAGGTGACGCACCGATGAATTTAATGCCGTGTTCCTGACAGATTTTTGAAAACTTCGCATTCTCGCTCAAAAATCCGTAACCCGGATGAATGGCGTCGGCATTTGTGATTTCGGCCGCAGCAATAATGTTGGACATCTTAAGGTAAGACTGGTTGCTCGGCGCCGGACCAATACAAACGGCCTCGTCTGCAAAACGCACGTGAAGGCTGTCGGCATCGGCTGTAGAATATACGGCCACTGTTTTAATGCCCATTTCGCGACAGGTTCTGATCACGCGGAGCGCAATTTCGCCCCTGTTGGCGATTAGTATTTTTTTGAACATAGTGTAATTTTCAGATTAGTTTTCTGCCTGCAGGCCGTAATTAAGACGGATCTACAAGGAACAGCGGTTGATCAAACTCTACGGGAGAAGCATCATCGACAAGGATTTTAACGATTTTGCCCGATACTTCAGATTCAATTTCGTTAAACAGTTTCATGGCCTCGATTACGCAAAGTACATCGCCTTTCCCGATCGTGCTGCCCACTTCCACGTAAACCGGTTTGTCCGGTGCGGGTTTGCGGTAGAATGTCCCGATGATGGGCGACTTGATCGTGATGTATTTTGAATTTACGTCCTCCTGAGCAGCAGGGGGCGCAGGAGCAGTAGGAGCAGCCGGTTGTGGCGCAGCGGCTTGTGGCAGTGCGTGAGAAACGGGTGGCTGCTGAATGTAAGTTACCTCCGGCGATGAGGCCTCGGTCGTGGTTTTGATGGTGATTTTGAAATCGTCCATCTCTAATTTAACTTCGGTTGCCCCTGATTTGGCAACAAACCGGATAAGGTTTTGAATTTCTCTGATATCCATGGTATAATATTATATTTTATGCCCGGCGCCAGCCCGACGGTTATTTTGTATCGTACGCCCACTTGAGGTAAACAGAACCCCAGGTGAACCCGCCGCCAAACGCAGCAAAAATCAAGTTATCTCCTTTTTTGAATTTGTGTTCGAAGTCGCTAAGCAACAACGGCAAAGTAGCCGAAGTCGTGTTTCCGTAGCGCTCGATGTTCACCAGCACTTTATCCTCTGAAAGCCCCATTCTCGCAGCCGTTGCGTCGATAATGCGCTTGTTCGCCTGATGTGCGATAAGCCAGTCCACCTCGTCGTGTGTGAGTTTGTTGCGCTCCATGATTTTTTCGCTTACATCTGCCATTCCGGTCACCGCGTATTTGAAAACCGCTTTTCCGTCCTGATAAACGTAGTGTTTGCCCGATGCGACAGTTTGCTCAGAAGCCGGTAAAATGGAACCGCCTGCCTCAATTTTAAGAAACTCGCGACCGATGCCGTCGGACCTCAGAAATTCGTTTTGAAAACCGAGTCCGTCCGGGTTGGGTTCGAACAATACCGCTCCCGCGCCATCGCCAAAAATGATGCACGTAGCCCGGTCCGTATAATCGATGATCGAGGACATTTTATCGGCCCCGATGAGCAATATTTTCTTGTAACGCCCGCTTTCGACATAGGCCGAGGCGGTAGACATGCCGTACAAAAAGCTTGAACAGGCCGCCTGAAGATCGTACGCAAATGCGTTTACCGCCCCGATTTGGGTGGCCACAAAAACTGCAGTAGCTGCAACAGGCATGTCCGGTGTGGTAGTGGCAAGCAATACAAGATCTATTTCTTTTGGATCGAGTCCGCTTTTGTCGATGAGGTTTTGCGCCGCTTTTACAGCCAGATACGAGGTTCCGGCATTAGGTTCTTTTAAGATCCGTCGCTCTTTGATGCCGGTGCGCGTGGTAATCCATTCGTCGTTGGTATCTACCATGGTTTCCAGGAGTTTGTTCGAGAGCACAAAATCCGGAACGTAACCTCCGACAGCAGTGATTGCGGCTGTTTGTTTGTTCATGAGTTGGGTAATTTTCTCTTTCGGAACATCGGCCCGTAAAAGGCGTTGAAATTACGAAAAAAATGCTATCCGATAGCAGGTCTCCCGAATTTTTGCGAGGTTACGGCCAATAAAAAAAACTCCCACACCGTGAGAGTTTACACTTTTTGTTTAAAATGTATTAAGCAACAGCGACTTGCTTGTCAATAACTACTTGTCCTCTGTAGTACATTTTACCTTCGTGCCAGTAAGCGCGGTGGTACAAATGCGCCTCTCCTGTTACAGGGCATGTAGCGATTTGGGCAACTGTAGCTTTATAGTGAGTTCTTCTTTTGTCTCTTCTTGTTTTCGAGGTTTTTCTCTTAGGATGTGCCATTTTACTGTATTATTTATCCGTTAATAGTGACTTTAATTTATCCCAGCGCGGGTCTGTATTTTCTTCTTCTTTCGTTTCTTTTTGTTCGGGCATGCTTACCGATAGCGATTTGAGCCGGTCCAGCGCTTCTGACTGCAAAGTTCCGTCTTCGACCCCGGGATGAACCCGTTTAAGCGGCACCGAAAGCGCGATCATTTCGTAAATGTACTGCGCTACGTTAATCTGGTGTTCGCCATGCGGTAAAATCAGAAGTTCGTCGTTTTCGTCGTTGAACGTTTCCCCAAACTGAACAATCAGTTTCATTTTTCCTTTGACAGGCAGGTCAAACATTTCGCCGGTTACATCACAAGGTACTTTTACGGTTCCTTTGTGCTTAAACAGCAGCTCGAGCATCGTGGATTTTTTCTCAAACGAAAGTGCTACAGCAACGTCGCAATCTTCGAATTCGTCTAGTCCAAAAGTTTCGAACAGTTTTTTATCGACCTGAAAATCAAATTGGTGTTTCCCTAATTTTAACCCCGCGAACGGAATTAAAAATTCATTCATCTGTTTCATCACAACACAATTTGCCCCGATAATTCGGGTGGGCAAAGATAATAATTATTTAGATAAACAAAAGTGTTAGTGGCCTTTTTTTGATTCGAGCTGGCGGAACTTGATTTTAAGCGGATTTTTGGCAATTTCCTCGTGTTGGGCGCGCGCGTGAAAAACGTCGATGGCCAGATACACAGCCTCTCTGAACGATTGCGGATCTGCAGTGTTTTTACCCGCGATATCGTACGCTGTTCCGTGGTCCGGAGACGTGCGCACATGGGAGAGTCCTGCCGTGTAATTCACGCCCCGGCCAAACGCAAGGGTCTTAAACGGAATCAGCCCCTGATCGTGATAGGTTGCAATCACGGCATCGAATTTTTCGTATTGGCCCGATCCGAAGAAACCATCGGCAGAATAAGGCCCGAAAACAAGCGTGCCCGATTCGAACAATTGGCGAATCACCGGTTTGAGTACTGTTTCGTCTTCGGTGCCGATGACGCCCTGATCTCCTGCATGCGGATTCAGGCCAAGCACGGCAATGCGCGGTTTGGTAATGCAAAAGTCGCGGATGAGCGTATTTTTAATGGTGTCGATTTTTTGGGCCACGCGCTCAGGAGTCAGATGCGATGCGATTTCCGATACGGGCACGTGATCGGTCATAAGTCCCACGCGCAGGTTTTCGTGCACCATAAGCATGAGGGCTTCACCGTTTAATTCTTGCGCGAGATAATTCGTGTGGCCCGGAAACGGGAATTCCGCAGACTGAATATTGTGTTTGTTAATAGGTGCAGTGACCAAAACATCAATCTGCCCGGCTTTTAAAGCGTCGACGGCGGTAGTGAACGATTTTAGCGCATACGCACCTCCGGCTTCATTCTCAGAGCCGAACTGTATTTCTACGGGTTCGCGCCAAATGTTAAGTACGTTGATTTTTCCGGGAACGACCTGTTCTATACTGTCGATGCCGTGGACGTTGGCCGAAAGACCGAAAGTTTTTTTGGCGAAAGAAAGCACTTTGGTGTTGGCGAAAATGACCGGGGTTCCGATCTCGAGCATCTGGGCGTCCTCGAAGGTTTTAAGAATGACTTCGCTGCCGATGCCGTTCAAATCACCGATGGAAATCCCGATGATGATATTTTCTGCTTTTTTGACCATATGCGGTGCTTTATTGCTAATTTTGAAACGCAAATTTAGGAAAATTAGACCAATGTTTACGGGAATCGTCGAAACACTTGGCCGCGTGGTAAGCGTGGCACACGAAGGAGAAAACATCAATTTTTGGATCAGTGCCGCTTTTGCATCCGAACTTAAGATTGACCAGAGCGTTTCGCACAACGGAATCTGTTTGACCGTCGTATCTGTTAAGGACGATGCCTATATGGTGACGGCGATCCGGGAAACTGTGCAAAAAACCACGGCGGGCCGATGGAGAGAAGGCGATGTCATAAACCTTGAGCGCGGCATGTTGCTCACCGACAGGCTGGACGGTCACCTCGTTCAGGGCCACGTAGACCAAATAGGTTTGTGCGCCGCATTAGAAGAACAAAATGGCAGTTGGTTGTTTTCGTTTTCGTTTGATCCGGATTTGGGAAACCTGACGATTGAAAAAGGTAGCATCACGGTAAACGGTGTGAGCCTTACCGTTGTGGATTCGCGCCCGGGCGAATTTAGCGTGGCCATTATTCCGTATACGTACGAACATACGAATTTTCAGCATTTAACAGTGGGCGCCTCTGTAAACCTGGAGTTTGACGTGATTGGAAAGTACATTGCCGCTTTGCACCGCAACATGCAATCATAAAAAAAGCCCGTTACTATTGGGCTTTTCTGTATTTTAATCTGTAAATGACATAGGTTCCGTACACTGCAGCAATTCCTGCCAGAATGCCGATATGCGCATCGATAGGGATGCCCGGCGGCGGCGGCGGCGAGGGTGGCGGTGGCGGATTTTCAAGGACCGAAGATGCTGACATTGCGTAACCAACAGTCGTTGTTAAGCCTAAGGCGATAACAAATGCCAGTAAATTTCGGGTTCTTGGAGCAATTTTCATAGGCCGTAAAAGTAATTAAAAATTCGATTTAGCAAAATCTTTCGGCAAATAAATTAAATTTTAGAAAGCAAGCCAATCGAATTCTATAATCGGCCGATTTAATCGTTAAATAAAACCGGCTTTTTGAAAACGGGTGCAAGTTACATATTATATGCACATGCAAAGCGTATGGACTCAGATTCTTACGGATTTACGCTCCTAATTATATATAGGTAGGATTTTACTCGGG